>JAEUNJ010000255.1 GCA_016791145.1 Rhodocyclaceae bacterium | reverse complement strand
CGCCTCGACGCCTTCCCCGTCGTGGCGCTGCTCGGGCCGCGCCAGGTGGGCAAGACCACGCTGGCGCGGCAACTGGCCGCGCAATGGGACGGCCCGGTCGCGACCTTCGACCTGGAGGACCCGGACGACCTGGCCCGCCTTGCCGACCCCTCCTTCATCCTGCGGCCCCTGCGCGGCCTGGTGGTCCTCGACGAAATCCAGTGGCGGCCCGATCTGTTCCCGCTGCTGCGGGTGCTGGCCGACCGGACGGAGTGCCCGGCCCGTTTCCTGATCCTGGGCAGCGCCTCGCCGGAACTCATGCGCCATGCGGCCGAATCCCTGGCAGGCCGGATCGGCTTCCACGAACTCGAGGGCTTCGGGCTGGACGAACTGGCCGACGACGACATCGACGCGCGCTGGCTGCGCGGGGGCTTTCCCCGCGCGCTGCTCGCCGCCGGAGACGCGGAAAGCGCCGAGTGGCGGGCCGCCCTGATCCGCACCTATCTCGAACGGGACCTGGCCCAGCTCGGCTTCGCCCTGCCGGCCGCGACCATGCGCCGATTCTGGACCATGCTCGCCCACTATCACGGACAGACCTGGAACGGCAGCGAGCTGGCACGTGCGATGGGCGTCACCGACAAGACGGTGTCGCGCTGGCTTGACGTGCTGGAGGGGACCTTCCTGGTCCGCCGGCTGCGGCCCTGGCATGCCAACGTGGGCAAGCGGGAAATCAAGGCGCCCAAGGTCTACATCGCCGACACCGGCCTGCTGCACAGCCTGCTCGGCATCACCAGCCACGACGCCCTGCTGGCGCACCCGAAATGCGGCGCCTCCTGGGAGGGTCTGATCGTCCTGGAATTGGCCCGGCGTTCCGGCGTCGGGCGCGACGGCGCCTGGTTCTGGGGCGTGCACACCGGGGCGGAACTCGACTTGCTGATCCTGCGCGGCACGGAACGGCTCGGCTTCGAGGTCAAGCTGACGCGCTCGCCGGCCGTGACGCCCTCGATGCGTTCGGCGCGCGAGGCGCTCCGACTGGACCACCTGTACGTCGTCTGCCATGGCACCGGCGCGCCCTGGCCCCTGGCGGAAGGCATCACGGCCTTTCCGGCCGGGAATCTGTGCGCTGCTTGAGCCTTCCGGCGCGGACGTGACCGGCGGGAACACGCCGGGGAGGCACGACCGGCGGCGCGCGACCCGCGGCGAAAAGCGGGACCGGGTCCCGGGACGATGCGAAGGTTCCCAGAACGATCCCCATTGGGGAACCGGCACCCACGCGGTTCGCCGGGCCAGGTTCAATACCCCGAGCAGTATTGGAAATGCATGGGGTCCTTGCCCTTGCCGGCCCAGCGGCCGCCCCAGACGAAGCCGTGGTCCTCGAACAGGGCCACCAGCCGGGGATCCATGTCGCCGGCCGTTCCCATGGCGTTGGTGTTCGGGTTCAGGTCGATGGCGATGCCCCAGGAATGGGTGGAGGGCTTGACGCCGTTGCGCTTGGGCCGGTAGTTGTAGCCGCCGCCGTAGGTCTGCACGGCCTTCTGCAGGCCCTGGGCGGCGATCTGCCGGAACACCTCCCCGACCAGCGGCGCGATGAGCTTGTGGCAGCGGATGCCGGTGACCGACTGGCGGGTGTCCCAGGCCAGCGGGATCGGGAAGGGCAGCGCCGCCTTCACCATGCGCTCCGTCTCCCAGGCCGGGGCGAGGCTGCCGTCGTCGCGGACGTAGGCGAGCAGGTCGCCGAACACGTCGCGCACGGCCTGGAAACCCACGGGCGGTGCCGGCCAGGCGGGGGGGCCGCGTCGGCGGTCCGCCGGCGCGGGCGCGGCGACGACCGGCCGCAGGTCCCTCGCCGACGGGAGCTGGATCGCCTGGCCCACGAATATCTGCCTCGCATCGGGCAGGCCGTTGAAGTCGGCGATCACCTTCGCCAGCGAGGGGTCGCCAAGCCGGGCCCGGGCAATCTTCGTCAGGGTGTCGCCCCGGGCGACGATGCAGGTCTTGGCCATGCGGGTTCTCCTTTCGTTGGAGGATGGTCCTACTTGCCTTTGCCACCCTTGCGGCCGGCATCCGGCTTCGGCTTCGCCGGCGACTTGGCGCGGGACCCGGCGCGAGCCGTGGAACCGGCCCCGGAGGCCGGTTCGGATGCGGATGCGGCGGTTGCCGTGCCGGGTGCGGTCGCGGCCGGGCGCCCTGGCCGGAACTCCCCGGCCAGGGCCTCCAGCGCCTGCGCCTTGCCGTCGGGATCGCCGCGGCCGTTCCTGAGGCGCAGGAAGCGGGCGAGCAGGCGCCACTGATCGACGACCGAATCCCACTCCCGGTCCGAGGCGGGGAGCCGCTCGGTGGCCTCCCGGTAGAGGCCGGAGAGGCCGGAGAGGCCGTCGGCCGCCGTCCCGGACCCGGGCCGCATCAGCCAGGCCGTCATCCGGGCGTCGGCGCTCATGACGGCATCCCAGAAGCCCTTGCTCGTGCCGAAGCGCTTCCGGGCCACGTCGCCGCAGCGCCCCGCCAGGGCCGCGGCCTCTGCGACCGGGATGCCGAGGGTGTCCGCGAGCCAGGCCAGGGACAGCCAGTTCAGCGCGTTGTAGGGCTCGGCGGCCGGGTCCGCGGGCAGGGCGGCCCTGTAGCAGGCCGCCGACTTCGCCAGGACATCGCGCACGCCGTGGGAGATCGCGCCCACGGTGACGGCCTCGTCCCACGTCTTCGCCTGCCCGGCCAGGACGCCGGCCAGGCGCTTCCAGGCGCTGCCCTCCAGGGCGGCGCGCTCCGGGTTGACCGGCAGGCCGGTGGCGGCCGTCGACTGGGCCAGGCCCTCCAGGCGGGCCAGGGCCGCGGCGATCAGTTCCGCCGCCTCCGGGGCCTGGCCCCCCTCGCCCAGTCCGGCCCCGTGGCGCGCCTCCAGGTTGGCGAGCTGCTCGATCGCCCGCACGGCCACGCGCCCGGACTTGTCCTCCCCGTGAATGGCCTTGCCGTAGGCCTCCCGGGCCAGGGCGAAGCCCTCGGCGCCGGCCTCGGCGTAATAGGCGCCGAGGGCCTGCTGCACGTCCGGCCGCCCGGCCCAGGCCGGCGGCGCCTTGGCGAGCCAGCGCTCCGCCTGCCGCTGCCACTCGGCGAAGCGCGGCTTGCCGTCCGACCCCGCGCGCTTGGCGTCGGCCACCCCGCGGCGCAGGTCCGCCAGCAGCTGTTCCACCGCCACGTAATGCCGGCCGCCGCCGCCGCCCTCCTCCCTGCCGGCGGCATGCAGGCGGTAGCCCGGATCCCCGTAGGCTTGGTAGGCGCCCCAGGTGTTGTTGCCGGGATGCCGGCGGTAGGTCTCCCGGCGCGCGGCGTAGACCGCATCGCCGAAGCGCTCGCCGGCCGCCAGGCGGCCGAAGAAGGTGGAGGTGAAGGTGCAGGCGGCCTCGTCGTCCACCGCCCAGCCGGCGGCCACCACGCAGCGCACGCCCATCTCGATCAGTTCCCGGGCCAGGCTGTAGGCGAAACGGTTCGGCTCGCTGTAGGGATTGCTCATGCTGCCCAGGTGGCAGCAGTTGAGGAAGACCACCTCGGGCACCACCTCCATCTGGGCGATCTCGACGGCGGTGAGCAGCAGGCCGCCGGAGAGGACGACGCCGGTGTAGCGGTTGCCGTCCCGGCCCGCGGCCTCGAAGACGCCGTGGGCGCCGATGGCCAGGATGCGCCAGGGCCGCTGGTAGAGCAGCTTGAAGACGTCCAGCGCCGGCCGCTCCGGCGGGCCCAGGACGATGTCGTTGGGATTCCAGCCGGCCTCCTTCAGGCAGTCGCGGATGGCCTCGCCCTCCTTCTCCGCGCCGGCCAGGCCGGGCAGGGCCCCCGCGTCGCCCGGGAAGCGCCGCGCGAAGCCCTCGCTGCTCGGGTTCACGATGATGCAGGCGGTATCGACGTTGGCGGTGCGCACCGTCGGCCGGAAGCGCGCCGTGGCCAGCTGGCGGACCATGGGGGTGCGCATGACAAGGGGCTCGCCGTCCGCGTGGAGCAGCTCCCAGGGCAGGTTGGCCGTGTAGCCGTCGAGCACCAGCAGCAGCCGCGGCTGCTCGCGGGCGGCGGACTTGAAGTCCAGCGGCACCATGAGCTGGAACAGGGTGTGGCCCAGTTCGGCGTCATGGGCGGTGCTGCCGCGCTGCGCCGCGATCAGCGCCTCGATGAGCCCCGGCTGGCGCCGTTGCCAGACCATCTCGGCGCGCGCCCGCTCGGACAGGAAGACGTACTTGAGCCGTTCCGGGTAGTACCGGGAGGCGGCGGGCGCGGCATCCGCCGGCTTCCCGGCCGCGGCGGGGGCCGGCGCCGCGCCGGCGGCCTCCTCGGCGCAGCGGGCCTGCCGGCACAGGCGCTCGAGCACCTCCCGGGGCAACGGCGACTGGACCCGGACCTCGTAGCATTCCGGCGGGCAGGGGGTTTCCGGCGCGTCCGCGTCGGTGACGATGAGGCGCGACCAGTGGCCCATTTCGCTGGCCACCGCCAGCCGGTCCAGGACGCCCTCGCCCTCGGCCAGGGTCGGCGCCGCCTCGATGCGGGCGCCGAGGCGGCGCAGCTCCGCGGCGAGCAGGTCGGGCAGGGTGGCCACGGCCTGGGCGGCCGAGATGGCGGCATCCCGGTAGAGGTCGATGAAACACAGGTCGGTGACGGCCAGGACCGGCTGGCGGCCCTTCGCCGCCGCCTCGCCGAACTGCCGGTTGGCCTCCAGCACGCCGCGCGTGATGGCGGCCACGGAATCGCCGACGCTGATGCTGGTGGTGGATCCCCAGCCGATCAGCACGCTGTAGAGCTGCACCGGCTCGTCGGCGCCGACGCGGACCACGTCCCGCAACTGGAGCAGGAAACGCAGCACTGCGGCGCGCACCGTCTCGCCGATCTGCCGGGCGCTCAACTGCCCGGTGAACTGGCCCAGCCCCACGACCACGGCGCCGGGCAGGCTGCCGCGGGCCCGTTCCTCGGCGTTCGGCGGCTGCAGGACGATGGCCGAGGTGCCGACCTCGCCGGCATAGACGCCGAGGCGCTCCCGTTCCGACAGCGTGCCCTTGAGGATGCTGTCCAGGGCGGCCTCGGCGCCGGAGATCGCGTCGCCCACGTAGTGGCCGCAGAGGACGGGCCGCTGGGCGTGGCGCAGGTCCCCGGCCTGGGCGGCTACGCGCAACACCTGCCGGCCCCGGCTGGCCTTGCGCCGCCGCGGCCCGCTGCCCAGGAAGGCCCGGGCCAGTTCCTCCTCGCCGGGCACCACCGGCGGCGGCGCCTCCAGCACGAAGGCCCGGGACGCCTCGCCGCGGGTCCGCGGCAGGCGGCCCAGCCTGTCCGTGGCGCCCCGCTCCAGCAGGTCCACGATGGCCGGGAAATAATCCTCCTCGCCGGTCAGGTCCGCGTGCTCCACCGGCATGTACCAGCAGCGCTCCTCGGCCAGGTTGGCCAGGCGGCCGGATTCCCAGGTCACCGAGCCGTCGCCGTCCGCCGTGAAGAGGAGCTTCAGCCGGTCCCCTTCCCGCTGCACGCCGCAGGGCGTCTGCTCGCCCTGCCCGAAGACGTAGGAGACGCGCTTCGCGTGTTCCGGGCGGATCTCGTCCGGGAGGACCTGGTTCCAGGACAGGGCGGCGGCGGCCAGGGCCCCCGGGACCGGGAGGCCGCAGATCCCGTCGCCATACCAGCGGTCCGTGTTCCTTGCCTTGAGTTCCGCCCACTGGGCGCCACCGTCCCGCCAGTACTCCCCCGTGGCGATGCAGGGCGCATCGCCGGCATCCTTGAAGCCGGGCCGGGGCAGGAGGCTCAGGGCGCCGGGAAAGCCGGCCACGATGTCGAGGACTTCCTGCAGGCCGTGGGAGAAGTCCAGCTTCTCCAGCATGCGCATGGAACCGGTCTTGCCGAGCAGGGTATGCACCATCAGGTGGGCCCCGTGGTTGGGGGTGCCCAGCATCACCAGGCTGCCGCCGGAATCGAGCACCCGCTGCCAGGCGCCCGGGTGCTGCTCCATCAGCGTGCGGGCCACCAGGCCGCCCATGCTGTGGGCCAGCAGGCGGATGGGCTGGCCGGGCTGGGCGGCTGCCGCCTGGTCGATCTTCCCCTTCAGGATGTCCGCCGCGTCCGCCAGCGGGCGCCGCCAGTCGTAGGGGCAGCGAATCACCTCGTGGCTTTCGGCGAGATGGTCGGCCAGGTCGCCGTAGAACATCTCGAACAGGTCCTCCGGCGTCACGTCGGCATCCTGCGGATCGCGGATCCGCGCCAGTTGGCCGACGCCCAGGCGCAGCGGGTTGAACCAGATGCGATCGCCGTCGCCGGGGCCGCCCTGGCCGCGGCCCACCTCGATGTGCGTGCCCATGATGCCCGGGACCAGCACCACCGCGGGCCGCGGGCCGGCGGCGGCGCGCGCCACCGCGGCCGGGCGGTCCTTCCACGGCAGGCGCGGCCCGGCGCCCAGGGGCTGGTAGCGCCCGGTGCGCGGCGGCTCCGCCAGCCAGTCGCCCAGGGCATCCCGGGTCAGCGGGTTGCGGAAATAGCGGAAATGGGTGACCGAGGAATCCTGGTCGTAGAGGTAGTGGGCGCCGTCCCGGAAGCCGAGGCCGGCGAACATGGAGTCCGTATCCACCACCAGGTCGTTGTCGTTGCGGTCGAAGAGCTTCCAGTCGCAGAACAGGTTGGCCACCCGCCGCCGCAGGTCTGCGAGGCCGAAGCCCTCGAACTCGGTGTCGCCGGCGATGACGGCCATGGCGATGCCGTCGCGGCGCAGGGTCCCCGGATGGGCCAGGAAGGCGGCCAGGGGCGAATCCGTGCGCATGGCGGCGATGCCCGGCACCAGGCGCGGGTCGATGCGCCGGCCGGCGATCTCCAGCAGCAGGCGCTTCAGCACGCCGAGCAGGCTGGAGGCGCCCTTGCCGAAGGCTTCCGCGGCCACCGGCCCGCCCAGGGCGCCGGCCACCGCCTCGGCGGCCGCCGAGCCGCTCCACTGCAGCAGGTTCAGGAAGTCCGACAGGGCGGCGTCCAGGTTGTCCGACAGGAAGCGGGTGCCCCGGGCGGGGCAGGCGACGCGCACGTAGCGCTGCACCAGGATGCCCTTCTCCGCCGCCAGCTGGCGGATGCGCCGCAGGCGGGCCCGCTCCTCGGCGGCTTCCCGCTCCAGGCCCGCCGCGTCGTCGCTGCCGCGGGTGTCGATGCGGTAGGCATCGATGGCGGCGTCGCTCACCTGGCCGAGGCACAGCAGGTCCCCCACCAGGCCGCCGCGGGAATGGCTGACCAGCGACACCCGGGCCCCGGCGGGCAGGGCCTCCAGCAGGGCGACGGCATTCTCCGGGGGGCTCTCGGAGAAGGTCCGGTGCTCGTAGCCGAAGATGCCGCCGGGGAAGCGCTCCGCCAGGGCCTGCCAGGTGGCGGCGTGCCCGCGCAGGTCGGCGAATGCCGCCTGGGTATGGGAGGCGGTGCCGTGGATCAGCACCAGGGCGGCCTTGCCGGCCGCCATGTCGGCCAGGCGCGGGTCGCCGGGCAGGCAGCGGTCGCCGGGCGCCAGGGCCTGGTCGTGCCAGTGGTAGAGCCCCGGCCGGCCGGCCAGCCGCGACTCGATCTTCCACATCAGGGCCTTGGCGCCCAGGAAGGAGGCCGTGTCGAAGACCCGGTCCGCGGCCACGTCCCCGAGCTTTTCCCGGGCCCAGGCCAGGGCCTGCTCCCTGGCCTCATCGAGTATGCCGTCCTCCGGCAGGCGCAACACGGAGACGGTCTTCCATAACACGTCCCCGATGCCCCGGGCCGCGGCTTTGGGGTCGCGGAAGCGGCGGAAGTCCACCGTCCCATTCACATCCAGCGCCTCCGGCCGCAATTGGGCCACCTTCTCGGCCAGGGTGTCCGAGCGGATCAGCACCGTCGTGCCGTCCTCGGTCTCGATGGCCAGCAGCTTCGTCGCCGCCACGACGGCCGCCTCGCCACCCCCTTCGCCACGGGTCGCCGCGGAAAGGTCGTAGACGCCCTCGACCGTCACCCGGGCGAGGAGCGGATCGACCTCGCCGCCCGCCGAACGGCTGGTGGGTTGCAGGACGCGGGGAAGGGATGCCTGCGTGCCCTGGCGGAGGACCGCGACGCCGAGGTTCAGCTTGCCTTCTGGCGGGTTGTCGGGTTTCTGATCCGTCGTCATGGATTTGCTCCTCCGGGAGTACTGCGGTCGCTGGGGTCGCTGCGGTCGTTGATCGGAGTGCCGAGGGCGGCTTGCATCTGCCTCGCGGCGTCGGCGAGTCCTTTCGCCACCGGATGTTCGGCGCCGATGGATTGGGCAGCCTCACGAGCGGCTCGTTTCATCATTCGCATGGCATCGTCGCGCTTCCCGGCCTGCCACTCCAGGGCCGCCAGGTTGCCCATGCTGGTCAGCGTGTCCGGGTGTTCCTCGCCGAGGACGCGGCGGCGGGCGTCGAGGACCTTTTCCTCCAGGGCTCGGGCGCCGGCCAGGTCGCCCTGGCTCCGCAGGGTGCCGGCCAGGTTGTTCATGCTGGTCAGCGCGGCCGGGTGTTCCTCGCCGAGGACGCGGCGGTGGGCGTCGAGGACCTTTTCCTGCAGCGCCCGGGCGCCGGCCAGGTCGCCCTGGTTCCACAGGGTGCTGGCCAGGTTGTTCATGCTGCCCAGCGTGTCCGGGTGTTCCTCGCCGAGGACGCGGCGGCGGGCGTCGAGGACCTTTTCCTGCAGGGCCCGGGCGCCGGCCAGGTCGCCCTGGTACCACAGGGTGCTGGCCAGGTTGTTCATGCTGGTCAGGGTGGCCGGGTGTTCCTCGCCGAGCACGCGGCGATCGATCTCCACGGCTCGCTGGTACCAGCGTACCGCATCAGCGAAAAGGGCCGGCCCAGCGGCGAGGTAGGTGGCCAGCCGGTCGAGGAGCCAGGTATGGCCCCGCATATCCAGCGATGCGTCGTCCGCGAACCGATCCAGGTGGATCACGTGTTCCGCGAGGGCCGCGCAGCGGGGCCAGCGGTCCGGAAGTCTCGGTTGCTCGGGAAACGCATGGCGAATGACGGCCTGTAGGCCCTGCGCGTCGGCCGCCGGGTCCGTGGATCGGCTTCGGGCCACCTGCTGGGTCAGGCGATGCAGCAGCAGAGCTTGTTCGGCAACGCCCGTTGCCTCCTCCGCCCGATCGCTCACGGCCGACGCCCGGACCCGCTGGGCGAGGGCGTAGCGTCGCAGTTCCCCGGCGCAGTCGTTCCAGGCCAGGTCGTCGGATGCCGCGGCCGCCAGCGCTTCCGGCAGCAAGTCGGCGGCCTCCCGCAGGAAGCGTTCGGCCAGGGGCTCCGGGGCGGCGAACGCACAGAGGCCGAGCAACTGGGCAGCCGCCGGCGACAGGTGCGGCATGGCGATGGCCAGGGTGGCGGCCACGGTGGCCTCGTAGCCCGAGGCGGCCTCGCCGCTTGCCAGCAGGCGGAAGGCGGTCTTCTCGTCGGCCAGCAGGCGGCGGTAGTCGGCCACGGCCATGCCGGTGGATTCCAGATAGCTCGCGGCCTGCTCCAGCGCCAGGGGCAGGCCGCCCAGGTCCTGCGACAGTCCCTCCAATGCGTCGCGGGCCTCGGCCGGCAATCGGGCGGCGAGGAAGTCGGCCCCCTGGTCGGCCGTCCAGGTTTCCAGTTCCAGAGGCGCCGCCACGCCGCCCCAGGCCGGATTGCGGGAGGTGACGATGACATGGTGGCCGCCGGCCTGGGGCAGGAAAGCGCGCAGGGCGGCAACTTCCTCGGCATTGTCGTAGACCAGCAGCCAGGGCTCCGCCTGGCGCTCCAGCCAGCGCTTGAGGGCCGCCGCGGGAGCCTCCCCCGCGCCCACG
>JAEUNJ010000247.1 GCA_016791145.1 Rhodocyclaceae bacterium | reverse complement strand
GAGACCCGCCATGACCGATCTGTCCGTCGCCACCAAGCTCGTCCCCTACAAGCCGAAGAACAAGGTGCGCTTCGTGACCGCCGCCTCCCTCTTCGACGGCCACGACGCCTCCATCAACATCATGCGGCGCATCCTGCAATCCACGGGCGCCGAGGTGATCCACCTGGGCCACAACCGCTCCGTCGAGGAGATCGTCGTCGCGGCGCTGCAGGAAGACGTGCAGGGCATCGCCGTGTCCTCCTACCAGGGCGGCCACGTCGAGTACTTCAAGTACATGATCGACCTGCTGCGGCAGCGGGGCGGCGAGAACATCCAGGTCTTCGGCGGCGGCGGCGGCGTCATCGTGCCGGCGGAGATCCGCGAGCTCCACGACTACGGCGTCGGCCACATCTACTCGGTCGAGGACGGCCAGAAGATGGGCCTGCAGGGCATGATCAACGACATGGTCCACCGCTGCGACAAGGACCTGTCGCCCCTGGCCCCCAAGGACTTGAAGGCCGTCGAGGCCGGCGACCGGCGCGCCCTGGCGCGGGTCATCACGGCCCTGGAGAACGGCGCCTGGCCCGAGGCGGCCCGCGCCGCGCTGCTGGAGAAGGCGGCGGCCACCAAGGTGCCGACCCTGGGCATCACCGGCACCGGCGGGGCGGGCAAGTCCAGCCTCACCGACGAGCTGATCCGCCGCTTCCGCCTGGACCAGGAGGACGCCCTCTCGGTGGCGGTGGTCTCCATCGACCCGTCGCGCAAGCGCACCGGCGGCGCACTGCTCGGCGACCGGATCCGCATGAACGCCATCAACCACCCGCAGATCTTCATGCGCTCCCTGGCCACCCGGGACACCGGCTCGGAGATCTCCAAGGCCCTGCCGGAAGTGCTGGCCGCCTGCAAGGTGGCGGGCTTCGACCTGATCGTCGTCGAGACCTCGGGCATCGGCCAGGGCGACGCCGCCATCGTGCCGCACGTGGACACCTCGATGTACGTGATGACGCCGGAATTCGGCGCGGCGAGCCAGCTGGAGAAGATCGACATGCTCGACTTCGCCGACTTCGTGGCCATCAACAAGTTCGACCGTCGCGGCGCCTCCGACGCCCTGCGCGACGTGAGGAAGCAGTACCAGCGCAACCGGGAGCGCTTCGGCGAGGCGGCGGAGGCCATGCCGGTCTTCGGCACCATGGCCGCCCGCTTCAACGACGACGGGGTCACCGCCCTCTACCAGGCCGTCGCACCCAAGCTCGCCGCCCACGGCCTGAAGCTCAAGCCCGGCAAGCTGCCGGCGGTGGACGTGAAGCATTCCTCCCCCGGCCGCGCCATCGTGCCGGCCGAACGCACCCGCTACCTGGCCGAGATCGCCGACACCGTGCGCGGCTACCACAGGCTCACGGCCGAGCAGTCGGCCATCGCCCGGGAGCGCCAGTCGCTGAAGACCGCCAAGGCCCTCTTCGAAGGCTGCGGCAAGGAGGCGAAAGACTTCGACGAGCTGATTGCCTGGAAGGACGGCCAGCTCACGCCCCAGGCCCGCAAGCTGCTGGCCATGTGGCCGGACATGAAGAAGGCCTACGCCGGCGACGAGTACGTGGTGAGGATCCGCGACAAGGAGATCCGCACCGTCCTGGTCTCCGAGACCCTCTCCGGCACCAAGATCCGCAAGGTGATCCTGCCCCGCTTCGAGGACGAGGGCTAGCTGCTGCGCTTCCTGATGAGCGAGAACGTGCCCGGCTCCTTCCCCTTCACCGCCGGCGTCTTCGCCTTCAAGCGGGAGAACGAGGACCCGACCCGCATGTTCGCCGGCGAGGGCGACGCCTTCCGCACCAACCGCCGCTTCAAGAAGCTCTCCGAGGGCATGCCGGCGGTGCGCCTG
>JAEUNJ010000245.1 GCA_016791145.1 Rhodocyclaceae bacterium | reverse complement strand
CGGAGCGGGCTTTTTCGTGGACGCCTGCGCCGGTCTCAGGCGGCCTTGCGCCGCCGGGCGGCGGCCCCGAGGACCCCCAGGCCGGCCAGCATCATCGCGTAGGTTTCCGGTTCCGGCACCGGTGCGGCGAGCACCACGTTGTCCAGGGCAATGACTTCCTTGACCGGGGTGAAGTGCTCGGCATTGATCCACAGGGCGTCGAGACCGGTGAGCACCGCGAGGATCTGCGCGTCGGTGGCGATGGCGCCGGAGAAGGTATTGCCCACCCGCCATGCACCGCTGGCGTTCAGGGACACGTCGAAGTGGGTCCACGTGACGGGAAGTGTGCCGGTCAGGTCCCGGAGCAAAGTGAGTCCGGCGCCCTTCAGCACCACGTCGGCTTCGTTGGCATTGCTATCCCCCGGCGTGACGTAACGGCTGTCGAAGGACAGGCTGCCCCCGAAGGCGGCGCTCTTGTCGCCGAGGAAGGCGGCGGGGGCCACGAAGTAGGTCCACCAGGAATCCGGATCCGCAACGCGCAGGGAGCCGCCGGGATTGCCTTCGCCGTTGAAGGCGGCGGTAGCCGGGCCCGCGACCGACCAGCTGCCGGCGTCAACCGCGGCGGCCGTCCAGCCCTGCGCATCGGTATCGAAGGTGCTGGAGGCCAGGACGGGACCGGCCTGGGCCTTGGCCGACAGGACGGCAAAGAAAAGCGCGCTTGCCAGGGTTTTCGCGTGCATGGTGCGGTTTCTCCTTTGGATGGGTTGCCGGAGGGTCCCCGGCGGAGCGGCGGTGGCCGGGCAGCGATGGCTTCCGTTGGCGTCTTTTTCCCGCAGGCATGCCGCGGGACGCTGTCGATCATTCGGCATCCTCCGGAAAGCCGATTCGCGGGTCAATAGTCCGAACGGACTATGCGAATGCCGGGCCCGGGCGTCTGCCCGGGTAAAATCCCGGCCATGACCGCCTTTCGACACGTCCTGCCGGTGCGGGTCTATTACGAGGACACCGATGCCGCGGGCGTCGTCTATTACGCCAACTACCTGCGCTACCTGGAGCGGGGCCGCACCGACTGGCTGCGGGCCCTGGGCATGGAGCACACGGCCCTCCTCCGCGAGCGCGGCCTGGCCTTCGTGGTCCGCTCCCTGTCGGCGGAATACCTGAAGCCGGCGCGCCTGGACGACCAGTTGCAGGTGCTGACCTGGGCCGATTCGGTGGGCCGGGCCCAGATGGTCTTCGCCCAGCGGGTCGAGCGGGAGGGGGAACTTCTCCTCGACGCCCGGGTCAAGGCGGCGTGCTTCGACCCGGCGACGGGCAAGCCCACGGGCCTGCCCGCGGACCTGCTGCAGACCCTCAGAACTTCCATGGAAAACCCCGCATGAACGTCACCCAGGATCTCTCCATCATCGAACTGGTGATCAACGCCAGCCTCGTGGTCAAGCTCGTGATGGGCCTCCTGGCCGCCGTCTCGTTCATGTCCTGGTACTACATCTTCCGCAAGTGGTTCGCCCTGCGCGAGGCGAAGGTGCGGACCGACAAGTTCGAGCGCGACTTCTGGAGCGGCGGCGACCTGAACGGCCTGTTCCAGAGCGCGGTGAACGACCGCCACCATGCCGGCGCCCTGGAGCGGATCTTCGAGGCCGGCTACCGGGAATTCACGAAGCTCCGGGGCCAGAAGACGCTGGACCCGGGCACGGTCATCGACGGCGTGCGGCGCGCCATGCGGGCCACCTACCAGCGGGAGATCGACGACCTGGAATCGCATCTGGCATTCCTTGCCTCGGTCGGCTCGGTATCCCCCTACGTGGGCCTGTTCGGAACCGTCTGGGGCATCATGCATTCGTTCCGGGGCCTGGCCAGCATGAGTTCGGCGACCCTGGCCGCCGTGGCGCCGGGGATCGCCGAGGCCCTGGTGGCGACCGCCATCGGCCTGTTCGCGGCAATTCCCGCGGTGCTGGCCTACAACCGCTACGCCCACGACGTGGACCGGGTCGCGGTGCGCTTCGAGAGCTTCATGGAGGAGTTCTCGAACATCCTGCAGCGGCAGTTGCGGTGAACCGCGCCATGCCGCGCATCGATTCTCCCGTGGGAGCGGCGGCCGCGCCGAGGCCTGCGGCCGGCGAGGGCCCGCCATGAGACAGCGCCGACTGATGAACCAGATCAACGTCGTGCCCTACATCGACGTGATGCTGGTGCTGCTCGTCATCTTCATGGTCACGGCCCCGCTGATCCAGACCGGCTCCATCGACCTGCCCAGCGTCGGCAAGGCGGCCCAGCCGCCGGTGGCGCCGCTGGAAGTCATCGTGCACGCCGACCGGACCATCGCCCTGCGCGACCGGGCGAAGGGCAGCGCGGAAACCCCGGTCACCCGGGAGGAACTGGCGGCCCGGATCAAGGCCGCGCAGGAACGCAACCCGGCCCAGCCGGTGCTGATCGCGGGCGACCGCAAGGTACAGTACGAGGCGGTGCTGGAAGTGATGGACGAGTTGCAGAAACAGCAGGTGGCGAAGATCGGCCTGCTGGTCCAGCCGGGGAAATAAGGCCTTGGAAGCGGCCCTGCTCGACCGCCCGGAGCCGCCGGGCCGCCGCGTCTCCGCGGTGCTGGCCGTCGCCGTCCATCTGGGGCTCGTCGCCTTCCTCGTCTATGGCATCACCTGGCAGAAGCGCGCCCCGGAGGCCGTGGAGGTGGAACTGGTCCGGGCCGCCCCGCTCCCGGCGCCCGTGGCGGAACCGCCCCCGGAGCCGAGGCCGGAACCGCGGGTCGAACCGCCGCCGCCGAAACCGGAGCCCCGGGCCGAGCCCCAGCCGCCCAGGCCGGACATCGCGGTGAAGGAGAAGGAAAAGCCGAAGCCGCCGCCCAAGGAGGAGGCAAAGCCGCGATTCGACCCCACGGACGCCCTGCGCAGGGAGCAGCAGGACCTGGACCGGCGCAAGGAACAACTGGCCCACCAGCAGGCGGTGGATCGGGAACTGGCGCAATTGAGCGAGGCCAAGGCGGCCCAGGCCGGGGCGGCGAAGAAGAAGGCCGAGGCGGACTACGTCGCACGGATACGGGGCAAGATCCGCGGCAACATCGTGATGCCGCCGGAACTGAAGGGCAATCCCGAGGCCGTGTTCGAGGTCACCCAGCTGCCCAGCGGCGAGGTGCTGTCGGTCAAGCTGGCCCGGTCGTCGGGCACTCCCGCCTGGGATGCGGCCACCGAGCGCGCCATCCTCAAGTCGAGTCCGCTCCCCAAGCCGGATCAGGCCGAGCTTTTCCAGCGTAACCTGAAGCTCACCTTCCGGCCCGTCGAAGACTGAGCCGGTATAATCGCTTTCTTATGCAGATCAAGACCTTCCGCCACCTGGCCGTCGCCGTGGCCGGCACCGCCCTGGCCCTGGCCGCCCAGGCCCAGCTCTCCATCGAGATCACCGGCGCCGGCGCCAACCGGCTGCCCGTCGCGGTCCCGGATTTCTCCGGCGAGCGCATCGTCGCCCAGGCCCTGTCCTCGGTGGTGCGGGCGGACCTGGAACGCAGCGGCCTGTTCCGCCTCGTCGATCCGGGCACCGCGCCCCTGGCCGAGGGCGCCCCGGTGGCCTTCGCCGACTGGAGGGCGGCCGGCGCGGACGCGGTGACGGCGGGCACCGCCCAGCCTGCCGCCGACGGCCGCTACGACACGCGCTTCCGGCTCCACGACGTCCAGAAACAGGCCTCCCTCGGCGGCCAGGCCTTCATCCACAACAGCGGCCAGATCCGCGCCACGGCCCACCGGATTTCCGATTTCATCCACGAGAAGCTGACCGGCGAGCGCGGCGTGTTCTCGACCCGCATCGCCTACGTGGTGAAGAGCGCCGGCCGTTACGAACTCCAGATCGCCGATGCGGACGGCATGAATCCCCAGGCCGCCCTCGCCTCGCGCGAGCCCATCATCTCGCCGGCCTGGTCGCCGGACGGCGCGAAGCTCGCCTATGTGTCCTTCGAGGCGAAGAAGCCCATCGTCTACGTGCACGACCTGGCCTCGGGCCGGCGCCACGTGGCGGCGAACTTCAAGGGCTCCAACTCGGCGCCCGCCTGGTCGCCCGACGGGAAGAAGCTCGCCGTGGTGCTGACAAAGGACGGCGGCTCCCAGCTCTACGTCGTCAATGCGGACGGCAGCGGGGTCACCCGCCTCGCCGCCTCGGCGGGCATCGACACCGAACCCCAGTACTCGCCCGACGGCCAGTGGATCTACTTCACTTCCGACCGGGGCGGCAGCCCGCAGATCTACCGCATTCCGGCCAACGGCGGCGACGCCTTCCGGATGACCTTCGAGGGCAGCTACAACGTGACGCCCCGGCTTTCGCCGGACGGCCGCAGCCTCGCCTACGTTTCCCGCAGCGGCGGCCGCTTTCAGCTCACCGTCATGGACCTGGCGACGAAACAGACCCAGATCCTGACCGACTCGGCCAAGGACGAATCGCCGAGCTTCGCCCCCAACGGCCGCATGATCCTCTATGCCACGGAGATCGGCGGGCGCGGCGTGCTGGCCGCCGTCTCGGCGGATGGCCGCGTGAAGCAGAAGCTGTCCGTCCAGGCCGCCGACGTGCGCGAGCCCTCCTGGGGCCCCTACGCCCGATGACGTTCCACCAAACCCGCTGAGGCCGGCGCCGTTCGAATGCCGAGCCCCTTTCCTTCCGTACCGGAGATCAAGATGAAACGCCTCGCCCCTGCCGCCGCCCTGAGCCTCCTGCTCGCCGCCTGCGGTTCCCAGCCCCCAGCCCCCGAGCAGGACCCTTCCCGCGTCGAAAGCCGCGATCCGAGCGCCGTCCAGGTGGACACCAAGCCCGTGAAGCCCGTGGAGGCCGGCCCCGGGGAGACCTTCGGCGACGCGGCCCTGAAGGATCCGAAGAGCATCCTGTCCAAGCGCAGCGTCTATTTCGACTACGACAGCTACGTGATCAAGGACGAGTTCAAGCCGCTGATCGAGGCCCATGCCAGGTTCCTGGCCGCCAAGCCCAAATACCGGATGCTGATCCAGGGCAACGCCGACGAGCGCGGCAGCCGGGAGTACAACCTGGCCTTGGGCCAGAAGCGGGCCGAGGCGGTCCGCAAGGCCCTGGGCCTCCTGGGGGCCCGGGAGGACCAGCTGGAATCCGTGAGCCTGGGCGAGGAGAAGCCGGTCTGCCAGGAGCAGACCGAGGAGTGCTGGGCCCGCAACCGGCGCGGGGACATGCTCTACTCCGGTGAGTTCTGAGCGATGCGCCGCGCGTGGCTGCTGGCGCTGCTGTGCCTGGCCCTGCCGGTCCGCGCCGGGCTGTTCGACGACGATGAGGCCCGCGCCCGCATCGAGAAGCTGCGCGCGGACCTGACCGAGGTCACCAAGCGGCTCGACTCGGCCGCCAAGAACCAGATCGATTTTGCGAACCAGGGCGAGGCCCTCAGGTCCGACCTGGCCCGCCTGCGCGGCCAGATCGAAGTGCTGGTGAACGACCTGGATTCGCTGCAGAAGCGCCAGAAGGACTTCTACGTGGATCTGGACACCCGGCTGCGCAAGCTGGAGTCGGCGGCCGCCGCCGCCCAGGCCCCGAAGGAGGAGGCGCCGCCCGCCAAGGTGGCGGACCCGGCGGCGGAGACCCGCGACTACGAGACGGCCCTGATGGCCTTCCGCGGCGCCCGATACAAGGAGGCCCAGGCCGCCTTCCAGGCCTTCATCAAGGCCTACCCGAACAGCATTGTGCTGCCCAGTGCCCATTTCTGGGCGGCGTCCTGCAGTTACCAGCTCAAGGAGTATCCC
>JAEUNJ010000169.1 GCA_016791145.1 Rhodocyclaceae bacterium | reverse complement strand
CCCTGGCGCAGGGCCTTGGCCACGTTCGTCGCGGTGCGCTCGATGTGCAGGCCCAGGGCCTTTTCGGCCTTGTCCACATCCCGGGCCAGGGCGGCCTGCAGGATCACGTCGTGCTCGCACTGGATGTCCCGGTCGAGCGGGCGGGAGCGCAGGAAGATGCGCCGGTAGCGGTCGCTGAAGTCGAGCAGGCTCTCGCAGAACTGGAGCAGCACGGGCATCCGGCAGGCGGCGATCAGCGCCAGGTGGAATTCCCGGTGGCGGGCCTCCCATTCGTCGAGGCCGTATTCCGGCGCGCCGCCGCGCCGCCGCTCGATCAGTTCCAGCCGGTGGAAGCTGGCCACCAGGTCCGCCTCCCACTTGTCGTCGCCGTGGGCGATGGATTCCTTCAGGGCCAGGCATTCCAGCATGCGGCGCAGCCGCGTGACCTCCTCCAGGTTGGCCAGCGACACGGGCGCCACCTGGTAGCCGCGCTGGTCCTGGGCGATCACGAAACCTTCCGCGGCGAGGCGCGACAGCGCCTCGCGCAGGGGACTCAGGCTCACGTCGAAACGTTCGCAGAGCTGGTTGAGGCGCAGCTGCTGGCCCGGCTCGAAGGCGCCGCGCATCAGGTCCGCCCGCAGGGCCTGGACCAGCTGGGACGACAGGGTCGAATTGCTCATGGACATTCACCCCGCAATGGAACGATCCAAAAATACCAAAAAACGATGTTGACAGGAAAATCGATTTTTTGGATTATAGTCGAATCATTGACTTTTGATCGATTGACCGGGAACGCGAGGCGCCCGCCCGGTCCCTGGATCGCGAGCCATTCCGCCCCCCGGGGCCCGAAGCCCTGAACCCGAACCGAGGAGAAGTCCTTGCTGCCCAACCGCATCGACAGGGAAGTCGTCGAAAAGAAGATCGGCACCTACGCCGATCCGAATGCCAGCCTGGAAGAACGCAACGCCATCTACAAGGAGCTGATCGGCTTCGTGCCGCCCCGCATCGAGGCGCGCATGGCCGTCACCGGCGCCCTGGACCCGAAGCTGCTGGACCTGCAGGAGCAGATGCGGGCCCATGCCATGTACCCCAAGTGCTTCGACGTGAAGACGGCCCAGTTGATGCTCTTCGGCATGCTGCTGATGGACATGAACGACGCGGCCGTGCTGCACGGCATCGCCGCCCGGCGCGCCGGTGCCACCTGGGAGGAGATGCAGGCCGTGATCAGCCTCTGCTTCCTGTTCCGCGGCCTCTCCGCGGCCAACCGGGGTGCCGAGCTGCTGGCCAACATCGCCAAGCGCGAGGCCGAGGCCGAAGCCGCGAAGTGAGGAGGACACCGTGTCCGGACTGATCGCCTGCGCCGTCTCGCCCCACATTCCGCGCATCGCCATCGAGGAGAAGGCGCCGGAATTCCAGCGCGGCATGATCGAAGGCATGAAGGAGATGGGCGCCGCCATCCGCGCCATCAAGCCCGACGTCATCGTGCTCGTCTCGGCCCACTGGATGTGCACCTTCAACTGGTACGTGAACTGCCACCCGCGCCACCAGGGCCACAGCGTCGCCGACGAGGCGCCGGACCTGGTGCCCGGCCTGCCCTACGACTACGCCGGCGACCCGCTGTTCGGCCAGGCCCTGGTCGAGGCCGTGGCGAAGAAGGACGTCCCCATCTTCGCCAATACCTGTGAGCACTACAAGTGGGACTACGGCTGCTACGTGCCGTTGCACTACCTGGACCCGGAGGGGGAAATCCCCACCGTGCAGATGCCGTCGGTGCTGGCCGCCAGCCTCCAGGAGGCGGACACCGTCGGCCGCGCGGTGGACGAGGCGGCGCGGGCCACCGGCCGTCGCGCCGTCCTGGTGGCCAGCACGGCGCTTGCCCACCAGGTGGCGCGGGGCCCGGCCCTGTGGCCCAGCGATGACCAGATCGCGGCCGACAGGGAATTCACCGGGCGCCTGCTGGCCGGGGACCTGGACGCCATCCAGGCCGGGTTTCCCGCCTACTGCAAGCGCGTCTACGCCGAGATGGGCGGCCGCCCCCTGGCCACGCTGCTCGGCGGGGCGGCAGCGCTGAAGGGCCGCGCGGGCACGTTGTCCGGCCGCCAGTTCGGCCCCTATACTCAGAGCTCCGGCAGCGGCAATGCCAGCCTGCTGGTGACGCCATGATCGCCCACCCCGGGATTCCGCCGCGAGGATCAGTCCCTCGCCGGGCGGGAGAACCCGGAGCGGCGATTCGTTTTCTTGAGAGGAGGAGACCCACGATGAAAAAAACCCCGTTCGTCCGCCTGGCTGCCGCGGGCGCGTTCGCATCCCTGTTCGCCCTGCCGGCCGTGGCCCAGGAAGTGACCCTGAAGGTGCACCACTTCCTGTCGCCCAAGGCGCCGGTGCACGAGAAGATGCTGGGCCCCTGGTGCGAGAAGCTGGCCAAGGACTCCAACAACCGCCTCAAGTGCCAGATCTATCCGGCCATGCAGCTCGGCGGCACCGCGCCCCAGCTCTACGACCAGGCCAAGGACGGCGTCGCCGACATCGTCTGGACCCTGCCGGGCTATTCGGCCGGCCGCTTCCCGCTCGTGGAGGTCTTCGAACTGCCTTTCATGATGACCAACGCCGAGGCCACCAGCCGCGCCCTCTGGGACTACGTGAACCAGTTCGACCTGGCGGAGTTCAAGGATGTGAAGCCCCTGGCCTTCCACGTGCATGGCCCCGGCAACCTCTTCACCACCAAGAAACCCGTCACCCAGATGGCCGACTTCAAGGGCATGAAGTTCCGCGCCCCGACCCGCATGACGAACAAGTTCCTCGGATCCCTGGGCGCCACCCCCGTCGGAATGCCGCTGCCCCAGGTGGGCGAGGCCCTGTCCAAGGGCGTCATCGACGGTGCGATGACCCCCTACGAGGTGGTGGGCGCCACCAAGATGCACGAATTGACCAAGTTCACCGGCGAGACCGACACCAAGTACCCGGCGATCTACACCTCCGTGTTCATCGTGGCCATGAACAAGGCCAAGTACGACTCCCTGCCGGCCGACCTGAAGAAGGTGCTCGACGCCAACAGTGGCGCGGAATTCTCCGCCTGGATGGGCAAGGTCCAGCAGGAGGCGGACGGGCCTGGCAAGAAACTGATCCAGGACCACGGCAACCCGGTCAACATCATCCCCATCGCCGAACTGGAGAAATGGAAGCAGGCCAGCGACGCCCTCGACGACGAATGGGCCGCCGACGTGACCAAGAAGGGGCACGACGGCAAGAAGCTGCTGCAGGCCGCCCGCGACCTGATCAAGAAGCACACCAAGTAAGCCCCCCCGCGCCGGGGCCCGCCAGCCCCGGCGCATCCACCCTGCACATCCGACGGAGCCCCCATGGGAGAGGCCACCTTCAACCCTGTCGTGCGTCCGCGGGGCCCCCTGGGCCGCGCCCTCGACTATTCCTGCCGCGCGCTGGCCGTCCTGGCCGGCCTGGTCCTGACCGCCATGGCCGTCATGTCCGTGGCCAGCATCGTTGGCCGCGCCGCCTTCGACACCCCCATCAAGGGCGATTTCGAACTGGTGCAGATGATGAGCGCCATGGCCGTGGCCATGTGCCTGCCCTTCTGCCAGATGGTGCGCGGCCACGTGATCGTGGATTTCTTCACCACCACCCTGTCGGCGAAGAGCAACAAGCGCCTGGACGGCATCGCCTCCCTCCTGCTGGCCGTCGTCGCCTTCGTCGTCTCCTGGCGCATGGCGGCGGGGCTCCTGGACCTGGCCGGCAGCGGCGACGCGACCATGCTGCTGGGCCTGCCCACCTGGTGGGGCTACCTGCCCATGGTGCCGTCCTTCTTCCTGCTCGGCTGCGCGGCCCTCTTCACGGCCTGGCTGGACTTCGGGGGGGAGGCGAAATGAGCGGCATCGCCATCGGTCTGACCATGGGGGGCTTCATGCTCGTCCTGCTGGCCCTGCGCGTCCACATCGCCATGGCCATGCTGGTCACCGGCATGATCGGCTATACATGGGTCGCCGGCTGGGCGCCCCTGGCCAACTACCTGAAGACGGCGGCCTATGCCCGCTATTCCATCTACGACCTTTCCGTCGTGCCCCTTTTCCTGCTGATGGGGCAGTTCGCCACCCATGGTGGCCTTTCCAAGGCCCTCTTCAATGCCGGCAATGCCATGATCGGCCACTGGCGCGGCGGCATGGCCATGGGGGCCGTCACCGCCTGCGCGGGCTTCGGCGCCATCTGCGGCTCGTCGCTCGCCACCGCCGCCACCATGGGCCAGGTGGCCCTGCCGGAACTGCGCCGCCACAATTACTCGCCCGGCCTGGCCACCGGCGTGCTGGCCGCCGGCGGCACCCTGGGCATCCTGATCCCGCCCTCCGTGCCCCTGGTCATCTACGCCATCCTGACCGAGCAGAACATCGCCAAGCTCTTCGTCGCCGCCTTCGTGCCCGGCATCATCGCCGCCATCGGCTACATGATCGTCATCGCCATCGTCTGCCGCCTGGACCCGAAGGCGGGGCCCGCCGGCGAGAGGGCGACCTTCGCCCAGCGCGTCAAGGCCCTGGCGGACACGTGGCCGGTGCTGCTGATCTTCACCGTCGTCATCGGCGGCATCTACGGCGGCTTCTTCACCCCCACCGAGGCCGCGGCCATCGGCACCATCGCCACCGGCGTCGTCGCCTGGTATTCGGGCGGCCTCAAGGGACGCGGCTTCCTGGAATGCGTCTACGGCACGGCCCAGGCCACCGGCATGATGTTCCTGATCCTGCTCGGCGCCGACGTGCTGAACGTCTTCCTGGCCCTGACCCAGATGCCGGCCGAACTCGCCCAGTGGGTGGGCGGCCTGGGGCTCTCGCCGCTGCTGATCATCTTCGTCATCATCGGCATCTACCTCTTCCTGGGCTGCATCATGGACAGCCTGTCCATGATCCTCCTCACCATCCCCATCTTCTTTCCCATCGTCATGGGCATGGACTACATGGGCCTGGACCCCGAGGGCAAGGCGATATGGTTCGGCATAATTTCGCTGATGGTGGTGGAAATCGGCCTGGTCACGCCGCCGGTGGGCATGAACGTGTACATCATCAACAGCCTTGCCAAGGACGTGCCCATGGCGGTCACCTTCCGCGGGGTGACGCCCTTCCTGATCTCGGACATGCTGCGCATCCTGCTGCTGGTCTTCGTGCCGGGGGTGGCGCTGTTCGTGCTGAAGATGCTGGGGTGACCGGGTTTCCGCATGCGCCGGTTCCGGGCGGGTGGCGCGGCGGCGCCCCCCAACCGGCCGTGGCCGCCGCGGGCCGCCTTCAACCTCGGGATGCTGGCGTTCCCGGTGGAGGCGGACTCCCTCTCCGCCGACCTGCGTGCGGCCTACGCCACCGTCGTCCGGCGATGGGAGCGCAGGGGCTTTCCCTCCACGCCCCAGTTCAGCAGCGGTTTCGAAAATGCCCGATCGACCACCCGCCACGGCCGGGACAGGCTCGCGGCGGAGCGCATGGCCGCCGAGCAGATGCACGAACTCCTGCACGAACTCACCCATGCCGGAATCCTGAGCGAGACGGATTTCCGCACCCTGTACGAACGCGCCCGCCCGAAGGGCCCGGGCACCGAGGAATGCGCCTTCGGGGAACGCAACGCCCGCGAGGCGGCCTCCTCCGACCGGTTCTTGGCGGTGAACCCCAAGGTCCGGCATTTCGCGGCCGCACTCGTGCCGGCGCGCCACGCCGCCAAGGCGCACGGACGCGAGGTGCGCGTCGGGAAATCCGGGTTCTTCGAGAACTACCGCCGCGCCGGGAACCTGGACGACCGGCAGATCGTGATCGGCCCCATCCCCCCGAAGCTTCACCAGCGGGTCATCATCGCCAAGGACGGGCCCTTTCAGGCGCGCGGGCAGTTCGGGCCGACCGCCAACGTGGATCGGAGCGACTTCATGCGCGGCCGGCCGGCGCCGCCCGGGCCATGGGCCGCGCAGGGGGTCATGGGACGACGGCTTCCTAGGACATCCGGCTAGCCGCCACCGAAGCGCCGGCCGGCCCGGCGGACGACGGGAGGGGCCGGCGTCGCCCAGGGAATCCGCGAGGTATTGGTCCGCGCGGCATGGCGCCGGCCGATGCCCCGCGGTTTGAGCCCCCACCCGCTTTCGGCTATGATTCGGCTTTCCCGCTCCCGCATTCCCATGGCCAAGTACGTTTTCGTCACGGGCGGTGTCGTGTCCAGTCTGGGCAAGGGCATCGCGGCAGCCTCCCTGGGCGCCATCCTCGAGTCCCGCAGCATCAAGGTCACCCACCTCAAGCTGGACCCCTACATCAACGTGGACCCGGGGACCATGTCCCCCTTCCAGCACGGGGAAGTCTTCGTCACCGAGGACGGTGCGGAGACCGACCTGGACCTGGGCCACTACGAGCGCTTCACCAGCGCCAAGATGTCCAAGCGCAACAACTTCACCACCGGCCAGATCTACGAGTCGGTGATCAAGAAGGAGCGCCGCGGCGAATACCTGGGCAAGACGGTCCAGGTCATCCCCCACATCACGGACGAGATCAAGCGCTACGTGAAGCGGGGCGCCGAGGGGGCCGAGGTCGCCATCATCGAGGTCGGTGGCACGGTGGGCGACATCGAGTCCCTGCCCTTTCTGGAGGCCATCCGCCAGATGGGCATCGAGGAGGGGCGCCAGAACACCTGCTACCTGCACCTGACCCTGCTGCCGTGGATCGCGGCGGCCGGCGAACTGAAGACCAAGCCCACCCAGCACTCGGTGAAGGAACTGCGCGAGATCGGCATCCAGCCCGACGTGCTGCTCTGCCGGGCGGACCGGCCGGTGCCGGAGGACGAGCGCCGGAAGATCGCGCTGTTCACCAACGTGCAGCCCGAGGGCGTGATCTCGGTGACGGATTCGGATTCGATCTACAAGATTCCGGCCCTGCTGCACGACCAGATGCTGGACGAGATCGTCTGCCACAAGCTGGGCATCCTGCGCCGGGCAGCGGATCTCTCCCTGTGGAACCGCCTGGTGGACGCGCTCGAGCATCCGGAGGCGACGGTGGAGATCGCCTTTGTCGGCAAGTACGTGGACCTGACGGAATCCTACAAGTCCCTGACCGAGGCCCTGTCCCACGCCGGCATGCACACCCGCAGCCGGGTGAACATCCACTACATCGATTCGGAATCCATCGAGCGGGACGGCACCGCTGCCCTGGCCGCGATGGATGCCATCCTGGTGCCCGGCGGATTCGGCAAGCGGGGCACGGAGGGCAAGATCGCCGCCATTCGCCATGCCCGGGAGAACAAGGTGCCCTATCTCGGCATCTGCCTCGGCATGCAGCTCGCGGTGGTGGAGTTCGCCCGGGACGTGGCCGGCATGGCCGGGGCCCATTCGACGGAATTCGACGCCGAGACGCCCTACCCGGTGATCGGCCTGATCCATGAATGGCTGGACCGGGAAGGCAAGGTGGAGAAGCGGGACGAGAACTGCGACCTGGGCGGCACCATGCGCCTGGGCGGCCAGGTCTGCCTGCTGGGCGAGGGCAGCCTCGCCCGCGGGATTTACGGCCGGGCGGAAATCATGGAGCGCCACCGCCACCGCTACGAGGTGAACAACACCCTCCTCTCGAAGCTCGAGGAAGCCGGGCTCAAGGTCTCCGGCCGGGCCCCCGGCACGAACCTCTGCGAGATGGTCGAGCTGCCGGACCACCCCTGGTTCGTGGGCTGCCAGTTCCATCCCGAATTCACGTCGAACCCGCGCACGGGCCACCCGCTGTTCAAGGCCTTCGTGGAAGCGGCCCTGGCCCAGCGCGCGGCACGGGCATGAAGCTCTGCGGCTTCGAGGCGGGCCTGGACCGGCCCCTGTTCCTCATCGCCGGGCCCTGCGTCGTCGAATCCCGGGAACTGGCCTTCGAGACGGCCGGGCGCCTCAAGGAGATCTGCGCCGGACTGGGCCTGCCCTTCATCTACAAGTCCTCCTACGACAAGGCGAACCGCAGCTCTGGGAAGTCCTACCGGGGCCCGGGCATGGAGGACGGGCTGCGGATCCTGGCCGACGTGCGGGCGCAACTGGGGGTGCCGGTGCTGACCGACGTACACACGGAGGCCGAGGTGCCGGTGGCCGCTGCGGTGGTGGATGTGCTGCAGACGCCGGCCTTCCTGTGCCGGCAGACGGACTTCATCCAGGCCTGCGCGGCCTCCGGCAAGCCGGTGAACATCAAGAAGGGGCAGTTCCTGGCCCCGGCCGACATGATGCAGGTCGTGGCCAAGGCCCGGGAAGCCAACGGGGGCGCGGACACCATCATGGTCTGCGAGCGCGGTGCCTCCTTCGGCTACAACAACCTGGTCTCCGACATGCGTTCCCTGGCGGTGATGCGGGAGACGGGTTGCCCGGTGGTCTTCGACGCGACCCACTCGGTCCAGCTTCCCGGTGGGCAGGGCACCCGCTCCGGCGGCCAGCGGGAGTTCGTGCCCGTGCTGGCCCGGGCCGCCGTGGCGGCCGGCGTGGCCGGCCTGTTCATGGAAACCCACCCGGAGCCGGAAAAGGCCCTCTCCGACGGCCCCAACGCCTGGCCCCTCGCGATGATCCGCGAGTTGCTGGAAACCCTGATGGAACTGGACGCCGTCGTGAAGCGGCGCGGGTTCGCGGGCGGCAATTGACGATGCCTTCCGACCCCTCACCGCAAGGACGAGAAGGCGCCAAGCGCGCGAAGGCATGCATCCGCCTTCCCGGCGGTTCGACGGATCGCGTTGTCAAGGGCGACGCCTGCTTTGTGGCCCTCTGCGCCTTTCCGCCTCTGCGGTGAATGGTCTCCCGGGTCTTCCTTCCATGATCACCCACCTCGTCATGTTCAAGCTGAAGCCCGGCGTCTCCCGGGACGACCCGCGGGTCGCGGCGGTGGTGGACATGATGCGGGACCTGCCGAAGCGGATCCCGGAAATCCGGGAGTGGGAGGTCGGCTTCAACGAGACGGAAGACCCCCAGGCCTGGGATTTCGGCCTGCGGTCCCGCTTCGCGAGCCTTCCCGACCTGCATGCCTACTTCGACCATCCGGCCCACCTGCCCGTCGTCGAGGCCTGGGATCAGGTGGCCGAGCTGGCCTTCGTGGATTTCCCGGGTTGAGGGAATTATCATGACCAGGCCGGCATACATCATCTTCGAGGCCGACGTGACCGACCCGGAGGGCTACGAGGAATACCGTGGCCTGGCGGGCGCCGCCGTGGAACAATATGGGGCGCGCTACGTGGTCAGGGGAGGGCGCAGCCAGGTCCTGGAAGGGCAGTGGCGGCCCGGCCGCATGGTCATCGTCGAATACGAGAGTTTCGAGAAGGCCCTGGCCTTCTACGAGAGTCCCGAGTACCGCCGCGCCCGGGAGGCGAGAGCCACCACGGCGCGGGTCAATATGGTGGTGGTCGAAGGACTGCCGCCGCAACCTGGGGAGTGAATCATGAGTGCTATCGTTGATGTCGTCGCCCGCGAGATCCTGGATTCCCGCGGCAATCCCACCGTCGAGGCGGACGTCCTGCTCGAATCGGGCGTCATGGGACGCGCCGCCGTGCCCTCGGGTGCCTCCACCGGCTCCCGCGAGGCCATCGAACTGCGCGATGGGGACGCCACCCGCTTCCTGGGCAAGGGCGTGCTGCAGGCCGTCGAGAACGTGAACACGGAAGTCTCCGAGGCCATCATTGGCCTGGACGCCGAGGAACAGGCCTTCATCGACAAGACGCTGATCGATCTGGACGGCACCGAGAACAAGTCCCGCCTGGGCGCCAATGCGATCCTCGCCGTCTCCATGGCAGTGGCCAAGGCCGCCGCGGAGGAGGCCGGGCTGCCGCTCTACCGCTACTTCGGCGGCTCGGGCCCGATGCAGATGCCGGTGCCGATGATGAACGTCATCAACGGCGGCGCCCACGCCAACAACAACCTGGACATCCAGGAGTTCATGATCATGCCGGTTGGACCGGAGAGCTTCCGGGCGGCGCTGCGCTGCGGTGCCGAGGTCTTCCACCACCTGAAGAAGCTGGTGGACAAGAAGGGCTACCCCACGACCGTCGGCGACGAGGGCGGTTTCGCCCCCAACGTCTCGGGCAACGACGAGGCCATCGAACTGATCCTGAAGGCCGTCGAGAATGCCGGCTACACGCCGGGCCAGGACGTGGTGCTGGCGCTCGACTGCGCCTCGTCGGAGTTCTACAAGGACGGCAAGTACGTCCTCGGCTCCGAGAAGCTGGAGCTCTCGTCCGAGGGCTTCGCCGACTACCTGGCGACGCTCGCCGACCGCTACCCGATCGTCAGCATCGAGGACGGCATGGCGGAAGGCGACTGGAACGGCTGGAAGATCCTCACCGACAAGCTCGGCGGCCGCGTGCAGATCGTCGGCGACGACCTCTTCGTCACCAACCCGCGGATCCTCAAGGAAGGCATCGAGAAGGGCATCGCCAACTCCATCCTGATCAAGGTGAACCAGATCGGGTCCCTGACGGAGACCTTTGCCGCCGTCGAGATGGCCAAGCGCGCCGGCTATACCGCGGTCATTTCCCACCGCTCGGGGGAGACCGAGGATTCCACCATCGCCGACATCGCGGTGGGCCTGAACGCCGGGCAGATCAAGACGGGCTCCCTCTCCCGCTCGGACCGCATCGCCAAGTACAACCAGCTCCTGCGCATCGAGGAGGACCTGGGCGACACGGTGAGCTACCCCGGCCGCGCCACCTTCTACAACCTGCGCCGCCGCTGAGCCGGCGCCACGGCGGAAGAGCAAGGAACCGAGGGCGGCGATGCGCTGGCCGGCGCTGGTGCTCGTCGCCCTGATCGTCCTCCTGCAATACCCCCTCTGGCTGGGCAAGGGCGGCTGGCTCAAGGTCTGGGACCTGGACCGGCAGCTCCAGGCCCAGCGCGAGGAGAACCGGAAGCTCGAGACCCGCAACGCCGGCCTCGATGCCGAAGTCCGCGACCTGAAGAGCGGCTTCGAAGCGATCGAGGAACGGGCCCGCTACGAACTGGGCCTCATCAAGCAGGACGAGATCTTCGTCCAGATTCCCCAAAAATAGGCTCCCGACCCGCTGGCCCCCGCCCCGGGGCGGGAATCGGCAAGCCGATCCGCCCCTGACCCCGCACCATGACCGGACCTTTCGAGCACCATCATGCAGAGGTCAATGGCCTGCGGCTTCATTTCGCCGCGGCAGGCCCCGGCACGGCACCGCTGATCCTCTTCGTCCACGGGTTCCCCGAGTTCTGGTATGCGTGGCGGGACCAGCTCGCCGAGTTTTCCCGCGACCACCGGGCGGTGGCGCCGGACCTGCGGGGCTACAACCTCTCCGACAAGCCGCCGGAGGTGAAGGACTACCGGGCGAAACACCTGGTGGAAGACCTTCGCCAGTTGATTCTCGCCCTGGGGAGGGACAAGGCCGTGGTGGTAGCCCACGACTGGGGCGGTGCCGCCGCCTGGTCGCTCGCCGCCCAGCATCCGGAAGTGGTGGAACGCCTGGTCATCATCAACGCTCCCCACGCGGTGCCCTTCGCCCGGGCCCTCGCCTCGGAGCCGGACCAGCAGGCCGCCAGCCAGTACATGAGAATGCTGCGTTCGCCGCAGTCGGAGATCCTGCTCGCCGCCGAAGGCTACGCCGGGCTGAAGGCCGTCTTCGACCAGTTCGGGCAGGGTTGGGAGGGTCTCGCGGAGGGTGATCGCGCCCGCTACCTGGAAGCCTGGTCCCGGCCCGGCGCCCTGACCGGCGCCCTCAACTACTACCGGGCCTCGCCCCTCTACCCTCCGGGCCCGAATCCCGGCAATGACCGGGGTGCCGCAGACCTCTGCATCGATCCGGCACCCTTCGTTGTGCGCGTTCCCACCCTGGTGATCTGGGGCGAGGCAGACGCGGCCCTGCTGCCCTGCCTGCTGGAGGGCCTGGAGGACGTGGTGACGGACCTGCGCATCGAGCGGGTACCGGGCGCCGGCCATTGGATCGTCCATGAACGCCCGGAACTCGTGAACCGGCTGATACGCGAATTCATCGACGATCATGGCGCCCGCGGCGCGCGCTCGCCCGCCGGCGGGAGCGGTTGAACCGACCCGCATCGGTCACCGCACGGGCACGCCGGTCCATGGAGGCGTGGCGCCATGCCCTCCGGATTGCCGGGGACCGGGCTCCGCACCGCCGGATCGTCGGGAAAGCCGTGAAGAATCCAGGACCCGCGTGCGGGGCGGAGGTCGCCCGACGGGCGAACGCCGGATCCTCGCCGGGTCGATGATTTTCCCTCGCGTCCTCAGCGTCCGCTGGATCGAAACGGCGAATTCCGGGTTTCACAGCCGCCGGCCGGGATGAAGAACCGCCGGTATTCATGGAACGCCGTCCGGTGCCCCGAGGCGGGCCCCTTACCCGTTCAGTGACGGGGCGGATGCGCTGGCGCGACGGCGGCAATCCCTCCCTCCCCCGGCGGCCCTTCCGGTCGCGGCCGCAACGCTTCCAGGAAGGCGAAGGTATCGGCCCAGCAACGCGGCGCCGCGTCACGCCAGGGCATCACGTGGAAGGCGTGGGTCTCGCCGGGATAGCGGTGCGCCACGTGGGGTACGCCGAGGCGGGAAAGGGCATCGGCCAGGCGCCAGGAATCCGGGGCCACCGGGTCCTCGTCGCCCGCGGCCACGAAGACCGGTGGCAGGCCGGGGTCGGCGGCCATCGCCTCGACGACGCAGAGGGGATCGGCCAGCGCCTGGTCCGGCCGCGGACGGGCGGCCCCTTCCCCGAGATAATCGATGGCCGCATCGCGGGCGATCGCCGCCGCCAGGGCGGACACG
>JAEUNJ010000165.1 GCA_016791145.1 Rhodocyclaceae bacterium | reverse complement strand
GCCTGGCGCTACGGCCGGGAGGGGACGCTGGCCGGCATCGGCAAGGCGGGCGCCGCCAGCGTGCTGGCCGAGACGGATTTCGGCATCGGCCCCCAGGCGCTCCTGGCCCCCGCGGCCCTGGCCGCCGGCACCCCGGCCTGGAGCTGACGGCACTTCGGGCGGGAGCAGCCGCGCATACACCGGCCGACACGGCCCATGCAGCGCCACCCGCGGCGCGATGGGCGGGCAAGGTCGCCCACACGGCCCTCTTCGACGGGTTCGATATCCTCAGCCAGATGAACGGCGGGGGCGAACCGAGGACGGACGCCAGTTGTTCGAAATCCTCTTCCCGCGACACGATGACGAAACCATTGGTCAGCGCGCAAGACCACACCTCCCGGTCCGTCGCACGCTCCAGACCGACCAACGCGACCTGGGTGCTCCCGGGAAACGCTTCCGGCAGGAAAGGCACGCATCGACGAGAGAGGTTCCCGTCGAGAAGCAGCGTCATTCCACCCGAACCGTCATCAGGTTGTGTTGGCGGTCCGCGGCGTAGGCCAGACAGGCGCGGATGTCGGCCACTTCCAGTTCGGGGAAATCCTCGACGACCTGCGCTTCGGTCATCCCGTCGCCCCGCAGGCGGGACCGTCGCTTCGATGACGCCGCTCAAACACAAACCGATCGGCACGGCCCAGGTGTGAGCGCCGTCCCCGGCGCGATCGGAGCGGGTCTGGCTGCATTGCGGCGTGACCGCCGCTCCTGCAAGACCGGACGGCGGTCCGGGTCCGCGACGCGGATCAGGCCGGCACGGCTTTCGGCTTGCGCGGCCGGCCGCCCAGCTTGCCGTTCTGCCGCGCCGCGGCGGACTTGGCGGCCGAGGACACGCTGCCGCCGGCCTTGCCCATCTCCGCCGCCATCCAGCGCCGTGAACCCAGGTAGCCCTCCAGCAGGGCGGGGAGATACAGGTCCGCATCGAGGCGAGGGAAATGCAGGCCGAGCCCGGAAGGCGTGATCTCGATTTCCGCCAGTTGTTCCGGCGTCGCCTGGCTCAGGCCCTGGGTGTCGCGCGCCCGGAATGCCACTTGCAAGCCGCTGGCGAGATTGACGACCACCCGCCCGCTGCGCCGGTCGTAGCGGGCGGTGGTGGCCATGCCACCCGTGCGCAGGCGCTCACCGGCGCGACGGTTGGCCGCTTCGAATTCGCTTTCACGGATCGCCATGTATCGTCTCCCACTCATTGCACAAGCGCGCGACCTGGACGGCCAGAGCACGCTTGATCCCATCCAGGGCTTGCCGGGAAAAGCCGTAGTTTTCGCGCAATTCCGGCGGCCCGCCCGGACAGTGCAGCTTGAATACGGCCTCGCAACCTGCGCCGATCACATGCACGTGGGCCGGCCGGTGATCGTTGGAGTAGATCACGACGCGCAACCCGCCGATCCTCGTTACGGTCACCATACTAACACTAACCTAAACGGCTTGGGTTTTTCACTTCGACCACGCCCGGTTACCCGCCGCGCACATCACGGCGCCATCCATTCGTCGCCCAGGCGCCGCGCCCGGCCGAGGGCGGCGAGTGTGTCGAGGATCTCGGGGAGGCGCTTCTTCCAGGGGCCGCGGCCGGTGAAGCGGGCGGCGACGGCGTCCAGGGCCAGGGGGGTGCCGGCTTCGGCCAGCACCCGGGCGACGGCGGCCACCTGGTCGGGGAGGTTGGCCGGCCAGGCGACGGCCTCGGCGGGGACGCGGCGCGCGGCTGTCTTGGCCTGGACGGCGGCGGGCGCTTCCGGCGCCGGGGTGGCGCCGGCCGCAGGCCCGCCGCCGGGCGCCGCCGGCGGCGGCAGGGGCAGTTCCGCCCGGGCGGCGGGGTTCTGGAATTCGGGACGCAGCCAGCGCACCAGGCCGGCGGCCTCCTCGGCCGCCCGCTCCGCATTCAGCGCCACCAGGCGTTCGAGCAGGGGCTCGGCGATGTCCCGGCCGGCAGCCAGGGGACCTTGCAGGTCCGCCCAGCCGTAGGCTTCCAGCACGGCGGCATCCAGGTCGTCGTGCAGGCTCTTCAGCACGCCGACCAGCCCCTTGTCATGGACCGTCCTTTCCTTCGCCGTCAGCGTTGCGCCGGCGCGCAGCTTCTCCAGCACGTTGTAGAGGCCGGTAAGCGTCAGGTCCGCATGGTCGGCCAGGACCCGCTTCCGGTGGGCATCCAGGGCCTCGGCCAGGGCGCCGATGCGCGCCTGCTGTTCGGGGGTGGCGGTGGGGAAGGGGAAGGTCTCGAAGCAGACGGATTTGTTGTAACGCGGACGGTCTTCGAGTGTCCCCCCGGCCGCCAAGGCCCAGGTCACGTGAATCCGTGACGACAGGATGCCGAGGTGCCATGGGGCATCCGAGGCGACGACAATCAGCATGTTGTCCGCGCGGATGGAGGCATCGAGGAACTGAAAGTTCCGGTGTTTCGATGTCTCCACGGTCGCGATGTAGCGGGGAAGCCCGGCGAGCATCGGCCTGAGGTCCCGGCGGGGTTCACCGAAGATCCACCAGTTTTCGCGGTAGGTGGCGCGATTGTTCTGATCGCGTTCGGGCTTCACACGCTCCAGCACCCATTGATAGACGGCCGGGTACCGGTCCCGAACTTCCTCGTCCGTAAGGCCGAACAGGTCGATCACCTTCACGCCACGCGGCTTGTCCGTAAGGTCGCGGCCGTTCCGGTAATCGTGGATGACGTCTGGATTGCCCAGCGCCTCGGCCTCCTCCGGCTTGACGATGAATCCGGCGCCATGGAGTTTCACGCCCGGCGAGCTGATCCCTGCGTTGGCGCGCAACGCCACGGCTCCCGCAACATTTGCGCCCGCGCTCAGGTCCGCATGGATCGACCCGCGCCGCTCGGCGAACTCCACATGCACCGCATCCCCCTCCGGCGCACCCTCGTCGGTCACCGTCAGCAGCCGGCCTTCGCCCTCGCCGGCCGCACCGACGGTCATGGCGATCCGCACCGCCGCGCCGTCGGCGCTATCCACCCAGGGATGGTCGGGCACCGCGAACGCCAAATGGAGGGGGCGGGGTGGTTCCGGGGGAGGAATGCGCTCGCGCCCTGACGAGGCCGGGACCGCCCCGCCCCCTCCCGCCAGATGCGCTTCCAGCACTCGCCGGTTGAAGGTCTGGCGCAGGGAGTTGGGGGTGATGAAGCCGAAGCGGGACAGGCGTCCGGCACGCACCAGCGCGCCGGCGTGATGCCACCAGAACATGACGAAATCCGCCGAGTCCGGCACTTCCTTCCACACCGAACGCAGGGCCTCCACGTAACCATCCCCCAGCGCCTGGCGCATCGTCGAAGCCCCGATGAACGGCGGATTCCCCACCACCACGTCGGCCTCGGGCCACTGGGCCGGCCGCGGGTTCCGGTGGCGCTCGATGGGCAGCCGGGCCGTCTCGTCGGGCACGCCCTCGCCGGTGACGGGATGCTTCTTCATCGTCCGCCCGTCCCAGCGGGAAAGGGGCACCCCGCGCTCGTCCGTCACGAACTCCACACCGTCGTGGGCCAGCACGGCGTCGCGGCATTCGATGTTGTGGAAGTCCTTGAGGATGGGGCTGGGCGGCAGGCCGGCGCCGCGGGTGCGGAAGTGCCATTGCAGGTAGCCGATCCACAACACCAGTTCGGCGATGGCCGCGGCGCGGGGATTGATCTCCAGGCCCAGGAACTGGTGCGGGTCCACGCTGAAGCCCTCCGTCTCCAGCATGGCCTGCCCATGGCCGAACTCCTGGAGCTGGTTCAGCACCTCGCCCTCCAGGCGCTTCATGTGTTCCAGGGTCACGTAGAGGAAGTTGCCGCTGCCGCAGGCGGGGTCGAGGACCTTCAGCTCGCACAGGCGGCGGTGGAAGGCGCGCAACTCGGCCACCGCCTCCTTGCCCTTGCCCTCGTTGGCCAGCACCAGGGCGGCGGCCTGGACGAAGCGCCAGCTCTCGCGCAGCGGCTCGATGACGGTGGGCAGCACCAGGCGCTCCACATAGACCCGGGGCGTGTAGTGGGCGCCGAGGGCGTGACGCTCGCGCGGGTCCAGGGCCCGCTCCAACAGGGTGCCGAAGATGGCGGGCTCCACCTGGGTCCAGTCGGCCCGGGCGGCCTCGATCAACAGGCCGATCTGCTCGCGGGTGAGCGGCAG
>JAEUNJ010000163.1 GCA_016791145.1 Rhodocyclaceae bacterium | reverse complement strand
CTCCCCCCGTCCCCCTCCCCGGAGGGGGCGATGGCGGTTCGCCGCTGCGCGGCTCCATCTGTAGGCTGGCGCCCCTGCGGGCGGCCTTGCGGGGCGCTCACGCCGCCTCCCCCGCGGTGGCGGCCGCGGCCCGGGCCTTGGCGGCGTCGCGTTCCGCCTTGCGCCGGGCGGCGGCCTCGGCCTTCTCCCGGGCCTCGCGCTCGACGCGCTCGACGCGGGCGGCGGCGAGCTTGCGGGTGGATTCCTGGCGCAGCGTGCTGCGCTGCCGGGCGCTCATCTCTCCCTTGGCATAGTGGAAATACTGCACCAGCGGGCTGCGCGAGGGGCAGACGTAGGCGCAGCAGCCGCAGGCGATGCAATCGCGCAGCCCCAGCCCGTCGGCACCGGACAGGTCCTCGGCACGGATGCGCGCCGACATCTCCAGGGGCAGCAGCCCCATGGGGCAGGCGCGGATGCAGCTGCCGCAGCGGATGCACGGCGCCGGCTCCCGCGCCGCGGCCTCGGCCGCGGTGAGCGCCAGGAAACCGGACGTGCCCTTGACCACGGGGACCTGCAGGTGGGGCAGGACGGTGCCCATCATCGGGCCGCCCATGACCAGCCTGGCAGGCGTCCCGGCAAAGCCGCCCGCGGCGGCGAAGAGGTCCGCGGCCAGCATGCCGACGGGAACCCGGTAGTTGCCGGGACGGGCCGCGGCGCCCCCGTTCAGGGTCACCAGGCGCTCCACCAGCGGCCGGCCCAGGCGGAGGGCCTCATGCACGGCGAAGGCCGTGCCCACGTTGTGCACGAGGACGCCCACGTCGGCGGCGCGGGCGTCGGAAGGCACCTCCCGGCCGGTCAGTTCGACGATCAGTTGCCGGTCGGAACCCATGGGGTAGCGGGCCGGCACGGGCAGCACGCGGATCTCGCCGTGGCGGGCGGCCGCCTCGCCCATGGCGGCGATGGCTTCCGGCTTGTTGTCCTCGATGCCGACCCGCGCCTCCCGGGCGCCGGTGGCGTGCAGGATCAGCCGGATGCCGGAGACGATCTCCGCCGCCCGGTCGCGCATCAGCCGGTCGTCGCAGGAGAGGTAGGGTTCGCATTCGCTGCCGTTCACGATCAGCGTGTCGATCTTCGCGCGCAGGCCCAGGGCCAGCTTCACCGCCGAGGGGAAGGTGGCGCCGCCCATGCCGACCACGCCGGCCGCGGCGACCCGGCGGGCCGCCTCCTGGGGCGCCAGGGCGAAGGGGTCGGCGGGCACCTCGCCCTCGCACCAGCGGTCCTCGCCGTCCGCCGCGATGGTGACGGCCTGCACCGGCAGGCCGGAGGGATGGGGCGCGGGAATCTCGCCGATGGCGGCGACCACGCCGGAGGTGGAGGCATGGACGGGGGCGGAGATGTTGCCGGCCGCCTCCGCCAGGCACTGGCCCTTCAGCACCTTCTGGCCGACGAGCACCACGGGCCGCGCCGGCGCCCCCACGTGCTGGGCGAGGGGGATGTAGACCTTCTCCGGCACGGCCACCGGGACCGCCGGCACATCGGCGGCGGGACGCTTGCGGTCTTCCGGATGGACGCCCCAAGGGCGGGCGAATACGCGTTCGAGAAACCCCATGTCACGGGCTCCGGCGGTCGGCGGCGGCGGGGGGGGGGGGGGCGGGGGCCACGGCGCGCGCCTCAGGCCGCCGCCGGCTTGGGCCACACCCAGTGCTGCAGCGTGGCGGGGACCGGCCTCATGACGAGCGCCTCGGTCGGGCAGCGCTCGACGCAACTGCCGCAGCCGGTGCAGGCCTCGCGCAGCACGTTGTGGATCTGCTTGGCGGCGCCGACGATCGCGTCGGTGGGGCAGACCTTGATGCAGCGGCAGCAGCCGATGCAGACCTCCTCGGCGACGACCGCCAGTTGCGGTCCCCTGTCCTCCAGGGCCGAGAGGTCGATGGCGATGCCCAGCCGGTCCGCCAGGGCGGCCGCCAGGGCCTTGCCGCCGGGCGGGCAGCAGGTGGGCGGGGCGGTGCCCTCGGCGATGGCCGCCGCGGCGCCGGTGCACCCCGGGAAGCCGCACTGGCCGCAGTTCGATCCCGGCATCATCGCGACCAGTTCATCCATCAGGGGGTTGCCCTCGACGGCGAACTGGCGGCTGGCGAACCCGAGCGCCAGGCCGAGGCCGGCGCCGAGCAGGGAGAGGCTGATGACGGCGGCCAGCATGGCGTCAGGCGATGAGTCCGGCGAAGCCCATGAAGGCGAGGCTCAGCAGGCTGATGGCGATGAAGGCGACGGGCGCGCCGGCGAAGGCCTCGGGCACGCGCGCCAGGGCGATGCGCTCGCGCAGGCCGGCGAAGACCAGCATCACCAGCGTGAAGCCGAGGGCCGAGCCGAAGCCGTAGAGCAGGCTCTTCAGCAGCCCGAAGCCCTGCTGCACGTTGAGCAGCGCGACGCCCAGCACGGCGCAGTTGGTGGTGATCAGCGGCAGGTAGATGCCGAGGCTCTGGTAAAGCCCCGGGCTCAGCCGGCGGATCACCATCTCGGTGAACTGCACCGTGGCGGCGATGACCAGGATGAAGGTCAGGATGCGCAGGTAGCCCAGGTCCAGCGGCAGCAGCAGCCAGTGCTCCAGCATCCAGCTCGCCCCGGCGGCCAGCGTGATGACGAAGGTGGTGGCCAGCCCCATGCCCAGGGCCGCGTCCATGCTGCGGGAGACCCCCATCACCGGGCACAGGCCGAGGAACTTCACCAGCACCACATTGTTCACGAGGGCCGTGGAGAGGAGGAGCAGCAGGAATTCGGCGGGGGCGGTCATGGCATCGGGTCCTGCCCGACGGTGTGCACATTGCGTGCCATTGCCCGGGGGTCGGCCGTCAACCCGCTGACGGCAAGGGAAATTCCGGGGCCGGCGGGGTCGGCGGCGGCCCCGGCGCATCACCGGCTTTGTCGCAAAGCCGACACGCCTCCGGCCCCGCCGCCGTGGCTTTGCGACGATGGCCCATGGCACGGAATGTGCAGTGCAACATCTCAAGCACCTTCCCGGAGCATCGCCATGGCCCAGGCCAAGAAGACCGTCACCGTCCCCTCCCGCGGCGGCCACGCCCCGGCCGACGCATTGCCGGCCGAGGTCTACCGCCAGGCCGTGGAGCAGGCGGACGTGGCCATCTCCATCACCGACGCCAAGGCCAACATCCAGTACGCCAACGCCGCCTTCGCCCGCGTGACGGGCTACGACAGGGCCGAGGTGGTGGGTGGCAACGAGTCGATGCTCTCGGCCAGGACCACGCCGCGCGCCATCTACCATGACATGTGGAAGACCCTCGACGCGGGCCGGCCCTGGTCCGGACGGCTGCTCAACCGGCGCCGGGACGGCCGCGAATACCTGGCGGAGCTGGCCATCACGCCCGTCCTGGATGCGTCTGGACAGGTGGCCCACTACCTGGGCATGCACCGGGACATCACCGCCATGCACCAACTTGAACAGCGGGTGCGCAACCAGAAACAGCTCATCGAGGCGGTGGTGGACGCTGCCCCCATGGCCATCGCCCTGCTCGACGACCGGCGCCGGGTGATCCTGGACAACCAGGCCTACAAGAAACTGGTGGCCGACCTGGGAACGGCGGAACCGGCGGAAGTGCTGCTCGCCGGCCTGGGCGGCGCCGGCGAGGGGACCGCCGGCGGGCGCGAGACCGGCGAGGTGCGCATCGACCGCCCCGGCGGCCGCGGTCCGCGCTGGTTCTCCTGCGCGGTGCTGCCCATCGCCGTCTGCGACGAATCCGCCGACGCCTTCTTCGCCGGCGCGTCCGGCCGCCATACCCTGCTCGTCGCCTCCGACATCACGGCGCTGCGGGTCGAGCAGGAGCGCGCCCGCACGGCGGCCCTGAAATCCCTCCTCGCCGAGGAGGAGCACGCGGCCAAGCTGCGGGAGGGTCTCTCGGCGGCGGTCTATCGCCTGGAGGAGCCCCTGAACGTGATCGCCTCCGCCGTGGGCCGCCTGCGGGCGCGGGGCGACGACGGGGTATCCACCGCCCTGGCCCAGGCCCTGGAGATGGGCCGGCAGCACGTGGAGGACCTGCGGCGGAGCATCCCCGCCGGCGCCCCCGAGGCGGCCCTCGGGGTGAACCTGAACGAGGTGCTGCGCGACGTGCTGGACGTGGCCACCCCCCGGTTGCTGGCCGCCGGCATCACCGTCGAATGGCAGCCCGCGCCGGTGCTGCGCAGCGTGATCGGCCGGCCCCTGGCCCTGCGCACCCTGTTCAAGGCCCTGCTCGACAACGCCATCGAGGCGGTGGGGGCCGGCGGCCGGCGGCGCAACGCCCGGCGCGAGATCCGGGTCGAAACCCGCACCGGCCGGGAGGCGGTGGAGGTGCTGCTGGACGACAGCGGCCCCGGCATTCCCCCCGACCGGCGGCTCAAGGTCTTCGAGCCCTTCCACACCACCCGGACCGCCGGCGGGCACCTGGGCACGGGCCTCTCCCGGGCCCAGCAGATCGTCGCCGAGCATGCCGGCGACATCGAGATCGCCGAGGCCCCCCGGGGCGGCTGCCGCGTCCGCGTGAACCTGCCCGTGAATGGCGCCTTCGAATGAACCCGACCCCGCGCCACCCGCTGCACGCGGCCGACAGCCTGGCCGACGCCGCGACGGATCCCCCGCCCGGCGCCGGCCCGGAGGGGGGCTACTGCGAAACCCACGAGCTGCACCTGGCCCAGTTCGAGGCCCTCTACGCGGTGAGCCAGGTGCTGTCGCGCTCCCTGGATTACCGGGACACCGTGCGCGAGGTGCTGCGCATCCTCGAGGAGGAGACGGACCTGACCCACGGGCTGGTGACCGTCCTGTCGCCGGAGGACAATTCCCTCGTCATCCAGGCCCTGCACGGCCACGACGCGGACGAACTGGCGCCGGTGCGCTACCAGTCGGGGGAGGGCGTCCTGGGCCTGGTCATGGAGCGCAACCGCAGCGTGGCCCTGGGCAGCATCGGCGACGATCCCCGCTTCCTCAACCGACTCGGCGTCTACGACCCGGAACTGCCCTTCATCGCGGTGCCGATCAAGGTGGCGGGCACCCTGCGCGGCGTGCTCGCGGTGCAGCCGGCGGTGCCGGGGGACCGGCTGCTGGAGGACCGGGCCCGCTTCGTGGAGATGGTGGCCAACCTGATCGGCCAGAACGTGCGCCTGTCGCTGGAAGTGGCCGAGGAGAAGCAGCACCTGCTGGAGGAGCGCGACCTGCTCCGCCGCACGGTGCGGCACCAGTACGGCTTCGACAGCATCGCCGGCCGCTCGACGGCCATGCGGCGGGTCTTCGACCAGGTGCGCCTGGTGGCCAAGTGGAACACCACCGTGCTGATCCGCGGCGAGACCGGCACCGGCAAGGAACTGATCGCCAACGCGATCCACTACAACTCGCCGCGTGCCCGGGGCCCCATGGTCAAGCTGAACTGCGCCGCCCTGCCGGAGAACCTGCTGGAATCGGAGCTCTTCGGCCACGAGCGGGGCGCCTTCACCGGGGCCGTCGGCGCCCGCAAGGGCAGGTTCGAGCAGGCGGACGGCGGCACGCTGTTCCTCGACGAGATCGGCGACATCTCGCCGGCCTTCCAGGCCAAGCTGCTGCGGGTCCTGCAGGAGGGCGAGTTCGAGCGCGTCGGCGGCGGCCGCACCCTGAAGGTGGACGTGCGCATCATCGCGGCCACCCACCGGGACCTGGAAACGGCCGTGGACGAGGGGGATTTCCGCGAGGACCTCTTCTACCGGCTCTCGGTGATGCCCCTGTTCCTGCCGCCGCTGCGCGAGCGGCTGGAGGACATCGCCGACGTGGCGCGCCTGCTGCTCACGAAGATCGGCCAGGCCCAGGGCCGCAAGCTGGCCATCGCCGACGCCGCCCTGCGCCGGCTGGCCGCCTACGAATGGCCGGGCAACGTGCGGGAACTGGAGAACTGCCTGGAACGCGCCGCCGTGCTCTCCGAGGACGGCCGCATCGATGCCGACCTGATCCGCTTCCCCGGCCAGCGGGAGCGCCCCGCGGCCCGCCGCCCGCCGCTCCAGGCCGCCACGACGCCGGCCCCCGGGCCGGCGGATGCGCCGGGGGCCCCCGGCGAGGGGACGGAAGAACACGGCGAACGGGCCCGCGTCATCGCCGCGCTGGAGCAGGCCGGCTGGGTCCAGGCCAAGGCCGCCCGCCTGCTCGGCATGACGCCCCGCCAGATCGCCTACCGCATCCAGACCCTGAACATCGAGGTGAAGCAGTTCTAGGGTCTGTTCTCATTCAGGCGACGTGTGCCAACTGAATGCGCCCGAAATCCTCACCACAGGGACACGGAGGCGCAGAGAAAGGCCAGACATCAACGGGTTGAGCGTCCGCCCCGCGTCACCCATCGGGTGCGCGATCCGGTTCCGGCAAGACCCTGGTTTTCCTCTGCGATCTGTATGTCTCCGTGGTTCAACCGCTTTTCGAGGATGAGCACAGACCCTGGGGAGTGGACCCGCCCCTGCCAGCCGCCCACGGTCGGTCTCGCACGACCGGCCGGCTTCGGCGGCGCGGAGCAGTGCTCCGCGAAACGCGCCTTCGCCCCCGCGCGGGGAGGCGTCCACCCGATCGCTGCGCCCACCGGTTGCGGGGAGCGCCGACCGGCGGTCCGTGCGGAGTGCGGCGGGGGGCGCCTCCCCCCTTGTCGCCATGCCCACGCCCCCCTGTCGCAAACGCCACACGCGCAGGGCAAACCCTCGCCTTTTCATGCAGATACCCACGGGCATAGCGATTGCTAAGACAGGGCATACGCCTTTTTCGGAGCGCGCAACGTGGACCTGCCCGTGATTCCCATCCCGCCCGCCGCAGCGGCCGGCGGCGGCTGTTCCTCCAAGGGCTGCGGCACCGGCGGCGACCACCTGGCCGGCCTGCCGGACGCCATCCGCCGCAAGATCCAGGACCACCCCTGCTACTCCGAGGACGCCCACCACTATTTCGCCCGCATGCACGTGGCGGTGGCGCCGGCCTGCAACATCCAGTGCAACTACTGCAACCGCAAGTTCGACTGCTCCAACGAGTCCCGCCCCGGCGTCGTCTCCGAACTGCTCTCGCCCGACCAGGCGGTGCGCAAGGTCCTCGCCGTGGCCGCCGAGATCCCCCAGATGACGGTGCTCGGCATCGCCGGGCCCGGCGACCCGTTGGCCAACCCGGAGCGCACCTTCGCCACCTTCCGCATGCTCAGCGGGAAGGCCCCCGACATCAAGCTCTGCGTCTCCACCAACGGCCTGCGCCTGCCCGAGTTCGCGGACGAGATCGCGCAGCACAACATCGACCACGTGACCATCACCATCAACTGCGTCGATCCGGACGTGGGGGCGAGGATCTACCCGTGGGTCTACTGGAACCACCGGCGGCTGCGCGGCCGGGACGCCGCGGCGGTGCTCATCGAGAACCAGCAGAAGGGCCTCGAGATGCTCATCGAGCGGGGCATCCTGGTCAAGGTCAATTCGGTAATGATCCCCGGCATCAACGACCGGCACCTGCAGGAGGTCTCCAAGGTCGTCAAGGCCAAGGGTGCCTTCCTGCACAACGTGATGCCGCTGATCGCCGAGGCCGAGCACGGCACCTATTTCGGCGTCATGGGCCAGGCGAGCCCCACGGCGGAAGAACTGCAGGCGCTGCAGGACGAATGCGCCGGCGACATGGCCATGATGCGCCACTGCCGCCAGTGCCGCGCCGACGCCGTCGGCCTGCTGGGCGAGGACCGGGGCGCCGAGTTCGCCATGGACAAGGTCGACGTCATGGACATCGACTATGCGGCCGCGATGGAGAAGCGGGCCCGGGTGCGCGAGGACCTGCTCGGCAAGCTCGACGCGGCACGCGGCGCGAAGCAGGCCGTCCGGGCCGCCCATGAGGACGCGCAGGCGGAGACCGCCGGCCTGCGGCCGGTGCTGATGGCGGTGGCCACGTCCGGCGGCGGCCTCGTCAACCAGCATTTCGGCCACGCCAGGGAATTCCTGGTCTACGAGGCCTCCCCCGAAGGGGTGCGCTTCATCGGCCACCGCAAGACGGACCTCTACTGCTCCGGCGACGAGACCTGCGGCGACGGCGAGTCCGTCCTCGACCGCACCATCGCCGCCCTGGCCGGCTGCGAGGCGGTCCTGTGTTCCAGGATCGGCTTCGAGCCCTGGGGCGCCCTGGAGGCGGCCGGCGTGGCGCCGAACGGTGAGCACGCCATGGAGACCATCGACGAGGCGGTGCTGGCCGTCTACCGCGAAATGGCGGCGGCCGGGAAGCTCGCGATACCGGCGCCCCTGCAGAAGCGTGCCTGAAGGAGCGATGCCATGGCCCTGCACATCTCCGAGTTCTGCATCGCCTGTGATGCCTGCCGCCAGGTCTGTCCCAACGACGCCATCGCCGAGGACCGGCCCTGGTACCTGATCGACGCGGACAAGTGCACCGAATGCTCGGGGGACCATCCCGAGGCCCAGTGCGCCAGCATCTGCCCCGTGGAAGGCGCGATCTGCGACGAACTGGGCGTGCCCCTGAACCCCCCCGGCTCCCTGACCGGCATCCCGCCGGAGCTCCTGCCGCGCCTGGCGGCTACCGGGGGCGGGTCGGTGACCACCGGGGGAGGAGCATGACATTTGCGCGGCGCGAGCGGGAGCGGCGCATTCGCCGCGAAGGGAGTTCGAACCGCCGCAATCGCGCCGGGGACGGCGCTCCCGCCACCGCGTCGCATCGCTCCCCGTGGGAGCGGCATCATCAAAGCGATGACCCACCGGACCGCCGCAATCGCGGGGACGGCGCTCCCACGGCACATCCGCGCCACCCGCGGCCCGTCCATTCACCATGCATGACACCATGACCACCATCACCTTCTGGGAAAAGCCAGGCTGCGGCGGCAACATGAAGCAGAAAGCCGTGCTGCGGGCCGCCGGCCACACCGTCGTGCCGAGGAACCTGCTGACCGAGCCGTGGACGCGCAGCCGCCTGCTGGCCTTCTTCGGCGACCGGCCGGTGGCCCACTGGTTCAACCGGGCGGCGCCGGACGTGAAGAACGGCGACATCGTGCCGGAGGAACTGGACGAGGCCACCGCCCTGGGCCTGCTCCAGCACAACCCGATCCTGATCCGCCGGCCGCTGATGCAGGCCGGGGACGGGTCCCGCATGGTCGGCTTCGTGCTCGCGGAAGTGGATGCCTGGGTGGGCCTGGATGCGGCGCCACCGGTGGAAGGCGATCCGGAAGCCTGCGTGCAGGGGGGCGGCGGCCGGCGTTGCGCCGACCCGGACCATCGTGGAAGCGACGCCGGCACCCATCCCTGACCGCCGGTGCGACCGCATCGCGGACGGCCCGGTGGCGGTGGCCGACGGCGTCCATTGGATCGGCGCCCTGGACCCGACGCTGCGGACCTTCGACATCGTGCTGCGCACGGCCAACGGCACCAGCTACAACGCCTACGCGGTGCGCGGCAGCCACGGCGTCGCGGTGGTCGACACGGTCAAGGAATCGTTCTCCGGCGAGTTCTTCCGGCGCCTGGAGGCGGTGGCGGATTACGACGAGATCACCGCCATCGTGCTGAACCACCTGGAGCCGGACCACTCCGGCGCCCTGCCGGAACTGCTGCGCCGGGCGCCCCGGGCCCATGTCTACCTGTCCGTCAAGGCGCCGCTGATGTTCAAGGCGCTGCTCAAGCCCACCGACGCGGTGCCCAAGGGCTTCACCCTCGTGAACACCGGGGACCGGGTGGACCTGGGCGGCCGCCACCTGCGCTTCCTGCACACCCCCTTCCTGCACTGGCCGGACACCCAATGCACCTACCTGGAGGAAGAGGGGCTGCTCTTTTCCTGCGACGTCTTCGGCTGCCACTTCTGCGACGCCCGCCTGTTCAACGACCGGGTCGGCGACTTCCGCTTCTCCTTCGAGTACTACTATGCCCACATCATGCGGCCGTTCCGCGAGCACGTGGCCAAGGCCCTGGACCTGATCGAGCCCCTGGACCTGGCGACGATCGCCCCGGCCCACGGCCCGATCCTGCGCCACGCGCCGCGGGACTACGTGCGGCGCTACCGGGAGCTGTCCGGCCGGCGGCTGATCAACGAGGCGGCCGGCGAGAGGACGCTGCTGGTCTTCTACCTCTCCGCCTACGGCAGCACCCGGCGCATGGCCGAGGCGGTGGCCGCGGGGGCCGAGGAGGTCCCCGGCGTGCGCGTTTCCCTCTACGACCTGGAGGGCGGCGAGGCGGCGCCCTTCGTGGACCTGGTGGAGGAGGCCGACGGCCTGGCCTTCGGCAGCCCGACCATCAACGGCGACGCGGCCAAGCCCGTCTGGGACCTGCTCTCCTCCCTTTCCGCCGTCAATGTGCAGCGCAAGCTCGGCGCGGCCTTCGGCTCCTACGGCTGGAGCGGCGAGGCCGTGGACCTGATCGAGCACCGGTTGCGGGGACTCAAGTTCCGCGTGCCCTTCGAGGGGCTGCGGGCCAAGCTCACCCCCACCGAGGCGGAACTTTCCGGTTGCCGTGAACTGGGGCAGCGCCTCGCCCGGCACCTCGTCACCCCCGACGCCCTGCTGGCGGAGGCGGCCTGAATTCCAACCAGCATCCAGGAGATCACCATGCCCAAGGCGAAAGTCACCTTCGAGGACATCGGCGTCACGGTCACCGTGCCGGCCGGCACCCGCCTGATCGAAGTCTCCGAGCGCGTCGGCGCCGGAATCACCTACGGCTGCCGGGAGGGCGAATGCGGCACCTGCCTGACCCGGGTGGTCTCGGGCCAGGACAACCTGGCCCGCCCCTCGGTCCTGGAGGACCAGGTCCTCAAGGACAGCTTCGCGCCGCGGCACCACCGGCTCGCCTGCCAGGCCCAGTGCCTGGGCGGGGAGATCGTGGTGCGGCCGGCCTGAGGACCCGCCCCGGGACCGCGACCCGCCCCGCCAGAGCAAACCCCTCCGACGTTTCCAACCCATCCAAGGAGCACATCATGGCCCTCGTCACCTTCACCAGCCCCATGCACAAGGACAAGACGGTCTATGCCGTCGCCGGCAGCCACACCCAGACCGTCCTGGCCCTGGCCAAGGACAACCACATCCCCATCGACTTCGGCTGCCAGAACGGCGAATGCGGCACCTGCCTGGTCAAGGTGAAGGCCATCGAGAAGAACCGGATCCACGGCGGACCGCTCACCGACGGGGAGATCAACGTCCTGCGCGAGCTGGGCAAGATCACCCGCGCCCAGGTGGAGAAGATGCTGGTGGACGACCTGCCGCCCACCGAATGGCGCCTGGCCTGCCAGATGGTGGTGCGCGACGAGGACATCCTCGTGGAATACCCGAGCAAGTAGCGCCATGGACGCCCTCCCGCGCCCCGTGCGCCGGCTCGCCCTGGTGGCCGACCTGCTGGCGCGCCCCGTCCCGGCGGCGGTGGCGGCCGACCCG
>JAEUNJ010000139.1 GCA_016791145.1 Rhodocyclaceae bacterium | reverse complement strand
GTGCCGCAATGCCCCGGCGCGCCTATTTGCCGGCGTTCAAGACCCTGATCCAGCTTGGCGGGGCCCATCGCGCCGTCCTGCTGATGGGGCCGCGCCGGGTCGGCAAGACCATTCTGGTGGCCCATGCCATCCACGCCCTGATGGACAGCGGCGTCACCGGGCGGGACATCCTCTACGTGTCCCTGGAAACGCCCTCGTTGATCGGCCTGAGCCTGGACGCCCTCGTGCGTCGCTTCGAGAAGATGTTCGACCGGCCCGCCAACACGCGGCTCTATGTCTTCTTCGACGAAATCCAGTATCTCAAGAACTGGGAGGTGCATCTCAAGTCGCTGGTGGATTCGCACCGCCACTGCCAGTTCGTCGCCACGGGGTCGGCCGCGGCGGCGCTCAAACACAAGAGCGCGGAATCCGGTGCCGGCCGTTTCACGGATTTTGTATTGCCGCCGCTGACCTTTTTCGAGTTTCTCCGTTTCGTCGGCAAGGAAGACAGCCTCATCCGCGAGGAGGAGGCGGAAGCCGGGACGCGCCGCTACATTGCCCAGGACATCCATGCCCTCAACGAAGCGTTCATCGATTACCTGAACTACGGCGGCTATCCCGAGGCCCTGTTCTTCGAGGGCATTCGCAAGAATCCGCGCCGCTATATCAAGAGCGACATCATCGACAAGGTGCTGCTGCGCGACCTGCCGAGCCTGTACGGGATTTCCGACGTGCAGGAACTGAACGCCCTTTTCAATACCCTCGCCTACAACACGGCTCAGGAATTGAGCCTGGAGGACCTGTCGCAATCCTCGGGCGTCTCGAAGCCGACACTGGCCAAGTACCTGGAATACCTGGAGGCGGCTTTCCTGATCAAGCGGCTGCGTCGGGTCGACAACAACGCCCGGCAGTTCAAGAAAGCCATGACCTTCAAGGTCTACCTCACCAATCCGACGATGCGCGCGGCGCTGTTCAGTTCCTTGACGGCAACCGATCCGGCCATCGGCCACCTGGTCGAGACGGCCGTCTTCAGCCAATGGCTGCACAACGATGCCCACATCGACTCGCTGCGCTATGCGCGCTGGAAGAAAGGCGAGGTCGACCTGGTCAGCCTGGATCCGCGCCAACAGGCGCGTTTCGCCGGGGAGGTGAAGTGGTCGGATCGGCCATTCGACGACCCGAAGGAGATTCGCGCCATTATCGATTTCGCGAGGACCAACAAGCTCGCCCGCATGCCGCTGGTCACGACATTGAGTCGTGGCGGTGTCAAGACGATGAACGATGTCCAGATCGAGTTCGCGCCGAGCAGCCTGCATTGCTATACGGTCGGGCGCAACACCCTGGAACGCAGCCGCTGAACGACGATGAACGCCTCCACCCTCGTCCAGAAACTCTGGAACTACTGCAACGTCCTGCGCGACGACGGCATGTCCTACGGCGACTACGTCGAGCAGCTCACCTACCTGCTCTTCCTGAAGATGGCCGACGAGCGGTCCCGGCCGCCCCACAACCAGCCCAGCATCGTACCGGAGCGCTTCGCCTGGCCGACCCTGCTGGCGAAGAGCGGCGACGAACTGTTCGACCACTACCGCCACGTCCTGGAGGCCCTGGGTCAGCAGAAGGGCACCCTGGGCCTGATCTTCGGCAAGGCCCAGAACAAGTTCCAGGACCCGGCCAAGCTCACCCGCGTCATCGCCGACCTGATCGACAAGGAGAACTGGTCCACCCTGAACGTGGACGTGAAGGGTGACGCCTACGAGGGCCTGCTGGAGAAGAACGCCCAGGACCTGAAGAGCGGTGCCGGCCAGTACTTCACCCCCCGGGCCCTGATCCAGGCCATGATCACCTGCGTCGCGCCGCGGCCGGGCGAACGCATCTGCGACCCGGCCTGCGGCACGGGCGGCTTCCTGTTCACCGCCCACCACTACATCACCCACCATTTCCCGACCCTGACCCGGGAAGAGAAGCGCCACCTGAAGGACCAGGCCTTCACCGGCTGGGAACTGGTCCAGGCCACGGCCCGGCTCTGCGCCATGAACCTGCTGCTGCACGGCATCGGTTCGGAAACCAGCGTGCCGGTGCGGGTGGCCGATGCCCTGGCCGCCGACCCCGGCGAGCGCTTCCAGGTGGTGCTGGCCAATCCGCCCTTCGGCAAGAAGAGCAGCACGGTCATCGTCGGCGAGGACGGCCGCACGACGACGGAAAAGGACGTCATCGAGCGGGACGACTTCTGGGCTACCACCTCCAACAAGCAGCTCAACTTCGTGCAGCACATCAAGACCCTGCTCGACATCCACGGCCGCGCTGCCGTGGTGGTGCCCGACAACGTGCTGTTCGAGGGCGGCGCCGGCGAGACTATCCGCCGGAAGCTGCTCCACGAGTGCGAGGTGCACACCCTGCTGCGCCTGCCCACCGGCCTCTTCTACGCCCAGGGCGTCAAAGCCAACGTCATCTTCTTCGACAAGAGACAGGCCGCGGAAACCCCCTGGACCCGCCGCCTGTGGATCTACGACCTGCGCACCAACCAGCACTTCACCCTGAAGACCAACCCGATGCGGGCCGAGGACCTGGCCGAGTTCGTCCGCCTCTACAACCCTGCCAACCGGAATGACCGCGCCGCCACCTGGTCGCCGGAAAACCCGGAGGGCCGCTGGCGGCCCTTCGACTACGCGGACCTGGTGGCCCGCGACAAGGCCAGCCTGGACATCTTCTGGCTCAAGGACGAGAGCCTCGCCGACAGCGACAACCTGCCGCCGCCCGACGTGATCGCCCAGGAGATCGTCGAGGACCTGGAGGCGGCCCTGGAGCAGTTCCGGCTCGTCGCGGCCGACCTGGCGGAACAGGAGGGCGCCTAGGCGATCCCCGCCTTGCGCCACACCGTCGCCAGCCAGGGCTGCTGCTCCCGCGGCAAGCCGGCCGGCCGGTAATAGCAGTCCAGTTCGACGAAGCCCGCCCGGGTGCAGTGGCGCCGCCAGGTGTCCGGGTGGTGGAAGCAGCCGAAGCGGCCGCCCCGCCAGCCTCCCTCGTCACGGCCGTGGGGATTGGAGGCGAAGACCGCGCCGCCGGGCTTCCGGCTCGCGTGCAGTTCCGCCAGCACCCGCGGCAGCGCGTCAGCCGGGACGTGGAACAGCGCGCCATTGGCAAATATGCCGGCGAAGTGGTCGTCCGGCAGGTCCAGCCGCAGGAAGTCCCGGTGCCAGACGGGGCAACCGCTGTAGGCGGCGGCCATGGCCGCGAAACGTGCGGCGCCGTCGAGGCCGACGGGACGGTGGCCGAGGTCGGCCAGGGCCTTCAGGTCGCGGCCGGGACCGCAGCCGAGATCGAGCGGCGTGAAGGGCGGCGGCCCTTCGATATGGGAGAGCAGGGCGGCGATGTTCTGCCTCACGTCGTGGTCGCGGGTGCCGCGCCAGAAGCCGTCGGCGTTGTCGTCGTAGTAGGCCAGGGTGCCCGTGCTGATCCGATTCAGGGCCTCGTCGGGGCTCTATTCCCCGCCTTCGCCCGGTCCCGGCCGGCAGCGCCGAAAGGGTGAACCTGGAAGCCTGCCTGATGCGCCGTGCCCGTGGTATGACGTTGGAATCGCCCGGGGTGCGGCCCCGGCTTGCCTGCGTTTCGATTCGAAGGCATAGCCTGATGACGGCTACTGTTTCTCCTCCGCCCGTTTCGCCTCGTAGGCCGAGGGGCTGACGCCGGCGTGGGCGAGGAATTCCCGCAGGTGCTTGATGTCCTGCTTGGTGCAGACGTTGCCCTGGTGCGGGTGGTGGAGGAAGGTTTCCATCCGGTTCAGGCGCACGCGGAAGCGGGCGCCGTGGGCGGGCTCCACTTCGGCGCCCAGGTGGTTGAGCAGGGATTCCACTTCCCGCCAGTGGATGTTGGCGCTGATGGGATCCTGGAAGACGGTGCGCAGCAGGTGCAGGTGCTTGTGGCTCATGGCGGATTCCCGCTTTTCGACGATCTCGAACGGATCATCATACGCCCGTGGCGGTCGGCGAAATGCGCCGGTCTGGCGCCGCTTTGCCCGCCACCTCGCGATGCCGGGCAGGCCCCGCGGGCTTCCGGCGCGGGTCAGTCGGGGCCGGGCGAGAAGCGCGCATAGAGGTAGGCGATGCCCTCCGCCATGACCACCCGCACCCCCTCGCTGCTGGCCCACCAGCGTTCCGCCTCGAAGTCCCGGCTCGGCACGGCGACGATGCCGATGGGCACCGTCTCCCCGAAGGCCTTCTGGTAGAGCAGCCGCGTCCGCCGCGCGTGGGCGCCCAGGGTGACCACCTGGACGGCGCCGGGCCGGATGCCCGCGGCGGCCAGCCATTCCCGCAGGGCCACGGCCGAGGCATGGGTGCGGTCCTTCGCCGTGGGAGGGGCCGGTACGGCCACCACCGCATCCGGCGGCATTCCGAGCTGCCGCAGGACGGCGGCGGCGATCTCGGCATGGGTGCCGTAGGCCAGCAGGGCACTGCCCCGGGGCACGGCCCCGCCGGTGGTATGGATCCGCCGGCAGGCGCTGCGCCGGCACTCCTCCATGGCCTCGGCGAGCGCATAGTCGGGCAGCCATCCCTCGACGACCAGGATGCCGCCCGCCACGCGCTCGGTGGGCGAGAGGGCCCCGAGCAGGTGGGGTCCCAGCCCCGCCGCCAAGGCCACCAGGAGCAGCAGGAGCAGGGCCGCGCCGCGCCAGGTGGGCACCCGGCACTGGCGGCGCCGGGTCAGGGGTCCGAAGAGGAATCGCATGGGGAGTGTGGGCGGCGTCGCGGCAGCCGGCAGGTTAAACGCCGGGCGGCCGGCGGACAAGGGGTGGATGCGCGCCCCGGCCCGCGATGCGCCGGCCAAGCCCGCGGCCCCCGCTGCTAAGATCACCGCGGACTCCCGAACCGCCCCCGACGACCCGGAACCCCATGGCCCGCGTGATCCCCGATGGCTGGCGCGAACTCGCCGTGACCGGCGCCGCGCAGCGCGAGATCGAGACCCTCGCCCTGCTGGCGGCCGGCCTGCCGGACGCCTACACGGTCTATCACGGCGTCCATTGGACCCAGGTGGAGGGGCGCTACGCCGTCTTCGGCGAGATCGACTTCGCGATCGTTAACCGCTGCGGCGACCTGCTGCTCGTCGAGCAGAAGAGCGGCTTCCTGGACGAGACGCCGGAGGGCCTGGTGAAGCGCTATCCCGGCCGCACGAAGAGCGTGCCGGTGCAGATGGCGCGCAACCGGGATGCCCTCGTGGGGCGGCTGCGCCAGCGGCCCGGGACGGCCGAGGTCCATGCCGACGGATTGCTCTACTGCCCGGACTACCGGGTCCGGGATCCCGGGAGCGCCGGCCTTGCCCCCGAGCGCATCGTCGATTCGGCGAACCGGGAGCGGCTCGCCGCGGTGATCCGGGAGATCCTGCCGGAAGGCGTGCCGGCACCCCGGTCCGACGCCGTCCACCGCTTCCTGCGCGACGTGATCCGCCTCGAGCCGGACGTGAGCGCCCTCCTCGGCCGCGCCCGCGGCATGGTCACGCGGGTCTCCGGCGGGCTCGCCCACTGGGCGCGCCAGCTCGAGATGGATCCCTACCGCCTGCGGGTCTCCGGCACGGCCGGCTCGGGGAAGACCCAGCTCGCCCTCGCCGAATACCGGGCCGCCGTGGAGGCGGGCCGCCGGCCCCTCTACGTCTGCTTCAACCGTCCGCTGGCCGACCACTTCGCCGCCATAGCGCCCGCGGGCGGCCTGGCCTGCACCTTCCACACCCTCTGCGACCTGCTCCTGCGCGCGGCCGGCCGGGTGCCCGAGTTCGCCGGGGAGGATGCCTTCGACCGCCTGGTGGCGCAGGCCGCGGCGCTGGCGCCCGGCGAGGATTTCCTGTTCGACGCGGTGATCGTGGACGAGGGCCAGGATTTTCCCGAGGCCTGGCGCGACCTGGCCCTGCGCCACGCCCGGCCCGGGGCCCGCATGCTCTGGCTGGAGGATCCGCTGCAGAACCTCTACGCCCGTCCGCCGGTGGCGTTGCCGGGCTGGGTGGGCCTCCATGCCAGGAGCAATTTCCGCAGCCCGCGCCCCGTGGTGCGCATGCTGCGCGCCCTGGTCCCCGGCTGCGCGGCCGTCGAGGCCGCCTCCCCCTTCGATGCCGCCGACGTGGAGGTGCTGACCTACGCGGACGAGGAAGGCATGAGGTCGGCGGTCAAGGAGGCCATCCGCCTGTGCTACTCGGCCGGCTTCCGCCGGGAGGACGTGGCCATCGTCAGCTACCACGGGCGCGGCCAGTCCCGGCTGGCGAACGCTTCCCGGCTCGGCGCCAACACCCTGCGCCGCTTCACCGGCCGCTACGACCTGCTGGGGCAGCCGGTCTACGACGATGGGGACCTGCTGCTCGAGTCCGTCTACCGCTTCAAGGGGCAGTCGGCGCCGGCGGTGATCTTCGCCGAGATCGACTGCGCCGAACTGGACGACCGGGCCCTGCGCAAGCTCTTCGTCGGCGCCACCCGGGCGATGATGAAGCTGGTGCTCGTCGCCTCGGAACCGGCGGCGCGGGCGCTGGCGGCGGCGATGGAATGAGCGCCCCGCGCGGCCGCCCGGAGGGGCGCGGCCAGAAACACGGAGCCGCGCAGCGTCGAACTCTCGTCACCCCCTCCGGGGAGGGGGATGGGGGGAGGGTAGCCCAGTGAGCCCGCCGGACGCCGCCTGATCGCGGCCCGATCGCCGCCCGCCCGGCCGGGCGGCGCCGGCCGTCCCGGCGGGTCAGCGGTGCCGCTGGCCGTTGTGGTGGGCCGCCCCGCCCGCCTTGGGCGGCTGGCCCGGCCGGCGGCCCTCCGGCCGGGCGCCCGGTTTCCCGGGCCGCGGCGCGGGCTTGCGGGGCGCCCCCTTGGGCTGGGCGCGGCGATCGGCGGCGGGCGCCGGCGCCGTTGACGCCGCAGCCTGCTGGGGCTCGAAACCCGGCAGCACGCGCTTCTCCAGGTCGCGCCGGATCAGGCGCTCGATGTCCCGCAGCTGGATCCGTTCGTCGGCGCAGACCAGGGACAGGGCTTCCCCCTCGGCGCCGGCGCGGCCGGTGCGGCCGATGCGGTGCACGTAGTCCTCGGGCACGTTGGGCAGTTCGTAGTTCACCACCCGGGGCAGCAGGTCGATGTCGATGCCGCGGGCGGCGATGTCGGTGGCCACCAGGGCCGCCAGCTTGCCGGCCTTGAAGTCGGCCAGGGCCTTGGTGCGGGCGCCCTGGGTCTTGTCGCCGTGGATGGCCGCCGAGCGCACGCCGGCCTGCTCCAGCTTGCGGGCCAGGGCGTCGGCGCCGTGCTTGGTGCGGGTGAAGACCAGGGTCTGGTGCCAGCCGTGGGTGTCGAAGAGGTGCAGCAGCGCCTCTCGCTTGCGCTCCTTGTCCACCCGGATCACCGACTGGGCGACCAGTTCGATGGGCGCGTTGCGGCGGGCCACTTCGACCAGGGCCGGGTCGCGCAGGATGCCGTGGGCCAGCTCGCGCACCTCGTCGGCGAAGGTGGCCGAGAACATCAGGTTCTGGCGCTTCGCCGGCAGCCGCTCGATGACCTTGCGGATGTCGCGGATGAAGCCCATGTCCAGCATCCGGTCCGCCTCGTCGAGGACCAGGGTCTGCACGTGGGAGAGGTTGGCGGTGCGCTGGCCCAGGTGGTCGAGCAGCCGCCCGGGGGTGGCCACCAGGATGTCGATGCCCCGGCGCAGGGCCTGCACCTGGGGCTGCATGCCGACGCCGCCGAAGACGGCCAGGCTGCGCAGGCGGGTGTGCTTGCCGTAGGTGCGCACGCTCTCCAGCACCTGGGCCGCCAGTTCGCGGGTCGGCACCAGGATGAGGACGCGGGGCGCCACCTGGGAGACCCGCTCCAGCGGGCTGTCCTCGTGGTGGGTCAGGCGGTGCAGGATGGGCAGCACGAAGGCCGCCGTCTTGCCGGTGCCGGTCTGGGCCAGGGCCTCCAGGTCGCGGCCGGCGAGCACGTGGGGGATGGCCTGGGCCTGGATGGGGGTGGGCGTGTCGTAGCCCTGCTCGCCGATGGCGCGCAGGATCCCGGCCGAGAGGCCGAGGTCGGTGAATTGCATGGAACTGCTCCTGGAACCGGCCACCTGCGAAAAGACACAGGCCAGTCTGGGCGGGAAACCGTTGGGGGTGAAACCGGAGAAGCGGAACGCTCGTCTGGGACGGCCGGCGGACTGTCGCCGGGCCTTTGGAAGGCGCGCACTGTAGCATGCTGCGCCGCAAAAGGCGAACGCCGCCCGCCGGTGCCGCGGCCGCATCCGCCCCCGGCCAGTCCGCCGGCCGGTGGTGGCCGGGGTTCGCCACCGCCGCCATGGCCTCGCCCAGCGCGTCGATGGCCTGGGGCCGAGGGTAGTTGCGCCGCCAGGCCAGGGCGACGCGCCGGGAGGGTTCCGGCGCCTCGAAGGGGACCAAGCGGACGATGGCGGACCGGCAGGGCCCCGTCACCACCCCGGGCTAGCCGAAGGGCAGCCCGACGATGGCCGCGTCGCCGTCACCGGCAAGGACGCCGAGCGCTTCAACTTCAAGGTGCCGACCCTGCGCAAGGCGGAGATGGACTATCCCTACGGCCGCGACGGCGTCGCCAACACCCTGCCCGGGGCGGTGGACAGCATGGCCCGGATCCAGCTCGGCATGATGTCCACGCCCGAGGAGAACGCCAAGGGGGTCGCCTCCCGGAAGACCCTGACCGGCGACCCGCCGAACTTCAAGCTGCCGATCCTGCCGCGGTCGTCCGACACCACGCTGCCGCCGCAACCCTTCGTGAAGAAGTGGGCGCTCGCCACCCAGCGGCCGCCGGGGCCGTACCCAGGCTGGACGCCGACGCCCCGCGCCGCGGGGCACCGCCGGGGCGGGCCGGTGCCGGCCCTCAGCCGGCGAAGTGGCGGCCCAGTTCCACGAGGATCACCGCCAGCCAGGCAAAGATGGCGATGCCGACGCCGGCTGCCGCCATGTCCTTGATGACCTTGATCTTCTCGTTGTGCCGCTCCTCCACGAAATCGCACAGGGCCTCGATGGCGCTGTTCATGATCTCGGCGAACACCACGAAGGCGGTCACCACCAGGATCAGCAGGAAATCCACCCAGGCCCGCAGCGCGAAGGCGCCGGCCAGGACCGCCGCCGACAGGATCAGCTTGTACTTGACCGACCAGTCGTAGATCACGGCGTAGCGCAGTCCCGAGGCCACGGTGGCGATCTTGCGCAGCGGGTGGTAGCCGGGCTCGCCGATGCCCAGGAACTTGTGGCGCATCAGGCCCTCCGCCACACCGGCAGCGCGTGCAGCAGCGTCGCCCAGGCCACGCCGGCGACGATGCCGAACAGCACGTCGCTGAGGAAATGCACCTGCAGGTAGGTGCGGGAAAGGCCCACCGCGAGGACCAGGACGGCCCCGCAGGCCACCAGGCCGGGCCGCCGCGCGGCGCCGCGCCAAAGCAGCCAGGCCGTCACGAAGGCCGCCGCCTGCATGGCGTGGGCGCTCGGGAAGCTCGCGTCGGCGGGCATCGCCACCAGGCTGGGAAAGAGATCCGGCCGTTCCCGGTCCACCACCCGCTTCAGCAGTTGCGCCACGCCCGCCGCCCCGAGGACCGCGGCCGGCAGGAAGGCGAAGCCCCGCCAACCGTCGGCGGCCCGCCGGGCGCCGGCGGCCAGGGCCAGGGGCAGCAGCACCGCCAGGGATCCGAGCCAGGTGAGGGCGCCCAGGCCGGCGGTCAGCACCGGATGCCGCCAGGCGTCCATCAGGGCCAGCCAGGCCGCGTCCATGCCGTTGTTCCGCCCGGTCGTCCCCGGTTCAGGCGGCGGCCGCTCGCCCGGGCGCCCCCGGGTGGCGGGCCGTCGACGGCGGCACCGTCGGCCGGACGGCGCCGACGCCCCAGGCGTCCAGGGCGCTCAGGAACAGGGTCTCCTCGTCCTCCGTCAGGCGGCCGTCGCTGCTCACCACGGCGACGATGAGGCGCAGCACCCGGGCCTTGGCCTGCGGGTCCGTCACCTCGGCCAGCAGGGCCGACACCAGGGGCCGGGGCAGCCGGTAGCCCCGGGCGCCTTCGCTGAGCCGCGCCGCGTCGGCGCAGAAATCGTGGAGCACCTGCACGAAGTCCTCCCGGCCGATGCCCAGGGCGGCGAAGGCGCCGCGGCGGTTGAGGGTCTCCAGTTCCCGGTCGTCCAGGCGGCCGTCCGCCAGCAAGGCGAGCACCACCAGGCGGGCCATGGCGCGGGGGCTGTTGGCCGGGTAGGCGCGCAGCGGGAAGGCGGCGCCCCGGCGGGGCGGGAAGGTTTCGCGGGCTTGCACGGTCATCATGGCGACGTCCTCGAAGGGTCAGCGGGGCGGGATGTCCCGGCGGGCGGCATCCGCCCCCCGCGCCAGGTGCTGGGCCAGGGCACAGGCCTGGACCAGGGGGAGGCCCTCCCGGCGGGCCAGTTCCTCGACCCGGTCCGGGGTGGTATCGCAAAAGGCCTTGCAGTCGTCGATGGTGATCATCCGGTTTCTCCTTCAAGAGCCGCGTGGGGAATCCGCCGCGGACGGACGCACTGTAGGACGGGAAACGTTTCCAATGAATGGGATTCCATGGATAGGTAGCTTCCAATTATTGGAAGCATCCCGCCGCCCGCAAGCCATGGCCTTTGCCGCCCCGGACGACGCCGGAAAACGCGGGGCGCGCCTGCGCGCGCCCCGCGCCCCCCTCACCTGAGGTCGAAGCGATCCAGCTCCATCACCCTGGTCCAGGCGGCGACGAAGTCGCGCACGAACTTCTCCCGGGCGTCGTCCTGGGCGTAGACCTCCGCCAGGGCGCGCAACTGGGAGTTCGCGCCGAACACCAGGTCCGCCCGGGTCGCCGTCCACCTGAGGGCCCCGGTCCTGCGGTCGCGGCCCTCGAAAACCGCCGCCGCCGACCCTTCCGCCCCACCCGTTCCCACTTTTTGCGGCGTCCACGCCGTGCCCATGTCCAGCAGGTTCACGAACCACTCGTTGGAGAGCATGCCGGACCGGGACACGAAGTTGCCGTGGGGCGAGGCGTTGGCGCCCAGGGCCCGCAGGCCGCCCACCAGCACCGTCATCTCCGGCGCCGAAAGTGTGAGGAGCTGGGCCTTGTCCACCAGCAGGTGCTCGGCGGGCACCGGCAGGCCGGCCCGGGCGTAGTTGCGGAAGCCGTCGGCGACGGGTTCCAGCACGGCGAAGGATTCCACGTCCGTCTGTTCCTGGGTCGCGTCCGTGCGGCCGGGCCGGAAGGGCACTTCCACCGCCACGCCCGCGGCCGCGGCCGCCCGCTCCACCGCCACCCCGCCGGCCAGCACGATCAGGTCCGCCAGGGATACCGTCCTGCCGTTCCGCTGCCCGGCGTTGAAAGCGGCGCGGATTCCTTCCAGGGTGGCCAGCACCCGGGCCAGTTGCGCCGGCTGGTTGGCTTCCCAGTCCTTCTGGGGCGCCAGGCGGATGCGCGCGCCGTTGGCGCCGCCCCGCTTGTCCGAGCCGCGGAAGGTGGACGCGCTGGCCCAGGCCGTGGCAACCAGCTCCCCTACCGGGAGGCCCGAGGCCAGCACCCGCGCCTTGAGGTCGGCGACCTCCCGGGCATCGATCGGCGGGTGGTCCGCCGCCGGCACCGGGTCCTGCCAGGTCAGCACCTCGGCCGGCACCTCCGGGCCCAGGTAGCGGGAGCGGGGTCCCAGGTCCCGGTGGGTGAGCTTGAACCAGGCGCGGGCGAAGGCGTCGGCGAAGGCCCCGGGGTCCTGGTGGAAGCGCCGGGCGATGGGCGCGAAGCCCGGGTCGAAGCGCAGGGAAAGGTCCGCCGTGGTCATCATCGGCGGATGCCGCCGCGACGGGTCGTGGGCGTCCGGGATCATGTGCTCCGGCTTCACGTCCCTTGCCTGCCATTGCCAGGCGCCGGCCGGGCTCTTCACCAGTTCCCACTCATAGCCGAACAGCATGGCGAAGTAGCCATTGTCCCAGGTCGTCGGGTTCGGCTTCCAGGCGCCCTCGATGCCGCTGGTGGTGGTGCTCCCGCCCTTGCCGGAAGCGAAGGCGTTGCGCCAGCCCAGGCCCATCTCCTCCATGGGCGCGCCCTCCGGCTCCGGCCCCACCAGCTTCGGGTCGCCGGCGCCGTGGGCCTTGCCGAAGGTGTGCCCGCCGGCCACCAGCGCCACGGTCTCCTCGTCGTTCATGGCCATGCGGCGGAAGGTCTCCCGCACGTCGCGGCCCGAGGCCACCGGGTCCGGATTGCCGTTGGGGCCTTCCGGGTTCACGTAGATCAGCCCCATCTGCACGGCGGCCAGGGGGTTCTCCAGCGCCCGGTCTCCCGAATGGCGCCGGTCGCCCAGCCACTCGGCCTCGGCGCCCCAATACACGTCCTCCTCCGGCGCGAAGATGTCCTCCCGGCCCCCGGCGAAGCCGAAGGTCCTGAAGCCCATGGTCTCCAGCGCCACGTTGCCCGCCAGGATCATCAGGTCGGCCCAGGAGATCCGGTTGCCGTACTTCCGCTTGACCGGCCAGAGCAGCCGGCGCGCCTTGTCCAGGTTGCCGTTGTCCGGCCAGCTGTCCAGGGGCGCGAAGCGCTGGTTGCCGTGGCCGGCGCCGCCGCGCCCGTCGGCGGTGCGGTAGGTGCCGGCGCTGTGCCAGGCCATGCGGATCATCAGGCCGCCGTAGTGGCCCCAGTCCGCCGGCCACCAGTCCTGGGAATCGGTCATCAGCGCCGCCAGGTCGCGCTTCACCGCCGCCAGGTCCAGCTTCCGGAATTCCGCGGCGTAATCGAAGCCCGCCCCCAGGGGGCTGGAGGCCGGCCCGTGCTGGTGCAGGATCCTCAGGTTCAACTGGTTCGGCCACCAGTCCCGGTTCGACCGGGCGCCGGCCGACGCGTTGCCGCCCTGGCGGGTGTGGAAGGGGCACTTGCTCTCGCTGCTCATGATGGTTTCCTCCGGTTGTCGGGTTCGAGGTTCCGAGGCGCCCGCCCTCAGGCGGCGACCCGGCCGAAGGAAGTGCCCGGCGGCACCGCCGCGCCGGAGGCGGCAATGCCGCCGGCGGCGGGGAAGCGGATGCGGCCAAGGGTCCTGCGGC
>JAEUNJ010000067.1 GCA_016791145.1 Rhodocyclaceae bacterium | reverse complement strand
CGTGGGCCTGTGCGTGGCGCTGGCCGACAAGCTGCAGACCCTGGCCGACATGTTCGGCATCGGCCAGCTGCCCACCGGCGACAAGGACCCCTTCGCCCTGCGCCGCCATGCCCTGGGCATGGTGCGGATGCTGATCGAGCGCGACCTGCCGCTGGGGCTCGACTGGCTGTTCTCCGCCGCGCGGCTGAACGACGCCAAGGTGAAGGAACAACTCGCCGAGTTCATCTACGAGCGCCTCGCCGGCAGCCTGCGCGAGCAGGGGTATTCGGCCCTCGAAGTCGATGCCGTCGTCGGCCTGCGCCCGCAGCGCCTCGGCGACGTCCCCAAGCGGCTGGCCGCCGTGCGCGCCTTCGCCGCGCTGCCGGAGGCGGCGAGCCTGGCCGCCGCCAACAAGCGCGTCGGCAACATCCTCAAGAAGGCCGCAGGGGCGGTGGCGGCCCGGGTCGACGCGGCGCTGCTCCGGGAGGCGCCCGAGCTCGCCCTCCATGCGGCGCTGGGCGAGGTGAAGCCGAAGGCGGATGCGGCCTTCGAGCAGGGCGACTACACGGCATCGCTGCAGGCGCTCGCCGCCCTGAAGGGCCCGGTGGACGCCTTCTTCGACAAGGTGATGGTGAACGTCGAGGACGCCGCCCTGCGCGACAACCGCCTGGGCCTGCTGGCGATCCTGCACCAGGCGATGAACCGCGTCGCCGATCTGTCGCGGCTTTCCGCGTGAGTTCGGCTTTTCGGCAGGCGGCCCGGAGGGGAACAATAGGCGCATGAAACTCGTCATCCTGGACCGTGACGGCGTCATCAACCACGACTCCGACCTGTTCATAAAGACGCCGGAGGAATGGCGGCCCATCCCCGGCAGCCTGGACGCGATCGCCCGCCTGAACCAGTGGGGGTACCGGGTGGTGGTGGCCACCAACCAGTCGGGCATCGGGCGCGGCCTGTTCGACATGGACACGCTGAACGCCATCCACGAACGCATGCACAAGGCCGTGGCCCAGGCCGGTGGCCACATCGACGCGGTGTTCTTCTGCCCGCACACCAATGCCGACCATTGCGGCTGCCGCAAGCCGAAGGCGGGCATGATGAAGGAGATCGCCCTGCGCTTCAACGCCGACCTGGCCGGCGTGCCCGCCGTGGGGGACTCCCTGCGCGACCTGCAGGCCGCCCTGGCGGTGGCGGCCCAACCCATCCTGGTCCAGACCGGCAAGGGCAGGAAGACCGCCGCCGACCCGGAACTGCCGGCCCATACCCTGGTGTTCCCCGACCTGGCCGCCGTGGCCGCGCACCTGACGTCCTGATCCGCCGATGGCAGCCGCGAACGTCCTGCGCTCGACGCTGTTCATGCTGATCCTGATCGTCGTCACACCGCCCTGGGCGGTGCTGGTGATGCTGAGCTTTCCCTTCCCGCACCACGTGCGACGGCAGAGTGTCGCCCCCTGGGTCGCCTTCGCCATCTGGCTGGTCAAGCACCTGCTGGGCATCCCCTACCGCCTGCAGGGACGGGAGAACATCCCGGACCGGCCCATGGTGATCTTTTCCAAGCACCAGTCGGCCTGGGAGACGCTGGTCCTCCAGGAGATCTTCAGGGACACGCTTTTCGTCTGGAAGAAGGAGCTCAAGATGCTGCCCTTCTTCGGCTGGGCGCTGGCCGCCACGCCCATGATCTCCATCGACCGGGGAGCCGGCAAGGACGCCCTGAAGCAGCTCGTGGACCAGGGGCGGGTGCGGCTCGGCCAGGGCTACTCCATCATCATCTTCCCGGAAGGCACCCGGGTGGCCCCCGGCCGGAAGAAGCGCTACAAGATCGGCGGCGCCCACCTGGCCGTGGAGACGGGGGCTCCGCTGGTCCCGGTGGCCCTGAACTCCGGGGAATTCTGGGGCCGCAACGCCTTCTACAAGACGCCCGGCCGCGTCACCGTCAGCATCGGCCCGGCCATTGACCCGGCCGGGCTCTCCGAGGAAGATGTGAATGCCCGCGCCGAGGCCTGGATCGAGGCCGAGATGCGGCGCATCAGCCCCCACCTTTACGTTCCCGACGAGGTTGCCGCCCATGAGAAAGCGCAGTCCGCAGCTCGCGCTCAGGCTTGAGGCCCCGGACCCGGACCCGGCGGACCGCTGGCGCGACGGGGCGGCGATCGATTACCTGGGCGGGCAGGTCAGCCTTTGCCTGGACACCCGCGTCGAGGAGGCGGGCGTGGCCGCGGAAGCCCTTCACCTGCCGCTGCCTCCCGAGGCGACGCCGCGCCAGGTCCAGGACGCGGCCGAGGCCTGGCTGCGCCGGGAAGCCCAGCGCCTGTTCCTGGACATCGTGGCCCGCGAGGCGGCGCGGCGCAGCCGGCCCTGCCCGCGCCTGGCCCTGTCCTTCGCCCTGCGCGGCGCCTGGGTCCAGGTCACCGGCCCCGCGGAACTGCGCTGCAACTGGCGCCTGATCGGACAACCGCGTCCGGAGATCGAGCGCGCCCTCGCCCTGGGCGTCGCCTCGCTCCCCCGGGAAGAGGCCGTCGGCGACCTGTTCGCCCCGGCCTGAGGCCCTGCCCCCTTGGCGGACATCCAGCCCGAACAACTGAAGCTGTTCAGCCTGCCCCCGGCCGCGCCGGCGCCGCGCCAGCGGCACATCCACCTGGGCAACCGCATCGTGGCCTACGACCTGGCGACCGGCCGCCGAAGGCTTTCCATGGCGATCGACGAGCGCGGCCTGCGGGTCGGCGCGCCGCGCGGGCTGTCGAACGCGGACATCGAGGGCTTCCTCCGCGAGCATGCCGAATGGGTGATCCGCAAGCTCGACGCGTTCGCCGGCCGGCGCAGCCAGCGGCTCCTGGCCGTCCGGGACGGCGTGCACCTGCCCGTCTTCGGCGAACCTGTGCCGGTGCGGGTCAGGCCTGGCGGAAACCGGGCGATCTGGGAGGACGCGGAACTGATCCTCTTCGCCCGGCCCGACGCCGACCTGGACGCCCTGGCCCGCCGGGCCCTGCAGAAGCGGGCCGCCGGCCACTTCGCCGAGCGCGCGCGGATGTTCGCCGGGCGGCTGGGCCATCCGCTGCCGCCGGTGGCGCTGTCCTCCGCCCGGTCCCGCTGGGGCAGTTGCAGCCGGCGCACCGGGCTGCGCTTCAACTGGCGGCTCATCCACCTGCCGGCGGACCTGGTCGACTACGTGGTGGCCCACGAGGTGGCCCACTTGGCGGAGATGAACCACAGTCCCCGCTTCTGGTCGCAGGTGGAGCGCCTGTTCCCGGAATGGCGCCGGGCGCGGGCCGAACTGCGCCGGCTCGGCGCGGACATCCCCCTCATCTGAAACGGAAGGAAGCCCCTTGAGAATCCTCCACACCATGCTGCGGGTCGGCGACCTGGACCGGTCCCTGGCCTTTTACACCGAAGTCCTGGGAATGCGGCTGCTGCGCCGGAACGATTATCCCGAAGGCAAGTTCACCCTGGCCTTCGTGGGCTACCAGGAGGAGGCGGCCGGGGCGGTGCTGGAACTCACCTACAACTGGGGCGTGGACAAGTACGAACTCGGCACCGCCTACGGCCACGTGGCCATCGCGGTGGACGACGCCCGCGCGGCCTGCGCGGCGATCCGGGAGCGGGGCGGCAAGGTGGTGCGGGATGCGGGGCCCATGAAGGGCGGCACGACCGTGATCGCCTTCGTCGAGGATCCGGACGGCTACAAGGTGGAACTGATCCAGCGCCCCTGAGGCGCCTTCAGCCGGCCAGCCCCAGGTCCCGGGTGTAGGGATCGCCGGCCATGTGGAAGGGGATCGGCCCCTCCGGCTGGGCGTGGAGGAACTGCACCACATAGGGCGCCTGCGAGTTCCACAGGGCCTCGGCCGTCCCCTCCGCCTCCACGCGGCCGTGGTGGATCAGGTAGGCGTAGTCCACCACCTTGAGGGATTCGGAAACGTCGTAGGTGACCACGATGGACGTGGTCCCGAGGGCGTCGTTCAGGGTCCGGATCAACTGGGCGATCACGTTCAGCGAGATCGGGTCCAGGCCGGCAAAGGGCTCGTCGTACATGGCCAGCATGGGATCCAAGGCAATGGCCCGGGCCAGGGCGACGCGGCGGGCCATGCCGCCGGACAATTCGGAAGGCATCAGGCCGACGGTCCCCCGCAGGCCCACCGCGTGGAGCTTCATCAGCACCAGGTCGTGGACCATCTCCTCGGGCAGGTCGGTCAGCTCGCGCATGGGGAAGGCGATGTTGTCGAACACGGACAGGTCGCTGAACAGGCCGCCGGCCTGGAACATCAGCCCCATGTTGCGGCGCATCTCGTACAGGCCCTTCTGGTCCAGTTCGTGGATCACCTGGCCATTCACCCGCACGCAGCCCCGGTCCGGCCGCAACTGGCCGCCGATCAGGCGCAGCAGGGTGCTCTTTCCCGATCCACCGACGCCGAGGATGGAAACGACCTTGCCCCGCGGCACCCGGAGGCTGATGCCGTCGAAGACCTTGTTGTCCCCGTAGGAGAAATGCAGGTCCTCGATCTCGATGAGGATATCGGAAGGGTCGCTCATGGCGTCGGGGTCGCGGGGCGGGAATCGCGCTTCGGGACTCGCGGGGCGGGCCGCCCGGTTCTCGTCCCCATGCGCGTCGGACGGCGCAGCGGGTTCAGCCCTGCTTGTTGCCGGGGGGTGGCCCCTTCGGCTTGTGGAAGGGCTTGCCCGGCCGCTTGACCTTGGGCTTGCGGGGCAGGTTGCCCCGCGGCTTGGGGGCGCCGCCCGGTTCCGCCTTGCGCTGCTGGCCCGGCTCGCCGGACCAGGCAGGCGCCGGGCCGACGCGGTTCACCTGGGCGAGCTGGATCTCCAGTTCGTTCAGTTCGTCCCACTGGGCATCGGTCCGCTGTCCGTCCGGAATCGCGAGCAGTTCCCGCATTCGCCGGCGGGGATCCGCCATCGGTTTGGGATCTTCGGCGGGGGGCGTCGTATCGTTCATCGGTGCAGGGATATCCATGGCAATGCCGACATTATCCTTGGATTGACGGTCGCCGTGGGAAGGGGACGGCCCGGGATGCGGGATACGCCACGCCGGGAGCCCTCCCGGCCGGCCCGGGAGCCGCTACAATCCGTGCTCCTCCTTTCTGCCCGGTCCGGGTGAAAGCATGAATTCAGACCTTTCCCGACTCCCGTCCGTAGACCGGCTGCTCGCCGAGCCCGGCCTCGCTGTGCTCATCGACCGCCATGGCCGCAGCCTGGCCGCCCGTGCCATCCGCGACGAACTGGCGGCCATCCGTGCCGCCATGCGGGCCGGGGGCGGCCTGCCCGGGCCGGCCGCCCTCCTGGCCGCCGTCGCCCGCCGCCTGGAGGCCCTGGCGCGGCCCCGGCTGACGGCGGTCTTCAACCTCACCGGCACGGTGCTGCACACCAACCTGGGCCGGGCGCCGCTGCCGGACGAGGCCATCGAGGCCCTGGTGCGGGCGGCCCGCTCGCCGGTGGCCCTGGAGTACGACGTGGACAGCGGCGGCCGCGGCGACCGGGACGACGTGGTGACGGAACTGCTGCGGGAGCTCACCGGCGCCGAAGCCGCTACGGTGGTGAACAACAATGCCGCCGCCGTCTTCCTGCTCCTCAACACCCTCGCCCAGCGCAAGGAGGCAATCGTCTCCCGGGGCGAGCTGATCGAGATTGGCGGCGCCTTCCGCATCCCGGACATCATGAAGCGGGCCGGGGCGAAGCTGGTCGAGGTGGGAACCACCAACCGCACCCACCTGAAGGATTTCGCCGAGGCGGTGGCAGCCGGAGGCCCGCGCACGGGCCTGGTGATGAAGGTGCATACCAGCAACTACGCGGTCCAGGGCTTCACCAGCGCCGTGCGGGAAACCGAACTGGCGACCCTGGCCCGGGAGCGGGGCATCCCCTTCGTCGTGGACCTGGGCAGCGGCACGCTGGCCGACCTGTCCCGCTGGGGCCTGCCCCCGGAACCGACGCCGCGCCAGGCAATTGCCGCCGGGGCCGACCTGGTCAGCTTCTCCGGCGACAAGCTGCTGGGCGGGCCCCAGGCCGGCATCCTGGTCGGCCGCCAGGACCTGATCGCGAAGATCAAGAAGAACCCCCTCAAGCGCGCCCTGCGCGTCGGCAAGATCACCCTGGCCGCCCTGGAAGCCGTGCTGGCCCTCTACCGGGATCCGGACCGCCTGGCCGGGCGCCTGACCACCCTGCGCCTGCTCACGCGGCCGGAAGCGGAGATCCGCGCCCAGGCCGAGCGCCTGCGGCCGGCCCTCGCCGCCGCCCTGGCCCACCTGCCCGTGGCGGTGACCGTGGAGGCCATGAGCAGCCAGATCGGTTCCGGCTCCCTGCCGGTGGACCGGCTGCCGTCGGCCGGCCTGGTGGTGCGCCCGGCGGGCCGCAAGGCCGGCGTCCTGCACCGGATCGAGGCCGCCCTGCGCGCCCTGCCGCGACCGGTGATCGGCCGCATCGCCGACGACGCCCTGGGCCTCGACCTGCGCTGCCTGGCGGCCGGAGAGGAAGCCGAATTCGTCGCCCAGCTGGCGTCCCTGGCGCCGGTGAAGGGCCCCTGATCCGGCGGACCTGGGAGGCTGCGCGCCTCCGTCCGCCTGCCGGCCTCGGCCGGCGCCACCTGCGGCCGGGCTTCCCCGGCCGGTTTATGCCGTGGCGGCTTCCGCTCCACGGCGGCTCATGCAAAACGGGAGATTGGCAATGACCGATGACGTACAGGACTCGAGACGAAGTTTCCTCAAGGCGGGCAGCGCCCTCGCCGCCGCGGCCGTGGCGGCCCCCGCCCTGGCCCAGGCGCCGGCGGCCCCTTTCCTGGCCACCTCCGCCAGCGACGTGCTCATCCCGCGCGGCGGGCAACGCCGCGTGGTGATCTGCGGCGGCGGCTGGGGCGGGTTGAACGCCGCCAAGCAGTTGCGGCTGCTGGCACCCGACCTGGAAGTGGTGCTGCTGGAGCGCAACCCGGTGTTCTTCTCCTGTCCGATGAGCAACAAGTGGCTGGTGGACGTGGTGGACACCAGCTACCTGACCCACGAGTACCTGGCGGTGTCGGAGAAGTACGGCTACCGCTTCGTGCAGACGGAGATCCTCGCCGTCGAGCGGGACCGGAAGCGCGTCGTCACCGCCGCCGGCCACCTGGATTACGACTGGCTGATCCTCTCGCCCGGCATCCGCTACGCTTACGAGGCCTGGTTCGGCAACGACCGGCGGGCCGCCGAGGCCACCCGCGCCCGCTTCCCCGCCGCCTACGTGCCCAACGCCGAGCATTTCCGCCTCAAGCAGGCCATCCACGACTTCCAGGGCGGCGAGCTGGTGATGACCCTGCCGCCGCCCCCCCAGCGCTGCCCGCCCAGCCCCTACGAGCGGGCCTGCCTGATCGCCTGGCTGTTCAAGACGAAGAAGATCAAGGGCCACATCACCCTCCTCGACCATAAGGACGGCATCCGTCCCATCGGCTACGGTTTCAGACAGGCCTTCGAGGAACTCTACAAGGACCAGATCACCTACGTGCCCAACGCCCAGGTGAAGGAGGTGGACCCCTTCAACAAGGCGATCAGGACGGCGGCCGGCGACTTCCGCTTCGACCATGCCATCCTCATGGCGCCCCACCAGGCCGGCGACCTGGCCTGGAAGGCCGGTACCATCGGCCGGAACCCGGACGGCAAGCCCACCGGCTGGTCGGCGGTGGATCCCCTCTACCTGCACCTGAAGGACGACAAGGATGTCTATGTGATTGGCGATGCGGTGGGCTTCGTCTCGCCCCAGTTCGCCTTCTATCCGAAGGCCGGGCATGTGGCCAACCGGCACGCGAAGATCGTCGCCCGCTACATCGCCGAGCGGGCCGCCGGCCGCGAGCCGAAGTACATCCTGCCGGACAACCTCTGTTACATGATGGTCACCGCCGACCCGCAACTCGACATCGCCGTCCAGTTCGACTACAAGGTCGATGACAGGGGAATCATCATCCAGGCCCAGATCGACGACAACGAGCGGCGGCCGGAACTGGTGGCGGAGGACTTCGGCTGGGCGAGGAACATGTACCAGGACATGTTCGGATGACCGGGCACCGGCAAAACGGGGCATGATTCCGCCTCCATGATCATCGGCACCGCGGGACACATCGACCACGGCAAAACCACCCTGGTGAAGGCGCTCACCGGGGTGGATGCCGACCGCCTGCCGGAGGAGAAGGCACGCGGCATCACCCTGGACCTGGGTTACGCCTACGTGCCCCTGCCCTCCGGCGAGGTGCTGGGCTTCGTGGACGTGCCCGGCCACGAGAAGCTGATCCACAACATGCTGGCCGGCGCCACCGGCATCGACTTCGCCCTGCTGGCGGTGGCCGCCGACGACGGCCCGATGCCGCAGACCCGGGAGCACCTGGAACTCCTCGACCTGCTCGGCATCGTCCGTGGCGCCATCGTCCTGACCAAGGTGGATGCGGTGAGCGGGGAAAGGCGGACGGCGGCGGCGGCCGAGGCGGCGGCCCTGGTGGCCGGCACCGCCCTGGAGAAGGCCCGCCTGTTCCCGGTGTCCGGCCTCACCGGCGAAGGCATCCCCGCCCTGCGCGCCCACCTGGAGGCGGCGGCGGCCGAAACCGGACGACGGCAGGCGACGGGCGTCTTCCGCCTGGCGGTGGACCGGGTCTTCACCCTGGCCGGCATCGGCACCGTCGTCACCGGCACCGCCCATTCCGGACGTGTCGCGGTCGGCGATGCCCTGCGCCTGGAGCCGGCCGGCCTGCCGGTGCGGGTGCGCAGCCTGCGGGTGCAGGACCGGCCGGGGGCGGAAGGCCGCGCCGGCCAGCGCTGCGCCCTGGGCCTCGCCGGCGTCGAGAAGGCCCAGGTGGCGCGCGGCGACTGGGTCGTCGGCGAGGCCATGGCGGCACCATTGCGCCGCTTCCACGCCGAATTGCGGGTGCCGGCGGCCGGCACGCCCCTCGCCCATTGGACGCCGGTGCACGTGCACCTGGGTTCCGGCGACTTCATGGGCCGCATCGCGCTACTGGAAGGGGAAAGGCTGGATCCCGGCCGATCGATGCTGGCGGAAATCCTGCTGGATCGGGAGACCCTGGCCCTGCGCGGCGACCGCTTCGTGTTGCGCGACAACTCGGCCATCCGCACGGTGGCCGGCGGACGGGTGCTGGACATCTTCCCGCCGGCCCGCCACAAGCGGGGCGCGGAGCGCCTCGCTTACCTGCGGGCCCTCGCCCTCGACGACCCGGCGGCGTCCCTCGGCCTGGCCCTGGCACGCCAGGCTGCGGGCGTGGACCTGGGGGCCTTCGCGGCCAACTGGAACCTGGACGAGGACGCCGCGGAGGCCCTTTGGCGGCGGCTGGAGCTCGTTACCGTGGCCGAGGGGCCGTTGCGCCACGGCTACGCGCGCAGCGGCTGGAAGGCCCTGGAAGTCCGGCTGACCGAGGCCTTGCTCGGCGAGCACGAACGGGCCCCCGACATGCAGGGCGTGGAACAGGAGCGCCTGCGCCGCCTGACCCTGCCGACCCTGCCGCGGTCGGCCTTCGACCGGCTGCTGGCGGAAGGACTGGCCGCGGGAACCGTGGCCCGCAGCGGCGCCTGGCTGCACCTGCCGGAGCACCGGGTGGAACTGTCGGCCGCCGACGCGGACCTCTGGCGGGTCCTGCGCCCCCTGCTCGATGCCGCGCCCTGCGGCCCGCCACGGGTGCGCGACGTGGGCAAGGCCAGCGGCACGCCGGAGGAGGTGGTGCGGCGGCTGTTCAAGCGGGCCGCCCGCTGCGGCCTGCTCTATCCGGTGGCCCACGACCATTTCTTCACCACGGAGGCCGTGGCGCGGCTGGCGGCCATCGTCGCCGACCTGGCCGCCGCCCACGGCGCGGCGCGGGCGGCGGCGCTGCGCGACCGCATCGGCGGCGGCCGCAAGGTAGCCATCCACATCCTCGAGTTCTTCGACCGCGTCGGCTACACTCGCCGCGTGCGCGACGACCACGTGGTCAGGCAGGCGGGCGCCGCATCTCCCTGGACAATGTCATGAACGGAAGAGAACGTCCCCCGGTGGGGTGGCCGGTCTTCAAAACCGGCAGGGGCCGCCATGCGGTCCCGGGTGGGTTCGACTCCCACTCTCTTCCGCCAGCCTTCGGAATTGCCTGAATGGCCCGCGAGACCTTCTGCGGCTCCGTGCCCGAGGACCGGCTCTACGACGCCGAGCAGGACATGTGGGTCATGGGCGACGGGGATGGCGTCACCGTGGGCGCCACGGCCTTCGGCGTCTTCCTCGCCGGCGAGATCATCGGCTTCACCGCGAAGCCGCGCGGGGCCTCGGTGGAACGCCACCGGGGGCTGGGCACGGTGGAATCCGCCAAGACGGTGCTGGCGGTTCGCTCCCCATTGAGCCTGGATGGCATCGCGGGCAACGAAGCTGCCGAGGAGCGACCGGCCCTGATCAACCTCGATCCCCACGGCGCGGGGTGGATGGCCCGGGGCCGTCCGACGGCCTGGGCCGCGGAACGGACCCTGCTGGTGGACGCGGCGGCCTACCGGCGGCGGATCCTGGCCATGGAACCCGGGGCGGAACTCGCGTGAGCGCCCCGCACGGCCGCCCGGAGGGGCGCAGCCACGAACATAGAGCCGCGCAGCGGCGAACCGTCGTCACCCACTCCCTTCGGGAGGGGGACGGGGGGAGGGTAGCCCGGTGAGCGGCCACCGGAACAGGCTGGCCCTGCTGCTCTGGTCCGCCGACCCGGACCGGCCGGAACTGTGCGCGGCCCCCTTCGTCCATGCGACGGCGGCGGCAGCCATAGACTGCGAGGTGGAGATCCATTTCTCGGGCCGCGCGGTCCGCCTGCTGGTGGCCGGTGTCGCCGACGGCCTGCACCCTTCGTCGGCACGGGAGGTCACGGTACTGCATTTCATGCGCCAGGCCGCCGACCTGGGGGTGCGCTTCCTGGCCTGCGCGATGGCCTTGAAGGCCCACGTGGGGGAAGGCGAGATCCTTATTCCGGAATTCCGCGGAACGGCCGGTGCGGCGGCCTTCGTGGCCCGGGCCCTGGATCCGGAGTGGTCCACCCTCGTCTACTGATCCATTGCCGACCCGCCGCCTCCTGCTCACCGACGCCCGCTGCGCACCTGTCGTGGTGGCCGGAGCCGTGGACCAGGAAGGCCGCCCGGTCGCAGTGCGCATGCCGGAGGAGCGGGCGCTGACCCTGTACCTGGACAAGCGGGAGATCGTCACGCTGATGACCCTGGGCCAGCGGCCGGAGGCCCTGGCCCTGGGCTATCTGCTGAACCAGGGACTGCTCGAGGCGGCCGGTCCCGTTGCCGCGGTGCAGGTGGACTGGGCGGCGGGCGCCGCCGCGGTGACGACCCGCGACGGGCAGGGCGCGACGCGCTGCGAACACCTGCTTTCGGGCCGGACGGTGACCGCGGGATGCGGCCAGGGCACGCAGTTCGGTGACCAGCTGGAACGCCTGCCGGTCCTGCCCGCGGGGACCCGGATTACCCGGTCCAGCCTCCTCGCCCTGGCCGACCGGGTCCGCCGGCACGACACGATCTACAAGCAGTCGGGCTCGGTCCATGGCTGCGCCCTGGCCCGCGGGGCGGACATCCTGCATTACGTGGAAGACATCGGCCGCCACAACGCGGTGGACAGCATCGCCGGCCTGATGGCGCTCGGGGACGCGGAGGCCGGGGACGTGCGCCTCTACACGACCGGCCGGCTGACCTCGGAGATGCTCGTCAAGGCGGCTGGCATGGGCATTCCCGTCGTCATGTCCCGGTCGGGCACGACGGCCATGGGACTGGAGGTGGCCCGCCGGTGCAACCTGACCGTGGTGGGCCGCATGCGCCACGACCGCTTCCAGGTCTTCCACGGGGCCGAGCGGATTGCCTTCGACGCCTGACCCAGCCCATAGAAGGGGCATTGCGACGGCTCTCCTCCCGCATTTGGGAATACACTTTCCACCCGCGTTCCCGCCGGAATGTCCATCCCCAAGGAGGAGCCACCCATGAACAACGCATTGCCGCTCGCGATCGCCGTCTCCCTCGGCACCCTGCTGTCGTCCTGCGCCACGACGCAGACGGCCAACCCGACGGCCACGGCCCAACTGGAGGGCCGTTCCGGCACCCAGGTGACCGGCACGGTCAATTTCCGGCAGGAGGGCAAGCTGGTCCATGTGGAAGCGCAGGTGAGGGGCCTGACGCCGGGAGAGCATGGGTTCCACATCCACGAGGCCGGGGATTGCAGCGCGCCGGACGCCGCGTCCGCCAAAGGGCATTTCAATCCCGGCAACAAGCCCCACGGGCGCCACGGCGACATGAGCCACCATGCCGGCGACATGCCGAACCTGGTCGCCGACGCCTCCGGCAATGCCCGGCTGACCGCGACCATGGCACAGCTCTCGGTGGGGACGGGGAACGACGGCGTCATCGGGCGTTCCGTCGTGGTCCATGCCGACCCGGACGACTACCGGTCCCAGCCGGCCGGCAATTCGGGCAAGCGGGTGGCCTGCGGCGTCATCAAGGGCCGCTAAGGCCGGGCCGGGGGGCACGGGACCGCCGGACACCAGGGACCCCGGGGGCGGCCCGCCGTCCGGCGATTCCCTTGTCTTGCGTCAAGGCGGGCATGCCCCTGCCCGAACTAAGCTCTCTCCAATTCGCATTGATCGATCCACAAGAGGGGGGAAACAGTCATGGCGGTGAGCGGTTCCGAATCCGGCGGGGGGCTGTGGGCAACGCTGCGCAGGCCGAGCGCAAAGTATTCGCTGCTGGGCATCCTGGTCGTCGGTTTCGTGTCAGGCATCGTCTTCTGGGGCGGCTTCAACACCGCGATGGAGGCGACCAACACGCTGGAGTTCTGCGTCTCCTGCCACGAGATGCGGGATACGGTCTACCAGGAGTACCAGAAGACCATCCACTTCTCGAACCGCACCGGCGTGCGGGCCATCTGCTCCGACTGCCACGTGCCCAAGGACTGGGTTCACAAGATGGCGCGCAAGATCCAGGCCTCGGGCGAGGTCTACGGAAAGATCATGGGCACCATCGACACGCCGGAGAAGTTCGAGGCCAAGCGCCTGACCCTGGCCGAGCACGAGTGGAAGCGGATGAAGGACTCGGATTCCCGGGAATGCCGCAATTGCCACAGCTTCGATGGCATGAACAAGGAAGTCCAGAAGCAGCGGGCCCGCAAGCAGCACGAACTGGCGCAGCGGGACAAGCAGACCTGCATCGAGTGCCACAAGGGCATCGCCCACCAGAAACCCAAGGGGATGAAGGAGGAGGACGACGAGTAGTCGTCCCACCTCGCTCGGGGAGCGGAAGGGGGCCGGAAACGGCCCCCTTTCTTTTTCCACCGCGCTATCTTTCGGTTCCTCGCCCCCACGGGGACAACCGCCGGAACCCGCCATGACCTCCCGCCGAGATTTCCTGCGTGGCCGCATCTCGCGGCCCGCCCCCGTCCTCCGTCCTCCCTGGGCGCTGGACGAGGGAGACTTCCTCGCCGCCTGCACCCGCTGCGATGCCTGCATCCGCGCCTGCCCGACCGGCATCCTGGAACACGGCGGGACCGGTCCCGTGGTCAAGTTCGCCAACGGCGAATGCACCTTCTGCGGAAAATGCGTCGACGCCTGCGAACCGGGAGCCCTCCTGCGGGCCGATCGGCCGCCCTGGTCGGCCAGGGCGGCGATCGGGCCCCAGTGCCTGGCGCTGGCCAACGTGGTGTGCCGGTCCTGCGGCGATGCCTGCCCGGCGACGGCGATCCGCTTCCACCCCAGGTTGGGCGGGGCGGCACTGCCCGCCATTGACAACGGCCTGTGCACCGGTTGCGGCGCCTGCGTGGCGCCTTGCCCCGCCCGCGCGATCGGGATCGCCTGAACGCCTCAGGACATTTCCTCGGCACCCCCGGCCACGGCGCCGCGCCCGACCCTCGACGTATCACCGATTCCCGGGACGGATCCCTCGTCCCGCCCGCTCGCACCAGGTTCCGCTCGCGCCAGCGATGAACCCTCCTCGGGGCTCGGGAAAGGCCGGCGGTCAGCCGAGCACCGAAAGCAGGTCCTTTTCCTGGGCGTCGATTTCCGGGCGCAGCGCCTGGTAGGCCTCCGGCAGGATGTAGGCCGACAGCGCCTCCGCGGTGTCGCCGACCCCGATCCACTCGACCATGCCGCCGGCCAGGACGTTGGCCACGTACACGATCTCCGCCAGGTTGCGGGGCGTGTCCGGCGCCGGCCGCGGCTGGTCGTGGTCGCGGATCGCTTCGGCCATGTCCTCCGGCATGCCGAGGGCCACGAGCAGCGAGTGTCCGATGCTCTCGTGCCACTGGGCGACGAGATGCCGGACGGTATCCTGCCGGCCGTGGAATTCGGGGTATCGGGTCGCCCGGTAAAGCAGGTAGAAAGCACCCAGGTCGTGCACCAGCCCGGCCAGCATCGCCTCCTCGGGATCGACGCGGGTCATGTTCGCGGCGACCACCCATGCGGCCGCAGCACACCCCACCGAATGCTCCCACAACTGGAGCGCGTAATCCTTGAACTCGGCCATGTCCTTGGACCGGATCAACTGGCCGAGGGCAATGGCCAGCGCGGCGCTGCGCACGCTGCGCAGCCCGAGGCGCTGGATCGCCGTCTTCAGGTCGCGCACTTCGGGTCCCCGGCGCCGGTAGGCGGCGGAATTGGCCAGGCCCACCAGCCGCACGGCGATCAGGGGTTCGAGCTTGAGGACATCGGCGATCCGGTCCAGGGAGGCATTCGGGTCCTCGAGAATCTTGCGCAGGCGCACCACCAGATCGAAGGTTGTCGGAAAGACGACCGAACCCGACATCTCCCGCGCGATGTCCTCCAGCAGCCTGAACCGCGGGTTCTCCGGGGTGCCGGTCCTTCTCTCCACTTCTGCCTGTGTCAACACGATGCCGGTATGTCCCGATGGTTTTGAGATCGCCGCCCCGCAGCGTGCGTAGACTCTATCCTGCGCACGACCGGGATTCAACGTTTCCGCGGAGACTACCGCCCGCCGGCGGGTTCGAATCCGCGAAACAAAGGGGATCCGGCGGCCCATTCGGACGGCCGGATCCCCTCGCTGGAACATCCGGGGCGACGGGACCGTCGGGCGGCCCCGGCCGGAAGGCTATTTCTTGGTCACGTGCCCGACGAACTGGTTGTCCACCAGCGGCTTCGCATCGACCTGCGGCACGTGGCAGGTGTTGCACTGGTAGCGGGCCATGGAGAGCACCTTGTTGGCCAGGTGGCTGTCGCCGACCCGGGGCGCGTTCTTTTCCTTGGCCTTCTCGGGGCTGTGGCAGCCCATGCACTGGTTCTCCTCCAGCGAGATCTCGTCGAAGTTGGGCAGCGCGTGGGGAATCACCGGCGGCTGGCCGTCGTAGGAGCGGGCGACGAGTTTCTGGCCCTCGGAGCCGGGGCGCTTGCCCACGTAGTCGAGCACCGTCGGCGCCTTGTCGGCCGCGGCGACGTCGGCGCCGCGCATGGAGACCAGGGGTTCGTAGGAAGCGCATCCCACGATCACGGTCATCAGCGAAGCCAGGAGGATGGTGACGGTCTTGTTCATGATGGACTCCCTAGACGGAATGGTCGGATGTTGATCATTTCGGCGCCGCTTGCGGGACGCCGGCTACGGTGGTGGTGGCAACAGAATTGAAACGGGTACCGAAGTCGAAGACATCTTTCGAGCAGACGTCGAGACAGCGGCCGCAGTTGGTGCAATTGGCTTCGAGGATCACCGGCGGGGCGCCGTCGATGGCCTTGAGCGCGGGACGGATCACCTGCGGCTCCGGGCACACGGCGAAGCAGTCCATGCAGTCGTTGCAGGCGGCGCGCGCCGGAAGGCGGACCCGGGTGACGGAAAAACGGCCGATCAGGCTGTAGAAGGCGCCGACCGGGCAGAGATGCCCGCACCAGCCGTGGCGCATGACAAACAGGTCGAAGAGGAACACGGCGAGCAGCACCGCCCAGGCCAGCCCCAGTCCGAAGATCAGGCCGCGGTGCATCATCGATACGGGATTCACCATCTCCCAGGCGATGCTGCCGGTCAGGCCGGCGACGGCCAGGGTCATGCCCAGCATCCAGTAGCGGGCGGTCCGGCCGATGTGGGCGCCGCCTTTCAAGCCCAGCCGGGCGCGCAGCCAGTGGGCGAGATCGGTCAACAGATTCACCGGGCAGACCCAGGCGCAATAGCTGCGACCGCCCACCAGCAGGTAGAACACCAGGACGATGGCGACGCCGATCCACGCCAGTTTTTCCGGCGTCTGGCCGGCCAGCAGCATCTGCAGCAGCAGGTAGGGATCGGCCAGCGGCAGGAAATCCAGGGTGTAGCTGTAGCTCAGGTTGCCCTTGACGATCCAGACCTTGAACCAGGGCCCGACCAGGAAGAGCAGCAGGATGGCGACCTG
>JAEUNJ010000061.1 GCA_016791145.1 Rhodocyclaceae bacterium | reverse complement strand
TCCTGGGTCCGCCCCGACTGCTTGCCCCGGGCCGCTTCCCGGTCGGTGCGGGTGTGGGTGGAACGGGGCAGCATGCCGTATTCGGCCGTGACCCAACCCTGGCCGCGTCCCTTCAGGAAGGGCGGTACCCGCTCCTCGACGCTGGCGGTGCACAGCACGCGGGTGTTGCCGAAGGCCACCAGCACGCTGCCTTCGGCGTGCATGGTGTAGCCGCGGACGATCTCGAGGGTGCGCAACTCCTCCGGCCGGCGGCCGCTGGGTCTGGTCATGGGGAAACTCCTACTTGGAATACTTCTGGATGGCGGAGCGGATCTCTTCTATGGCCTTCTCGATGTCGTCATCGGAGAGTTCCGGGCCGGGGGGCTGCCGCCCCTGCCCGAACATCTCGAGCTGGGTCGTGAAGCTGTCCATGGGCATGGTCTGGGTCTGCACCGAGCCCAGTGCCGTCTCGCCGTAGTTGTCCTCCCACATCAGGGCGATGACGGACAGGTTGTCGCCGTTGGCGCCGGCCAGGGACTCCGCCTGGTCGAGCAGGCGCGGCACGGCCTGCATCAGGTTCACCCCCGTCAGTCCCTTGGCCAGGGTGCCGTTGCCCAGGGGCGACCACATGCCATCGGTGCATATCACGACCACGTCGCCGGAGTTGAGCGGCGTCTTGCGGGAGAAGTCGATCTGCGGCGCATGGCTGCCGCCCAGGCAGCTGTAGACCCGGTTGCGGGACGGGTGGGCGGCGGCCTCGTGCTCGGACAGCAGGCCCTGGTCCACCATCATCTGGATGCGCGAGTGGTCCCGGGTCTGGGCCAGGACGCGGCCGCCGCGGAGCACGTAGAGGCGGGAATCGCCGGCGTGGGCCCAGTATCCGACGCTGCCCTGGACGACGCAGCAGACGCAGGTGGTGCGCGGCGCCTCGGGCAGTTCCTTTTCCAGCGCATAGTCCAGGATGGCGTGGTGGGCGTTGGTCAGGGCCCGCGACAGGAACAGGAAGGGGTCCTGCAGGGTCGGCTTGGCTTCGCGCTGGAAGGCCTCGGTGATGTATTGCACCGCGATCTGGGCGGCCACCTCGCCGTGCAGGTGGCCGCCCATCCCGTCGGCCACGACCATCAGCAGGGCGTCCCGCGAATAGCAGTAGGCCAGGCGGTCCTGGTTGGACTTGCGTCGGCCGATGCGGCTTTCCTGGTAGATGGTGAATTTCATTCCTGAATCATCGCACGCAGGCGATGGCGGATGTTGTCGAGCCAGCCGCTGGCGGCCACCGTCCGTTGCTTCTCGGCCAGGGCCCGCTGCAGGGCGAAGACGCTCTGCGGCCGGGCCAGGTGGTCGAGCTGCATGCACCAGTCCACGATCTCCAGCAACTGGTTCGAGTAGCGCCCGGTCCAGCGCCTGGCGGCGGGCTGATGCTGGTCGCGCTCCAGCCGGGCGTCCGCCGCGATCGGAGCGCTGCCCGAAAGGCAGGCATACATGCTGGCGCCGATGCTGTAGATGTCGCTCCAGGGACCCAGTTCCTCCCGCTTCTGGTACTGCTCCGGCGAGGCGAACCCGGGCGTATACATCGGCTTCAGCGCCGCCTGCTCGCTGGTGAGGGTCTGCCGCGCCGCGCCGAAATCCAGCAGCACGGGGTTGCCGTCGGTGCGCAGGTAGATGTTCGAGGGCTTGATGTCCAGGTGCAGCAGCTTGTTGCTGTGCACTTCCCGGAGGCCGTTCAGCAGGCGGGTGAAGACGGCCCGGATGAAACTCTCCCGCAACTGGCCCTTGTATTTCTGGATGTGCTCCTGCAGGGTCCGTCCGCGCTCGTACTGCATGACCATGTACACGGTCTCGTTCGCCCGGAAGAAGTTCAGCACCCGCACGACATTGGGATGGCTCAGGTGCGCCAGCGCCCGCCCCTCCTCGAAGAAGCAGCGCAGGCCGTAGCGGAAGGCGGCCCGGTGCTCCTCGGAAATGGTGGGCACCACGGCGCCCTCCGTGCGCAGGGCCAGCGAGTTCGGCAGGTATTCCTTGATCGCCACCGGGTTGCCCTCCTCGTCGTAGGCCAGGTAGACGATGGAGAAGCCGCCGAGGGAGAGCTGCCGCTCGATGCGATAGCCGTTCAGCTCGAAACCGGCGGGCAGGGGCTGATTGATCTGTTGGGGCATCGGTCGGGAGGGGCCCTGGAGCGTGATCCGCGCCGCCGCCGCGGCGGCCAGTTCGCGATGCCTTCCTGCTAAGATAAAAACCGAATTCTCTTTGTTTGCGCCGGCCCTGTAAAGGCGGCCGCCGCCCGGAAAGCGCGCCATGATCAAGAGTATGACGGGGTATGCGGCCCAGTCCCGAGAACTGGAGCAGGTGTCCCTGCACCTGGAACTGAAGAGCGTCAATGCGCGCTTCCTCGACATCCATTTCCGCGTGGGAGACGAACTGCGTTTCCTGGAGATGCCGCTGCGCGAGCTGATCACCTCCCGCGCCGGACGGGGCAAGGTGGAATGCCGCCTCCAGATGCAGTCGGCCGCGGCGAAGCCGCGGGACCTGATGCCGAATCCCGTCGCCCTCGCCCACCTGAAGGAAATGGAGGCGGCGGTGCGTCGCGAGATGCCCGGTGCCGCCGCCCTCGGCGTCGCCGACATCCTGCGGTGGCCGGGCATCCTCGGCGATGAAAGCCTGGATCCCGAAGTGCTGCAGGAGGCCTGCATGGGGCTCGCGGCAGCGGTGGTGGAGGAGTTCGTCGCGTCCCGGGCCCGGGAGGGCGAGAAGCTCGCCGCCATGCTGCGGGAGCGCATCGCCCGGATGCGCGAACTGGTGGCCCAGGCCGAACCCCTGCTGCCCCAGGCGCTGGCCGATTACCGGGAACGCCTGGCCCAGAAGCTGCGCGAGGCCGTGGCCAGTCTGGACGAGGAGCGCATCCGGCAGGAGGTGGGCGTCTTCGCCACCCGCATCGACGTGGCCGAGGAGCTGTCGCGGCTTTCGGCCCACATGGACGAGACCGAGCGCGTCCTGCGCCAGGGTGGCGCCGCCGGCAAGCGGCTGGATTTCCTGATGCAGGAACTCAACCGGGAGGCCAACACCCTGGCCTCCAAGTCGGTTTCCGGACAGGTCACCGCCATCGCCCTCGAACTCAAGCTGCTCATCGAGCAGATGCGCGAGCAGGTCCAGAACATCGAGTGATCTTTCAGGACGTTCCGTAAGGTCGCACAACATCGCCGAAAGCCCCTATCCACGGGGCTTTCGGCATTTCTGGAGGTTGCGCGGCGTATCGGGAAGGCGCACAATCGAAATGTACCCAAGCGTGTACCCCGGCGACGGACGCCGGGGAATTTTGGGTACAGGCCGAAGGGGGTGCGACATGGGAAAGCTGAACGACCCGCAAATCAGGGCATGGATTCAGGCCGGGGAACGGTTCGAGGGGAAGGCGGACGGCGGCGGGCTTTACCTGCGGTTCCGGCCGGCCGACAAGGTTCCGTCCTGGCGTTTCCGGTACAGCATCGGCGGAGCGCCCCGGGTCCTGCACCTGGGCAGCTACGGGGAACTATCCCTGGCCGACGCCCGGCGGAGCGCCAAGGATCTGAAAGCCAAGGTGACCTTGGGGCATGACGTGGCCGGCGAGAAGGCCGAACGGGTCAAGGTGGCCCGGGAGCGCATCGAAGCCGGCCGGAACGCGGCGACCGTTTCCAAGCTGGCCGACGAATACTTCGAGCGGATGATTCTCGGCAAGTGGAAGCACCCGAACATCGTGCGGGCGCGAATCGAGAAGGACATACGACCCGAAATCGGCGCCCTTGCCCTCGCCGACGTGAAGCCGAGGCATATCGACGCCCTGCTGCAAAAGATCGTGCGGCGCGGCGCCCCGACCATGGCAAACGACGTGCTGCGGTGGCTGCGGCGCATGTTCGACTACGCGATCCGGCGGCACATGATGGAGAGCAACCCGGCCGCCGCCTTCGTTCTCGAGGACGCGGGCGGCAAGGAAGCCGCCCGGGACCGCGCCCTGACCCGGGACGAGCTGAAAGCCTTCCTGGCGGCGATGCGGGAAGCGAAGGGCTTCAGCGTGGAAAACGCCCTGGCCGTCAAACTGCTGCTGTTGCTGGCCGTGCGGAAAATGGAACTGTTGGCCGCCAAGTGGGAGGAATTCGACCTGGACGGCGCCCTCTGGAACCTGCCCGGCGAACGCACCAAGACCGGCGAGCCCATCGCCATCCCGTTACCCGCCGCGGCCGTGGAATGGCTGGGTGAGTTGAAGCGCCTGGCCGGCGGCAGCGAATGGGTTTTCCCGGCGAGGAAGTTGCAGACGCGGCAGGTCCCGCACGTTTGCGAAAGCACCATCGGCGTGGCCCTGGCCAAGGTGAAACACGGGCTGGAACCTTTCACGGTCCACGATTTCCGCCGCACGGCGCGCACCCATCTTGCCGCCCTGGGGGTGCCTGACCACGTGGCGGAGCGGGTCCTCAACCACAAGTTGAAGGGCGTTACCGGGGTTTACAACCGCCATGACTACCTCGCCGAACGGCGGGCGGCCCTGGAGGGGTGGGCCGCCCTGTTGTGCGAGTTGGACCAGGGGGCCGGCGGCAAGGTGGTCCCGATCATGGAGCGCAAGCATGCCTGATCGCGGATGGATGACCCGAACCCCCGAAAAGTGGCCGGGACAGCCGGGACAACCGGGACACTTCCCGGAAACCCCCGCCGATAGGCGATCCCCGTGCGCCGTCCATGCCATCGGCACCGGGACGGCGGCCGGGACACGGCGGGACAAACGATCCGCCCCCATCTTCGGAAGGGAAACCCATGAACCCGCTTGAAGCCCTCGCCCGTGCGGAAGCGGTAATCGACCTGCTGCGGGTCAATCTCGCGGCCGACTTCATGGCCGCCCTGCCGGCAAACGGGGGGTCCGATCCGGTGGAAGCCCGGCAGGCTTCCGGGGTGGCGGCGTGCGAGCTGGCGGGCGACCTGATCCATTCGGCCCGCAACGAGATCGCGCGGCACCTCGCCGATGCCGCGGCGAACGACATCGCCGCCGCCGCGAAACCGCAACCCGCGGAGAAGGTCCCGCCGGGGCGCCGCGGACCGCGGAACAGGCACCCCGCATCGATTCACGATTAAGGCCCGGCCGGACGAAATTGCCCCGCCGCCGCGCGAAGGGACAGCCCTGCCGACCCCGCCGGACCCGGCCGATGCAATTGCAATGGCATGCGACAATACGCGAGGCCCGGCCCCATCGGGTAATGACCGGAGGGCGCCGCGCCTAGGCGGCCTGCATGCGGCGGGACGAATCTGCCGGCGACAGTCGCTCGAAGCGATGTGAGCGAATTCGCCGCACCTAGCCCGACGGGGCGAACACCGGGAACCCTTGCCCGGCTGGCGCGGCGATCCAAACAGGGGCGGCGTACAAGGGGGCGCAATGAAGCTCAAAATTTCGGGATTCTTCGACACTGAAACCTTCGAATTGGAAATTACGAAAGTGTGGCAACCCGCCAAACGGGGCCGCAAGCCAGATCCACATGGGCAAAAGGTTGCCCTCATCCTGGCCGATTCCTGGGCCACACACAATTTCACCGATAAGCCGTCGAACAAGGGGCAACGGATCAAAGACTCCATTGGCCGCAAGCGTCCATATAGCGACGAAGCGACACAGCGAGCCGCAATTCGAGACGCAAAGGCGCTGGAATCGGAGTTCTTCCCGGAACCCCACAAGCCGGGGGAAATCATCTATGGCCGGATTGGTGCCACATGGTTTTCCGACAGAGTGACCCATTACCCTGGGGAGCGGGTGGGATATGCGTGGGTCTGGTATCCGGGTTGGTCTGAGGCGGTTTGGGATATCACCAGAGCGACCGACGAGGGGGGAAATTAGCTATACATATTTCCCCCGGGGATTAAATGCCATTCAATTGTTCCCCGTAGAATCGAGGAATTGAATTTTCTAGCATTCGCTTGCAGTCGCAGTAACGCGACAGCAACTTCCCCGGTACCCCGGGAGAAAGGAAAAGCGAATGTCCGACGTACTCGAAAAACTACTCCGCATCGCGGAGGTAGAGGCCGCCACGGGCCTTGACCGATCCACCATCTACCGCCAGATCGGCAACGGGTTCCCGGAACCCATCCAGCTTTCCCCCGGCGGCCGTGCCGTGGCCTGGAAGCAATCCGAGGTTTCCGCCTGGATCGAAGAGCGGGCGACCAAGGGCCGCGAAGCCTGGCGGGCGAACCGGCCGAAGGCGCAGGCGATGGCGAAGGCGCGCCGCGCCGGAGTGCGGGGGGCGCAGCCATGAGCGAACAAGGCGCAAGCGAACAAGGCGCTGTCCCTGCCGAATGGCGCAGGGCCGCTGATGAAACGGCGAAATGCTTGTCTGTTGCCCGCGCCATCGAACGGCAGCAATATCCCGAAGGCGAAGCACCGGATGGGTTGCTTCCCGCGCTGGTTATCTCCGCGGCATTATCCAGAGTGTATGACGGATGCCTGACTGTCGCGGATGACGTGGGATCCGCCATCCCGCCGATACTGATAGAACGGCTGGCCGGCGTGGAAAACGAGTTGTACCGGCTGGCGAACACGGCCGGCGATGCCTTCATGACCTGGACCGATCCGGCGCGCAAGAGGGGCCGCGGCGATGGGCGGAAGTGACCGCATCCGCACCGTCGCCGCCGCCGCCCTCGCCCGCTTCGATCAGGTTGCCGACTGGCTGGGCCTGACGGG
>JAEUNJ010000037.1 GCA_016791145.1 Rhodocyclaceae bacterium | reverse complement strand
CACCTGCTGCTCGAATACACGCTGATGCTGGCCATCCACATCCTCTCCGTCGAACTGCTGCTGGTCGTGCTGCCCTTCACCAAGCTCTTCCACACCTTCAGCGTCTTCCTGTCCCGCTGGTACAACGGCGACGCCTTCGGGCGCCGCGGCGTGGCTTCCTGAGGTTTCATCATGAGCACACCGCACGGCCGCCCGAAGGGGTGCAATCCAAAACACGGAGCCGCGCAGCGGCGAACCACCGTCACCCCCTCCCCGCGGGAGGGGGCCGGGGGGAGGAGTTCCATATGAGTGCAAACTTCGAACGCGGCATCAACGCCTTCAAGGAAGTCATCGACGCGCCCGTGGCGAGCTTCTTCTCGTCCTGCGTCCATTGCGGCCTCTGCGCCGAGGCCTGCCTCTTCTACACGGAGACCGGGGATCCGAAATACACGCCGATCCACAAGCTGGAGCCCCTGCGCCGCACCTGGCAGCGGGAATACACGCTGCTCGGCAAGGTGGGCGGACTCCTCGGCCTCGTCAAGCCGGTCACCGACGAGGAGCTGGCCGAGTGGAGCACGCTGGTCTATGACAGCTGCACCCTCTGCGGCCGCTGTTCCATGGTCTGCCCCGTGGGCAACGACATCACGGTCATGATCCGCAAGATGCGCGAGGGCATGTCCGCCGCCGGCCACGCGCCGGAGGGGCTGGTCACGGCGACGCAGCGGTCCGTCACCACCGGCAGCCCGGCCGGGGTCAAGTGGGTGACGGTGCAGGCCCAGATCAAGCGCGTGCAGAAGGAGTTCGGCATCGAGGTGCCGGTGAACAAGGAAGGTGCCGACTACCTGGTGCTGATGTCCTCCTGGGAGATCCTGAACTACCCGGAATACCTGGCCGCGGTGGGCCGCATCCTGAACGCGGCCGGCGCCACCTGGACCCTGGCCGACGACGCCTACGAGGCCACCAACAGCGGCATCCAGATCGGTGCCTCGGACCTGGCGCGGGTGCTGGTGGGCCGCATCGTCGCGGCCGCGGAACGGCTGAAGGTGAAGTGCGCGATCAGCCCCGAGTGCGGCCACGCCTATACGGCGATCCGCTGGGAGGGGCCCAACCTGATGGGCCGGCCCTTCGGCTTCCAGGTCAAGCACATCCTGGAGGTGCTGGATGATCTGCGCAATGCCGGGAAACTCAAGCTCAAGGGCACCCTCGACGTGCCGCTGACCTACCACGATCCCTGCCAGATCTCCCGGCGCGGCGGCGTTTACGAACAGCCCCGCAAGCTGCTCGGCGACCTCGCACCCCAGTTCCGCGAGATGAAGGACACGGGCGTCATGAACTGGTGCTGCGGCGGCGGCGGAGGCGTCTCCGCCAACGAACGGGCCGAGCACCTGCGCACCCTGGTCTTCAAGCGCAAGAAGGCGCAGATCGAGGAGACCGGCGTCAAGACCATGGTCACCGCCTGCGCCAACTGCCGGGTGGTCATGGAGGAGGCGATGGAGCACTACCACATGGACATCGAAATGCTGGGCCTGACCGAACTGGTGGCCGAGCACCTGGAAGAGAGTGCATCATGAACCAGCGCGTCATCGTTGACCCCGTAACCCGCATCGAGGGCCACCTGCGCATCGAGGCGGAGACCGACGCCGAGGGCCGCATCACCCGGGCTTCCAGCGCCGGCACCATGGTGCGCGGCCTGGAGATCATCCTGCGCGACCGCGACCCGCGGGATGCCTGGGCCTTCGCCCAGCGCATCTGCGGCGTCTGCACGCTGGTGCATGGCATCGCCTCCGTGCGCTCGGTCGAGCATGCCCTGGGCATCGCCATTCCGAGGAACGCCGAGCTGATCCGCAACCTGATGATCGCGGCCCAGTACGTCCACGACCACGTGATGCACTTCTACCACCTGCACGCCCTGGATTGGGTGGACGTGGTTTCCGCCCTGAAGGCCGACCCGAAACGCACTTCCGAGCTGGCCCAGAGTCTGTCCGGCTATGCCCGGTCCTCCCCCGGCTATTTCTCGGACGTGCGGAAGAAGCTGAAGGGCTTCGTGGACGCCGGTCAACTGGGCATCTTCGCCAACGGCTACTGGGGCCACCCGGCCTACCGGCTGCCCCCGGAGGCGAACCTGATGGCCGTGGCCCACTACCTGGACGCGCTGGCCTGGCAGCGGGACGTGGTGAAGCTGCATGCGGTCTTCGGCGGCAAGAATCCCCATCCCATGTTCCTGGTCGGCGGCGTGCCCTGCGCCATCAGCCTGCACACGGACCGGGCCGGCAGGGGCGGCGGGCACGGCAAGGGCCCCCACTTCCGGGGCGGCGACGGCGCCACGGCGCTGAACGTGGTGGGCCTGCAGACCGTGCAGAACGTGATCCGCCAGATGCGCCAGTTCGTGGACCAGGTCTACGTGCCCGACACCCTGGCCATCGCCGGGTTCTACAAGGACTGGTTCACCCAGGGCGAAGGCGTCGGCAACTTCATGACCTTCGGCGACTTCCCCGCCAAGGGCATGGGTGACCCGTCCGGTTACCTGATTCCCGGCGGCGTCATCCTCGACCGGGACCTGAAGAAGGTCCATCCCATCGACTTCCAGGCCGAGGGCGAGATCCAGGAGTTCGTGTCCCACGCGTGGTACGACTACGGCGGCGGCAAGGACCAGGGCCTGCATCCCTGGAAGGGCGAGACGAAGCTCAACTACACGGGGCCCAAGCCCCCGTACAAGCAGCTCGACCTGGAGCAGTCCTACTCGTGGCTCAAGTCGCCGCGCTGGAAGGGCAAGCCGGTCGAGGTGGGACCCCTGGCCCGGGTACTCATGCTCTACGCAACGGGCCACCAGCCGACGAAGGAACTGGCGGGCATGGCACTGAAGAAGCTGGGCGTCCCCATGGCGGCCCTTTTCTCGACCCTGGGTCGCACGGCGGCGCGCACGCTGGAGACCAAGCTGATCGCCGACGCCATGCAGGGCTGGTACGACGAACTGGTCGCCAACATCAAGGGCGGCGACCTCAATACCTTCAACGGCGCGAAATGGGAGCCCTCCACCTGGCCGAAGCAGGCCCGGGGCGTGGGCATCATGGAGGCGCCGCGGGGCGCGCTGTCCCACTGGATCGTCATCGAGGACGGGCGCATCGCCAACTACCAGGCCATCGTGCCTTCCACGTGGAACGCCGGGCCCCGGGACGCGGCGAACCAGCAGGGCCCCTACGAGGCCGCCCTCCAGGGCCACCGGATCCACGACGGCAGGCAACCCGTCGAGATCCTGCGCACCATCCACAGCTTCGACCCCTGCATCGCCTGCGCGGTGCATGTGGCTGGCCCGGGGGGCGAGGCGGGCCCGGCCGTGGTCACGGGGCTCGCGGGAAGCTGACGGGAAGGGTCGATCGCCGGCGGGCGCCCGGCGCCCCGCGGGGAGATGCCGCGGCGGGGGCGCCGTCCATCGACCGTCGGGTTGGGCGCCTCGCGCCAGCCCGCCGGGTGCGGGACCGCTAGCGCGGCCGCGGATCCTTGCGCCAGCCGTAGTTCTCGTATTCCAGCTGCTTGAGATAGGCCTTTTCCTTCTCCAGGCGGCGCATGGCCTCCTGATGCTCGCGCTTGGCCTCGTATTCCGCGTTGCGTCGTTCCTGCTCGATCCGGTAGGCGTCCTGGTTGGACGCCTCCTTGCGGTGATTGGGGAAGCGCGGATCGTAGGTGTCGGCCTGCCAGCGGCTGTTCGCGAGATCCCGCTCGTACTGGTAGCGCTGCTGCTCGTCGGCGTATTCGGCCTTGCGGGCCGCCTCCTGGGCCTCCCGGCGCTGCCGGTCGGCTTCGTACTCCGCCCTCTGGATCTCCGCCGCCCGTTCCGCGGCCGCCTTCTGGGCCTCGATCCGTTCCCGCTCCAGCCGTTCCAGGCGCGCTTCCTTGCCGTACCAGACCAAGGCCGCCACGGCGACGAGCCCGGCGGCGATCAGGCGGGGCCGGGTGACGATCTGCGGCATGGCCCTGGGCAACGGTTCCGTCGCCGCCGCCTGCAGGATTTCGCGGCGCAGGGATTCGTCGTAGCCCTGGCGCAGGTGGGCGTCCGACAGGATGCGATGGGCTTCCCGCACCAGGTTGTTCCGCTCGGCCGCCTCCGGTTCCGAGGAAAAATCCCTCTCGAGGGCCTCGTAGGCCGTCTGGATGTCCTTGGGCTCCGCGTTGCGCTTGACGCCGAGAATTTCGTAAAGAGTCTGTTTTGCCACGGGGATCGGTGAGGAATTCGGACGCCCGCGGATTCTATCGTCCGGCGGCGCCGCGCGCGGTGCCCGGATCGCGGACACGGCACAATAGGCCCCTTGCCCGCCGGAGCCGCGCCATGTACCTCCCCGCCCATTTCGCCGAGACCCGACCCGAGGTGCTGCGCGACTTCATGCGCGTCCATCCGCTGGCCACGATCGTGATGCACGGCCCGGCCGGACTGGCGGCCGACCCGGTGCCCGTGATCCACTCGGCGGATCCACCGCCGTTCGGCAGACTGCGCGGCCACGTGGCCCGCGCCAACCCGCTGTGGCAGGAGGCGGGCGTTGGAATCGACGTGCTGGTCCTGTTCCAGGGCCCCGGCGCCTACGTGAGCCCGAACTGGTACCCGTCGAAGCGGCAGAACCACAAGGCGGTGCCCACCTGGAACTACCTGACCGTCCAGGCCCGGGGAAGGCTGCGGGCGGTGGACGATCCGGCCTGGCTGCGGGGATTGCTGGATGAATTGACGGCGGTCCACGAGGCGGACTTCGCCGGGCCCTGGCGGTTGGACGAAGCCCCGGCGGACTACCTGGAGCGGATGCTGGCCGCCATCGTGGGCATCGAGATCGACATCGCGGAGATCGTCGGCAAATGGAAGCTCAGCCAGAACCAGCCGCCGGCAAACCGGGCCGGGGTCGTGGCGGGCCTGGAGGCGGCCGGCTCCCCGGAGGCCCTGGCCGTCGCGGCGCCGATGCGCCGGCGGGAATCGGAGGCTTAGGTGGGCGATCGCGCACGATGGCTTAATTTTGGCGTGTGATCAATCGAAGATGGCGTCATGATCGCTACAGGTGGTGTCCTTTTCCGGCGGCGGTCCGACGACCGGAGGCGGGCTGTCTTCCGCGTGTAACTTGATTCGTCTCATGGCGCGCCGCCGGAGGCGTAAACTAGGATCACTTTTTTTTATTCGTCGATCGAGAGAGAGCCCATGTCCACCACTCCCCACGCTGCCATTCCTGCCACCCTGATCCCGGGTGACGGCATCGGCCCGGAAATCACCGAGGCCACCCTGCGCGCCCTGGACGCCCTGGGCGCCAAGTTCGAATGGGACCGGCAGGTGGCCGGCATGGCCGGGGTGAACGCCTGTGGGGATCCCTTGCCCCAGGCCTGCGTGGACAGCATCCGCCGCACCCGCCTGGCCCTGAAGGGCCCGCTGGAGACGCCGGTGGCCGGGGGCTACCGGTCGTCGAACGTGCGGCTGCGCGAGGAGTTCAAGCTCTACGCCAACCTGCGTCCGGCCCATACGATCATCCCGGGCGGGCGCTACGAGAACATCGACCTGGTGCTGGTGCGGGAGAACAACGAGGGGCTCTACATGGGCTACGAGCACTTCATCCCGATCGACGGCGATCCCCACGCGGTGGGCATGTCCACCGGCGTGAATACGCGCCAGGGCTGCCGGCGCATCTGCCGCTTCGCCTTCGAGTACGCCATCAGCCACGGGCGCAAGAAGGTGACGGTGGTGCACAAGGCCAACATCATGAAGGCCCTGACGGGCATCTTCCTGGAGACGGCCCGGGAGCTCTACGAGAAGGAATACAAGGGGCGCATCGGCTTCGAGGAGGTGATCGTGGATGCCTGCGCCATGAAACTGGTGATGAATCCCTGGCAGTTCGACGTGCTGGTGACGACCAACCTGTTCGGCGACATCCTCTCCGACGAGATCGCCGGCCTGGTGGGTGGCCTGGGCATGGCCCCGGGGGCGAACATCGGCGAGCACGCGGCCATCTTCGAGGCGGTGCACGGCTCGGCGCCGGACATCGCCGGCAAGGGCATCGCCAACCCCATCGCCCTGATGCTGGCGGCCGGCATGATGCTGGACCACCTGGGCCGCCAGGACCTGGGCGACCGGTTGCGCCAGGGCATCGACGACACGGTGAATGTGGACAAGGTGCGCACCGGCGACCTGGGCGGCACGGCGACCACGGCGCAGTTCACCGACGCGCTGGTGAAGCGGCTGGCCGGGTAACCCCCTCCGGCGCCCGCGCCCCGCGGTGCGCCGGATCGGCCCGGTCGCGCCGGCGGCGCGAGTCCGGCGCGCCGCTAGCGAATCCTGAACCGTCCCATGGAGGCGTGCAGGGCCCGGGAGGTTTCCTGCAGGTCCCGGGCCGCCCCGGCGGTGCCGCCGACCTCGGCGGCATTCTGTTCGGTCATCTCCGCGATGCGTTCCACCCGCTGGGCGATTTCGTTGCTGGCGGCGCTCTGCTCGCGGATCGACTCGGAGATCCCGGTGACCGTCGCCGACACGCGCCGGGCGCCTTCCCGGATGCGCCCCACGGACTCGGCGGCCTGCTCGGCGAGGCGGACACCCTGACCGGCCTTCTCCACCCCGGCGTCCATGCTGGCGACCGCCGCATGGGTATCCTCCTGGATGCGGGCGATGGTGGTGGCGATCTCGCCGGTGGAGGCGGTGGTCCGCTCGGCGAGCTTGCGCACCTCGTCGGCCACCACCGCGAAGCCGCGGCCCTGCTCGCCGGCCCGGGCCGCCTCGATGGCGGCGTTGAGCGCCAGCAGGTTGGTCTGGTCGGCGATCTCCTTGATGGTGTTCACGATGGAATTGATTTCCTCGGAATGGCGTTCCAGTTCCTGGATCTGGCCTGACGACTGGTTCACCGCCTCGGAGAGCCGTCCGATCTCCGAGGAAACCTCCAGGATCACGGCGCCGCCCTTCTCCGCCAGGCCGTCGGATTCCGTCGCGATGGCATTGGCCTCCCCGGCGCTGTGGGCGATCTGGTCGATGCTGACCGACATCTGCTCGACGGCCGCCGCGATGGCCTGGGCCGCCTCGCTCTGGTTGCGGGAGCGCCCGGCCAGGTGCTCCGAGGTCGTCTGCATGATTTCGGCATCCTTGGTCAGGCGTTCCGCCTCGGCCAGGACTTCGGCGATCATCGCCTGCAGGCGCTCCTGCATGGCCTTCATCGCCGCCATCAGGCTGTCGTTGTCCCCCGGGCGGCATGGGACCGCGGTGACGAGATCCCCTTCCGCGATCCGGCGCGCCGCCGCCGCCGCGTCCCGGGGTTCGCCGCCCAGGAGCCGGGTCAGCGAACGCTGCAGCAGCAGGAGCGAGACGCCCACCACGGCGGCGATGAAGAGTGCCCAGGCCAGGAACTGGAAAGCGGCTTCCCGGAAGATCCTGTCCACGTCGTCCAGGTAGATGCCGGTGCCGACGATCCAGCCCCAGGGCGCGAAGCCCTTCACGTAGGAAATCTTGGCCACCGGCTTTTCGGCGCCGGCCTTGGGCCACAGGTAGTCCACGAAGCCCCCGCCATCCTTCTTCACCACGGCCACGAATTCCAGGAACAGGAGCTTGCCGTTCGGGTCCTTGAGGCCCGACATGTCCTTGCCCTCCAGGTCCGGCTTCGCCGCGTGCATGACGATGACCGGGGACATGTCGTTGATCCAGAAATACTCGCTGCCGTCGTAGCGCATGGCCCGCACCGCCTCCGCCGCCGCCTTGCGGGCCTCCGCGTCGGACAGGCGGCCGGCCTTCGCCGCCGCCTCGTAGTGGGCGATGACGCCGTGGGCGGTTTCCACCAGGTTGCGGACCTTCTCCTGGCGGTCCTTGAGCAGCAGCGCGCGCTCCGTTTGCAGGACGACCGCGAACAGGACGGTCAGGGCCAGGAAGGTCGCGCCGAGGGTCAGCAGCAGCCGCTGGCGCAGGCTCGGGGAACGGTTGGGCATGGACCTCTCCTCCACTCATGTGTTCTCGATTGCCCGGGGCCCGGAATGCCGGCCGGTGTCGGGTATCTTAGGACGAAAGTAATAAGGCTGCCACGGGGGTGCGCGAAAAAACAAGGCCCGCCGTCTCCGGCGGGCCTTTGCAGTGGACGACTCGGCCGGCGCGGGGCTACTTCTTGGCGCGCGGCGAGGTGGCCTTCCTGGCCATCTCGTTCATCCCCTCGAAGGCGGACGAGGAGGCCTTGGCGATCTGGTCGAAGGCCGTGTTGGCATTGGCCATGGCCTTCTCGAAGACGTCCATGGCATTGCCGCCGCCGCCGGGCAGGCTCTTGAAGAACGACTGGAAGGCGTCCGTCAGGTCGCGGCTGCCGGAGGCCAGTTGTTCAGTCAGCAGGCGGGAGAACTCGCCGCGGGCCTCGGCGCCGATGGCGGCGATCTGCTGCGCCGTCAGCATCATGCGCTGGGCCGTGTCCTGCGCATAGCGGGCGCGCAGGCTCATCAGGGCGCCCGGATCCTTCGCCGTGGTCTGGGCCCGGGCGTTCTCGACGCTCTTCTCGAACAGGTCCTTGGCCAGTTCGGTCTGCAGTGCCATGATGCGCTGGGAATTGTCGATGGAGAGCTGCGCCAGGCGCATGGCCGCTTCCATGTTCTTGCGATGCAGTTCGTTCAGTTGATCGTTCTTTGTGGCCATGACTCCCTCCTGGAAATGGGCTCGGTTGAAAAACAATAGCAGGCCCGGCTTACGTCTGCCTGACCTGGAATCCTAGTGGCATGGTCGGGCATCCTTTCGGCGGCGGGTCCGGGTTCAGGGTTGAAGATGCGCACGCGCCTCTTCCGCGTTCTCGTAGATGTGGGGCGCGACGCGCCGACGCTCCAGGGCTTCGCCGAGTTTAACCCTCAGGAAGGTGCTGGTGGTGTAGCGGGTCACGTCATGATAGTGCCGTTCCATCACGCCCTTGACCATTCCGATGTAGTCGTCCACCAGTTCCGGGGCGATGCTGAAACGGTCGTAGTTGACGATGGCGTAGACCTTGTGGGGAACGGCGGCCAGCTTGGCCTCCACCGCCTCCCGGACGCGCGCCACGTCCTCCCGCGTCCGCACGCTGAGGCCCTCGAAATTGACGAAGAAGACATTCTGCGCCGGGTCGTAGGACAGCCGGTCCGCCAGGGGCACGTCCAGGAGGTCCTGGCGCAGGCCCATGGCCCCGGCCTGGAAGATGCGCGGGTCCATCTGCGCCGGCTCCCGGGGAATCAGGGGCCGGAAGCCCATCCGGTCCAGGATGTCCTTCTGGAGATCCACGCCGGGGGCGATCTCGGTGAGTTCCAGCCCTTCCGGGGTCAGCCGGAAGACGCAGCGCTCGGTGACGTAGAGGACCGGCAGGTGCCGGCGGCTCGCCTCGGCGCCGCTGAAGGTCCGGTGCTCGACGGCCTCGACGAACTTGCGCGCCCGGCCGTCCTCGACGATGCGCAACCGGCCGTCCTCGACGGCGATCTCCAGGTTGCCGGCGGTGAAGGTGCCGACGAAAACCACCTTCTTGGCGTTCTGGGAGATGTTGATGAAGCCGCCGGCGCCGGCCAGGCGGGGGCCGAACTTGGACACGTTCAGGTTCCCCTCCCGGTCCGCCTGCGCGAGGCCCAGGAAGGCCAGGTCCAGGCCGCCGCCATCGTAGAAATCGAACTGGCTCGGCTGGTCGATGATGGCCTGGGTATTGGTGGCGGCGCCGAAGTTCAGGCCGCCGGCCGGGATGCCGCCGATGACCCCCGGCTCCGCCGTGAGGGTCAGCAGGTCGATGATCTTCTCCTCCGCGGCGACGGACGCCACGCCCTCGGGCATCCCGATGCCCAGATTGACGACGGCGTTGGCGCGGAGCTCGAGCGCGGCGCGGCGGGCGATGATCTTGCGTTCGTCCATCGCCATGGCCGGGATAGCCGACATGGGCACGCGGATCTCCCCCGAGAAGGCCGGGTTGTACTGCTCCAGGAAGGTTTGCATGTGGAACTCGGGCTTCTCGGCCACCACCACGCAATCCACCAGGATGCCCGGGATCTTCACCTGGCGCGGGTTGAGCGATCCCCGCTCGGCGATCCGCTCGACCTGGGCGATCACGATGCCGCCGGAATTGCGCGCCGCCATTGCGATGGCCTGGGCCTCCAGGGTGAGGGCCTCCTTCTCCATGGTCACGTTGCCGTCGGAGTCGGCGGTGGTGCCGCGGATGATGCCCACGTGGATCGGGAAGGCCTTGTAGAAGAGGTATTCCTCCCCGTCTATCTCCATGATTCTGACCAGGTCTTCCCGCGTCCGCTCGTTCAGCTTGCCGCCGCCGTGGCGCGGGTCCACGAAGGTGCCCAGGCCGACCCGGGTGAGGGTGCCGGGCTTGCCGGCCGCGATGTCCCGGTAGAGGTGTGCGATGACGCCCTGGGGCAGGTTCCAGGCCTCGATCCGGTTGGCGACGGCCAGTTCCTGCAGGCGCGGCACCAGGCCCCAGTGGCCGCCGATGACCCGGGCGACCAGGCCGTCGTGCCCCAGGTGGTTGAGGCCCCGCTCCTTGCCGTCCCCCTGGCCCGCCGCATAGACCACCGTGAGCCCGCGCGGGCTGCCGCGACCGTCGGCGTCCTGCGCCTGGGTCTCCAGGAAGCGCCGCTCGATGGCGACGGCGATGTTCTCGGCGAAACCGATGCCGACGAAGCCGCTGGTGGCGATGGTGTCCCCGTCGCGGATCAGGGCGACGGCCTCCCGGGCCGCAACGACCTTGCCGGTGTCGCCGGTGCGCAGGCTCTGGGCGAGGGGGTGTCGGGCGTGGGGATGCATGGTTTCTCCGGTCGGGCGGCGGCCGATTGCCCCGGGACATCGAGGGTCGTGGCGTCCCATGGCAATGGCAAGCGCGATTCTGCCCGGGATGGCCGATCCCGGCGTAGACCTAGGTCAAGGAAACGGGCGGCCGGCCGGGGACCCCGGGTCCCCAACCCATGCGGCCGCATTGAAATCCCCGTTCCTGTCCCCATTTCCGCGTCAGTGCCATTCAGCCGGGGACCCCCCACCATGCGCTTCGACAAGTTCACCACCAAGTTCCAGCAGGCCCTCTCCGACGCCCAGAGCCTGGCCGTCGGGCGGGACAACCAGATCATCGAGCCCCAGCACCTGCTGCTCGCGCTGCTCAACCAGGACGACGGGGCGACGGCCTCCCTGCTGGCCCGGGCGGGCGTCGCCGTGCCGCCGCTCAGGAAGGCCCTGGAGGCGGCCGTGGACCGCCTGCCCAAGGTGGAAGGCCACGGCGGCGAGGTGTCCATCGGCCGCGACCTCTCCAACCTGCTGAACCTCACCGACAAGGAAGCCCAGAAGCGCGGCGACCAGTTCATCGCCTCCGAGATGTTCCTGCTCGCCTTGGCCGAGGACAAGGGCGACACCGGCCGCCTGCTGAAGGAACACGGGCTGGTCCGGGCCGCCCTGGAAAAGGCCGTGGAGGCGGTGCGCGGCGGCCAGAACGTAGGCTCCCAGGAGGCGGAGGGCCAGCGCGAGGCCCTGAAGAAATACTGCATCGACCTGACCGAGCGGGCCGCCCAGGGCAAGCTCGACCCGGTCATCGGCCGCGACGACGAGATCCGCCGGGCCATCCAGATCCTGCAGCGGCGGACCAAGAACAACCCGGTGCTGATCGGCGAGCCCGGCGTCGGCAAGACGGCCATCGTCGAGGGCCTGGCCCAGCGCATCGTGAACGACGAGGTGCCCGAGAGCCTGAAGGGCAAGAAGGTGCTGGTGCTGGACATGGCGGGCCTGCTGGCCGGCGCCAAGTACCGGGGCGAGTTCGAGGAGCGCCTGAAGGCCGTGCTGAAGGAGATCGCCCAGGACGAGGGGCGGATCATCGTCTTCATCGACGAGATCCACACCATGGTCGGGGCCGGCAAGGCCGAGGGCGCCATCGATGCCGGCAACATGCTGAAGCCGGCCCTGGCCCGCGGCGAGCTGCACTGCATCGGTGCCACTACCCTGGACGAGTACCGCAAGTACATCGAGAAGGACGCCGCGCTGGAGCGACGCTTCCAGAAGGTGCTGGTGGACGAGCCGTCCGTCGAATCCACCATCGCCATCCTGCGCGGCCTGCAGGAGAAATACGAGCTGCATCACGGGGTGGACATCACCGACCCGGCCATCGTCGCCGCCGCGGAGTTGTCCCACCGCTACATCACCGACCGCTTCCTGCCCGACAAGGCCATCGACCTGATCGACGAGGCGGCGGCCCGCATCAAGATGGAGATCGACTCCAAGCCCGAGTCCATGGACAAGCTGGACCGGCGGATCATCCAGCTGAAGATCGAGCGGGAGGCCGTGAAGAAGGAGAAGGACGAGGCCTCCATCAAGCGCCTCGGACTGATCGAGGACGAGATCGCCAAGCTGCAGAAGGAATACTCCGACCTGGAGGAGATATGGAAGGCCGAGAAGGCCCAGGTCCAGGGCTCCGCCCACATCAAGGAGGAGATCGACAGGCTCCGGGTCCAGATGGCCGAGCTGCAGCGCAAGGGCCAGTACGACAAGCTGGCCGAGCTCCAGTACGGCCAGCTGCCGCAGCTGGAGGCCCGGCTGAAGGCGGCCGAGAAGTCCTTTTCCAACGATGGCGGCAAGCCGGCGGCGAACCGGCTCCTGCGCACCCAGGTGGGCGCCGAGGAGATCGCCGAGGTGGTTTCCCGGGCGACCGGCATTCCCGTCTCGAAAATGATGCAGGGCGAGCGCGAGAAGCTGCTCAAGATGGAAGACCGGCTGCACCAGCGCGTCATCGGCCAGGACGAGGCCGTTCGCCTGGTGGCCGATGCCATCCGCCGCTCCCGGGCCGGCCTGTCGGACGAGAACCGGCCCTACGGGTCCTTCCTTTTCCTGGGCCCGACGGGCGTCGGCAAGACCGAGCTGTGCAAGACCCTGGCCGAGTTCCTCTTCGATTCCGAGGAGCACCTGATCCGCATCGACATGAGCGAGTTCATGGAGAAGCACTCGGTGGCCCGGCTGATCGGCGCGCCGCCGGGCTACGTGGGCTACGAGGAGGGCGGCTACCTGACCGAGCAGGTGCGCCGCAAGCCCTATTCGGTGATCCTCTTCGACGAGGTGGAGAAGGCCCATCCGGACGTTTTCAACGTGCTGCTGCAGGTCCTCGACGACGGGCGC
>JAEUNJ010000036.1 GCA_016791145.1 Rhodocyclaceae bacterium | reverse complement strand
CTCCAACCGCGGGCTCAAGGTGGCCGACGCGGCCGAGTCGAAGGAGATGCTGCTGGAGGCCCTGGACAACCGGCCCGGCACGCCCCGCGAGATCGTCACCCTGAACGCCGGCACCGCCCTCTACACCGCGAACCTGGCGCCGGACATCCCCACGGGCATCGCCAAGGCGAGGGAAACCCTGGCCAGCGGCGCGGCGCGGGCGAAGCTGGAGGAGTTCGTCGCCTGCACGAAGCGGATCGCGGCTTGAATCCTTCCACCACGAAGGACACAAAGGACACGAAGAAATGCAATGCCAAGGCGATGACCGTGCGGAGGCGGCGGCCGCGGCCGTCGTCGATGCGGCATTGCGCGTGCAAAAGGCGTTGGGGCCCGGCCTTCTCGAGTCGGTGTACGAGGCCTGTCTTGCCCACGAACTCGCCAAACGCGGAATATCCTTCCGTGCCCAGGTCACCCTTCCCGTTCGATACGACGGAGTGCAGCTCGATGCCGGGTTCCGGGTTGACCTGTTGGTCGAAGACCGCGTGATCGTGGAACTGAAGGCGGTGGAAACGCTGCTGCCGATCCACGAGGCGCAGCTGATTACCTATCTCAAACTTTCCGGATTGCGTCTGGGGCTGCTATTGAATTTCCACGTCCGTCTGTTGCGTGAAGGCATGCGGCGAATCGCATACTGAGGAAAGATCTGGTTTTCTTGGTGTCCTTTGTGTCCTTGGTGGTTAGGAAAAAATGTCCGACATCCTGAACAAGATCCTCGCCGTCAAGCGCGGGGAAGTGGCCGCGGCGAAGGCCGCGAGGGACCTCGCGGCGACGCGTGCCGAGGCGCTGGCCCAGGCCCCGGCCAGGGATTTCACGGGGGCCATCCGCGCGAAGCTGGCGGCCGGCCGGCCGGCGGTGATCGCCGAGATCAAGAAGGCGAGCCCGTCGAAGGGCGTGCTGCGGGAGGATTTCCGGCCGGCGGAGATCGCCGCGGATTACGCGGCGCACGGCGCCGCCTGCCTGTCCGTCCTCACCGACCGCGAGTTCTTCCAGGGCGCCCCCGAGTACCTGCGGGCGGCCCGCGGGGCCTGCGCCCTGCCGGTCCTGCGCAAGGACTTCCTCGTGGATCCCTACCAGGTCTTCGAGGCCCGCGCCATGGGCGCGGACGCCATCCTGCTGATCGTCGCCGCCCTGTCCGACGCGGAAATGGCGGAAATGGAGGCCGTCGCCGGAGACCTGGGGATGGCGGTGCTGGTGGAGGCCCACGACGCCGGCGAGGTGGATCGCGCCTTGAATCTGCATACGCCGCTGATCGGCATCAACAACCGCAACCTGCGGACCTTCGAGGTCAGCCTGGAGACCACGCTCGGGCAACTCGGCCGCATTCCCGCCGACCGGATCGTGGTCACGGAATCCGGCATCCTGGCCCCGGCCGACGTGGGCCGGATGCGGGACCGGGGGGTCGGGGCCTTCCTGGTGGGGGAGGCTTTCATGCGCGCGGCCTCCCCCGGTGCCGCACTCACCGCCCTGTTCGCCTGAGGGCCCCGCGCCCCTGTTGCAGAAAAGCGACAAAGGCGGTTGCGACCCCCGGCGCGCCGCCGGTTTTTCTCGTCTTGCCGCCGGGCGCCGGGCAGAATTCAGCCAGTCGCCGGAAACGGTCGGCTTTATCGGGCAGAGGCAGTGGCCAACCACGTGGAGTCATTGCCGAAGCACGGTTCCACAACTTAGGAGAAATCTATGCAAAAGAAACTGATCGCCCTGGCCATCGCTGGCCTCTCCAGCGCCGCCTTCGCCCAGTCCAACGTCACCATCTCCGGCCAGATGAAGGTCGGTTTCGCCGACGTGTCCGCCAAGGGCGCCACCGTCGCCGGTGCCAGCCTGACCTCCCGTGCCCGCGTCGAGGACAACAACTCCAACATCCGCTTCTCCGGTGAGGAGAACCTGGGTGGCGGCATGGCTGCCTTCTTCCAGGTCGAGTCCGCCATCGGCACCTCCGACAACATCGGCACGACGGGCGCCCAGGGCGCCGGCGCCACCTCCACCGGCATCGGCACCCGCAACACCGCCGTCGGCCTGAAGGGTGGCTGGGGCATGGCCCTGATGGGCAAGTGGGACGCCTACTACAACTCCGTCGCCGGCGTTGATGGCATGGGTCTGGCCGACGGCCATGGCCTCGCCACCAGCTCCCTGAGCATCCTGCACACCAACGGCAACGGCAACGGCTTCGGCGGCCGCCTGAACAACGTCGTCGCCTACGCGACCCCGAACTTCTCCGGCTTCGACGCCCTGATCGCCTACAGCGCCACCATCGGCGCGAACGCGAACGAAGACACCCGCGCCAACATGGCCGGCAAGGAGAAGGGCTGGTACTTCAATCCCAAGTACACCAACGGCCCGATCCATGTCTTCTTCGCCCACCTGCGCGCCAACAACGTCGGTGCGATCCCGGTCACCCCGGCCGCCGGCGACTCCGGTGTCAACGTCCGTGCCAACCGCCTGGGCGCCGCCTACACCTTCCCGATGGGCCTGAAGATCGGCCTGGTGTGGGACAAGAACAAGGTCGAAGTGGCTGACGGCAACAACGTCCTGGCTGCCCTCGGCGTCGCCGCCACCGGTGGCAACGTCGGCGTGCATTCCCGCCGCGAGCGTACCGCCTGGGCCCTGCCGATCCAGTACACGACTGGCGCCCACAAGGTCAACTTCACCTACGCCTGGGCCGGCAACCTGAAGACCAACGCCCTCGGCGTGAACTCCACCCTGGGCGATTCCAAGGCCCGCATGTGGACCCTGGGCTACGAGTACGCCCTGTCCAAGCGGACCTCCGTGGCTGCCTCCTACCTGGCCATCAACAACGGCCAGAACGGCCGGTACGACGGTTGGCATCCCTCCAGCAGCGTGTCTGGCTCCCAGGCCGTTGCCGGTGCCCTGCCCTACGGTGCCGATCCGCGCGTCCTGCAGTTCAACGTGCGTCACGCGTTCTGATCGACTCCGGTCGAACGAAGACGGCCACCTTCGGGTGGCCGTTTTTTTGTTGACCGGTCGATTGACGGACCGTACATTCCGCTCCCATGAGCAAAGCCTCGATCGCGGAGCCCCCCGTCCTTCTGGCGCCCGAATACCGGCAGGAGATCCAGCGCTGCCTCGCCCCGCTGCTGACGCCACTCGGAGCGCGCCTGATCCTTTTCGGCTCCCGTGCGCGTGGCGACGCCTGTCCGGGTTCGGATATCGACATCGCCGTCGCCGCCGGACAACCACTGCCCCGGGAAGTCCTGGCGGCCGCCCGGGAATGCCTGGAGGAGTCCTCGCTTCCTTTCAGGGTCGATCTCGTGGACCTGGCGGGTGCCGATCCGGAATTGGCTGCGGCGGTGAGCCGGGAGGGGATTCCGTGGGACGGCTAGGACAAAGGATCGCCCAGGCGGAACGGGCACTCGCGCGGCTGCGGGAACTCGAATCGCATCCGTTCGATGCGATCGTGCGCGACGCCGCGATCCAGCGTTTCGAGTTCTCCTTCGAGGCGGTCTGGAAGGCCGCTCAGGCCGTGCTCACCGAGCGGTTCGGCACCCGGCTGGGAGCGCCCAAACCCGTGATCCGGGCGTCCCTGGAGAACGGACTGCTCGAGGAGCAGGAGGCCGCGCTGGCGATGGCCATGGTGGACCATCGCAACCTCACTTCTCACACATACAACGAGGCGCTTGCGAACGAGATTTTCGCCGCGCTGGGCGCTTATCGGGCCCTGATGGAGACCTGGCTGTCGCGGCTCGCCGCCGCCTGAGGGTCCGCCGGACGGCGGTCGGACACGGCCGCCCCTGGCCCCGGTCGGAAATCCAGGTCACACCACCAGGACCGGGCATCAACGAAAGGCGGGGCTCCCCACCTGTCGAGCGATGCCGCGTCCCCCGCGAATCCCCGCGCAAGCCCTCGATGGTGCGCCGCTCTCCGCGTCTACGTGCCTGGGTGGTGCGGCATGCAGGGTAGTTGCCGTTCTCTCCGTCCGTGCGTGCGTGGCGAGGTTTGTGGAGCAATCGGCGGTCCGGCCCTCGCGGCGGTTGCGCCCCGTCCGTTACCAGATCGTCTTGACGTGCGGATAGGCGCGGATTCGTTCGTCCGCCGTCACCAGCGGCGCAGCGAACTTGCGGGCGGTGGCCACGATGATCCGGTCGGCCGGATCCTTGTGGAATTCTCCGGGCAGCGCGACGCTCTTGAGGGCGATTTCGTTGTCCATCGGCACGAAGCGGACCGCCTCGATCTGTCCCACCACGGACAGCCACCGTTCGATGTCCATCGACAGGTCGATTCGCCCTCGGTCGACCAGCATGGCGAGTTCCCAGGCGGAAATGGACGATACGAGGATATCGCCGCCCGCCATCTCGGCTTCGATGGCTTCCATTGCCGCGACCGAAACTTGCGCCTTGATTCCCGATGCCCACCAGACAAGCGTGTGGGTGTCGAGGACGATCATGCCTGCGCTTCCCAATCGTCTTCCGCGACCGGCGCCGTCGGATCGTCGTAGCGCAGCACGGTGCCACGCAGGACATCCAGCGGAGCGCGGGCGTGCGACGCATAAGGACGAACCTCCAGGCTGGGCTCGCCACGATCCGTCACCACGACCGCCTCGCCGCTCGATTCGACCAGACGAAAGTACTCCAGCGCCTTGGCCTTGAACTGGGACTTCGATACCCGGATACTCATCGGAATGCCCCTGGTCATGTGACTGTGGTCACATCCTACCGGATCGGGCAACCCCGCGCAACTGCCGGTGGGCGGCACGTCCCGGGATACCGTCCGGCCGACCGGTCACTGCCGGCCGTAGTCCCGGAACTTCTCGAGCACCCGCGCCATCTCGTCGCCGGGCAACAGGCGGGGGCCGCCGATCTGCAGCACCCGCCAGTACTGCTCCGCCAGGCCCTCCAGTTCGATGGCCAGGGCCAGGGCGTCGCCCAGGTCGCCACCCGCCACTACCATGCCGTGATGGGCCATCAGGCAGCCCCGGCGTCCATCGAGGGCGGCCAGGACCGCGTCCGACAGGGCCTGGGTGCCGAAGGTCGCGTAGTCCGCGCAACGCACGTCCGCCCCGCCGAAGCGGGCCACCATGTAGTGGAAGGCCGGGATGCCGGTGCCCATGCAGGCCAGGCTGGTGGCGAAGGGGGAGTGGGTGTGGATCACCGCCCCGACCTCGGGGCGGGCGGCATAGATGTCCCGGTGGAAGCGCCATTCCGAGGACGGCTTGCGGCGGCCGGAGGGCGTGCCGTCCATGCCCACGGCCACCATGTCCTCCGCGACGCAGGCATCGTAGGACATGCCGGTGGGCGTGACCACGAAACCGCCGTCGGCCCGGGCGCTGACGTTGCCGGCCGTGCCCCGGTTGATGCCCGCGGCATTCATGGCGCGGGCGGTGCCGAGGACGGCGGCGTGGAGGTCAGTCATGCCGCTGGCGCCACAAGCGCAACGCGGTCTCGATGAAAAGGCGATCCTCTTCGTCCTTTCCCCGGGACGTTTGCTTGGTCCGCAACAGGCCCTCCAGATCCAGGGTGCGTATTTCGGTCCCGTCGTCGAAGCGCACCGTCCGGGCAAACGGCCTCAGGGATTCGTAGCTCTCGCCGCAGGCGTTGAACATCACGTCGACGACGAACTCGTCGGCAACCCGAATCGTGTCACCTTCCTCGAACCACGCGGGATCGATGTCGCGGGCCGCGCCGTCCGGCAACAGCAGCAGTGCCCGCCTGACCTTTTCCCCCGTCTCCCGGGTCGGCGGAACGAGGATGTCGATGTCACGCGTCGCGCGCCTGTGGCCGTGAGCGGCAAGCGCGTAGCCGCCGATCAGGAAGTAATCAACGCCGGCAGCGTTCAGCGCCCCGATGACGCGCTTCAGGTCGTCGAGCGTCGCGTCACGCGCGAACTTTTCCTGCGCCATGTTCCCGCTCGATCATGAGGTTGGCCATGTCACGCGCCACGAAGGCCAGGACTGCCAAATCCGCTTCCTCATGGCTACGATATCGATAGACACCCTTGGGGAAATAGCGGCGCGGGCCACCGCAGAGGCCGCGCAATTGGGCCATGAACAGATCCGCGGCCTCCAGGTTGGCGGCAGTCGGCTGGTTGGACGCGGGGGGAAGGGGTTCCTTGCCGACGACTCTCACGATTTCGCTCGAAAAAGATGGCTTGGCGAAATGATACCGCGCTCGGTGACGAAGGCCGCGATCAGCGCCGCCGGCGTCACGTCGAAGGCCGGGTTGCCCACGGGAACCCCGGGGGGCGCCCCGAGTTCGGCGCCGTCGCGCTCCTCGATGGGAATGCGGTCCCCGGCGGGGCAGTCGAAATCCACCGTCGACAGCGGCGCGGCCACATAGAACGGCACGCCGTGGGCCTTGGCCGCGAGGGCCTTGAGGTAGGTGCCGACCTTGTTGGCCGTGTCGCCGTTGGCGGCGATCCGGTCGGCGCCGACGATCACGCAATCGACGCGTCCCTGCATCATGAGCAGGCCGGCCGCGTTGTCGGCGACCAGCGTGTGGGTGATGCCGGCCCGGGCCAGTTCCCAGGCGGTCAGCAGCCCCTGGTTGCGCGGCCGGGTCTCGGAGACCCAGACGTGGACCGGCAACCCGGAATCCTTGGCGGCGTAGATGGGCGCCAGGGCGGTGCCGTGGGCGACGGTGGCGAGCCACCCGGCGTTGCAATGGGTCATCACCTGCAATGGCCGCCTGCCGTCCCGCGGCCGGTCCAGCAGCGCCAGGCCGTGGCGGCCGATGGCGGCGTTCGCCGCCGCGTCCTCGGCAGCGATCGCCCGGGCCTCCCGCCAGGCGGCCGTGGTTAGTCCGCCTTCCGGAAGGCCGGAGAGCGCCCGGCGCATGCGCTCGAGGGCCCAGTGCAGGTTCACCGCGGTGGGCCTCGTGGCGGCCAGCACGGCGAGCGACTCCTCGAGCGAGCGCCCCTCGGCGAGGGCCAGGGCGACGCCGTAGGCGGCCGTGGCCCCGATCAGGGGGGCACCGCGGACCTGCATGCTGCGGATCGCGTGGGCGGCTTCGGCCAGGGTGCCCAGCCGGACATGGGCCTCGTCCGCGGGCAACCGTGTCTGGTCGAGGACGAGGACGGCAGCCCCGTCCTCGGCGATGGTGCGCAGGGGATCCACCGCCCGCGGCGTCAGTTCAGCTTCCCGTGGCAGTGCTTGTATTTCCGGCCGCTGCCGCAGGGACAGGGATCGTTGCGGCCCACCTTGGGCATCGCCCGCTGGGTCGGCTTGGCCTTGTCTTCCTCCTCGCCGCTGCCCAGCGCCTCGTCGTAGTCGGCGTGATGGTAGCGGACGTTCTCCACCTGCGGCGGGTGCTGCTCGACCTCCTCGATCTGCTCCTGGGAGCGGATCTGCACGGTCATCAGGAGCTTGGTCACCTCCAGCCGCACGGTGTTGAGCAGGCCCTCGAAAAGCTCGAAGGCCTCGCGCTTGTATTCCTGCTTCGGGTTCTTCTGGGCATAGCCGCGCAGGTGGATGCCCTGGCGCAGATGGTCGAGGGCCGCCAGATGCTCCCGCCAGTGGGTGTCCAGGCTCTGCAGCATGACGTTGCGCTCGAAGCCCGCCCAGGCCGCCAGGTCCACCTGGGCGACCTTGGCGCGGTACATCTCGTCCGCCGCGTCGAGGATGCGCCGCAGGATGTCCTCGTCGCCGAGGCTGGGCTCGGCCTTGACCCAGTCGGCCACCGGCAGCTTGAGCTGGAACTCGGCCTGCAGCAGGTTCTCGAGGCCCGGGATGTCCCATTGTTCCTCGACGCTCTCGGCCGGGACGTGGGTCCGGAAGGCGTCGTGCAGGACGCCCTGGCGCATGCCCGTGATGGTCTCGGCGATATCCTCGCTGTCGAGCAGTTCGTTGCGCTGCTGGTAGATGACCTTGCGCTGGTCGTTGGCCACGTCGTCGTATTCCAGCAGCTGCTTGCGGATGTCGAAGTTGCGCTGCTCCACCTTGCGCTGGGCGGATTCGAGGGAGCGGGAGACCAGCGGGTGCTCGATGGCCTCGCCTTCGGGCATCTTGAGCCGGATCATGATGGCGTTGAGCCGCTCGCCGGCGAAGATCTTCAGCAGCGGGTCGTCCAGCGACAGGTAGAAGCGGGAGGAGCCCGGGTCCCCCTGGCGGCCGGAACGGCCGCGGAGCTGGTTGTCGATGCGCCGCGACTCGTGGCGCTCCGATCCGATGATGTGCAGTCCGCCCGCCTTCACCACCTGCTCGTGGAGCTTCTGCCATTCGGTCCGCATGGCGGCGATGCGACCCTCCTTCTCCCCGGCCGGCACCGACTCGTCGTCCTTGAGGGCCGCCACCTGCCGCTCGACGTTGCCGCCGAGCACGATGTCCGTGCCGCGGCCGGCCATGTTGGTGGCGATGGTGATGACGCCGGGCCGGCCGGCCTGGACGACGATCTCCGCCTCCTTGGCGTGCTGCTTGGCGTTGAGCACCTGGTGGGGCAGCTTCTCCTTCTGCAGCATCCCGGAGAGCAGTTCGGAGTTTTCGATCGAGGTGGTGCCCACCAGCACCGGCTGGCCGCGCTGATGGCAGTCGCGGATGTCGGCGATGATCGCGGTGTGTTTCTCCTTCGCCGTCCGGTAGATCTGGTCGTTGGCGTCGTCGCGGACCATGGGCTTGTTGGTGGGGATCACCACCGTCTCCAGCCCGTAGATCTGGTGGAACTCGTAGGCTTCCGTGTCCGCGGTGCCGGTCATCCCCGACAGCTTGCGGTACATGCGGAAGTAGTTCTGGAAGGTGATCGAGGCCAGCGTCTGGTTCTCGGACTGGATCTGCGCCCCTTCCTTCGCCTCGACGGCCTGGTGCAGGCCGTCGGACCAGCGCCGGCCCGGCATCAGGCGGCCGGTGAACTCGTCGACGATGATCACCTCGCCGTTCTGCACCACGTAGTGCTGGTCCTTGTGGAACAGGTTGTGGGCCCGCAGGGCGGCGTAGAGATGGTGCATCAGCAGGATGTTGGAGGGCTCGTAGAGGCTGGATCCCTCGGCGAGCATGCCCAGCCGGGCCAGGATGCCCTCGGCCTTCTCGTGGCCCGCCTCCGTGAGCAGCACGGAATGGGCCTTCAGGTCCACGGTGAAATCGCCCGTGTCCGGCTCGCCCTCCCGCTTGCCGGCCTCGCCCTTCTCCAGCATGGGCGGCACGGCGTTCATCTTCATGTAGAGGTCCGTGTGGTCCTCGGCCTGGCCGGAAATGATCAGCGGCGTGCGCGCCTCGTCGATCAGGATGGAGTCCACCTCGTCCACGATGGCGTAGTTGAGGCCCCGCTGGACCCGGTCGGCGGCCCCATACACCATGTTGTCCCGCAGGTAGTCGAAGCCGAACTCGTTGTTCGTGCCGTAGGTGATGTCCGCCGCATAGGCGGCCTGCTTCTGCTCGTGCGGCATCTGGGACAGGTTGACGCCCACGGTAAGCCCGAGGAAGCGGTAGATCCGCCCCATCCAGTCGGCATCCCGGCTGGCCAGGTAGTCGTTCACCGTCACCACGTGGACGCCCTTGCCGGACAGGGCATTCAGGTAGGCGGGCAGCGTGGCGACCAGGGTCTTGCCCTCGCCGGTGCGCATCTCCGAGATCTTCCCGTCGTTCAGCACCATGCCGCCGATCAGCTGGACGTCGAAATGGCGCATCCCCAGGGCCCGCTTGCCGGCCTCCCGGACGACGGCGAAGGCCTCCGGGAGCAGCGACTCGAGGGTGGCCCCATTGGCCACCTTCTCCCGGAACTCCACGGTCTTCGCCGCGAGCTGGTCGTCGGTCAGCGCCGCCATCGACGGCTCCAGCGCGTTGATGCGCGTGACGGTCTGGGAATACTGCTTGATCAGCCGGTCGTTGCGGCTGCCGAAAATCTTCTTGAGAAGGCCGGTAATCATCTGGGAGGTCCCGTGTCGGCCGGCGGCGCGGGCGAATGCAGGCCCCTTGCCGGCCCCGCCGGGGCGGGGGGAAAAGGAAAGGATTTTAGCATGGGGGTCCCGGCCGACTTCCCGGGCCGGGCGTCGCGGCGCCCGGGCCCCCGGGGCGCCCGGGCGGACGCTGCGGGATCAGCGGCGGGCGACGTGCCTGGCGCCGTTCTGCTGGGCCTGCTGGAGGAAGCGATTCGGGTTCTGGGCGATCCCGCGGTAGCGCACTTCGAAGTGCAGGTGCGGGCCGGTGGAACGGCCCGACGAACCCACGTCGGCCACCCGCTGGCCGCGTTTCACGACGGTGCCGGGGGCCACGTGGATCTTCGACGCATGGGCATAGCGCGTCGCCAGTTCGTTGCCGTGGTCGATCTCCACGACGAGCCCGTACTCCGGATGGCGCTCGGCCAGCGTCACCACGCCCGCCGCCGCGGCCTTGACGGGTGTGCCGACCTCGGCCGAGAAATCGACACCCTCGTGCAGGGCGCGCTCGCCGGTGAAGGGATCGATCCGCCAGCCGTAGGCGGAGGCGTTCCACTGGCCGTCGATGGGCAGGCTGGTGGGCAGGAGGTTCTTCTTGACCCGCTCCTCGAACAACTGGGACTCCAGCAGTGAAAGGGTGTCGCTGCGCGCCTCGACGACCCGCGACAGGGCATCCACGGCCTGCTGCAGTTCGGCGGCGGAAAGCGACGAAGGCTGCACCAGCGGGCCGCCGCGGCCGTCCCGGCCGTCGGCCGCCTCGGACTGCCGCAGGTCCTGCAGCTTCACGCCGGCCAGGGTGGCCAGGCGCTCCCCGAGGGAATCCAGGCGCGTGATCTGGGCCTGCATCTCGCCCAGCTTGACGGCCATCGCATTCAGGTTCTCGCGCAGGAACTCGCGGCTGGAGCGGGTTTCCTCGGCGGTGACCGCCTTGACCAGGTCCTGCAGGAAGGGGAGGCGGATCTCGGCCGCATGACGGACCGTCACGTAGGAGAAGAGGGAAGACACCAGCAGCACCAGCCCGACGAAGGCGGCGGCGAGCCCGGCCAGGTGCCGGTAGCCCAGGGTCAGGGTCCTGGCGGTTGCCAGGCGGTCGGAGACGACAATAATATGCACGCTCACTCTCCTTCTCGGGCTTGACGCCCCGCCCCCGATGAAACGCCGCTTCGCACGTCCCATCGTCGATTGCCTGCAGGACGACGGCGCGCTCTCGCGCCTGACGGCCCATGCGGGGCAGCTCTTGAAGCTCCAGCGAATCTACGAGGATGCGGTGCCGGCCATGTTGGCGCGCAGCAGCCGCATTGCCAATCTCAAGCTGGGCAGGGTCGTCATCCACGCCGCGAGCGGCGCGGTGGCCTCGAAACTGCGGCAACTGGCGCCGCGGCTCATCGACCGTTTTGTTATGGAAGGGTGCAAAACTACCGAAATTCTCGTAAAAGTGCAACCGTCGATTACCACCAGTTCACGCCCACCCCCGAAGCAGGCTGCTTCCATTGGCATCCGCCAGAAGCAGGCGCTCACCTCCCTGGCGGAGCAACTGCCGGAGGGAGACCGCCTCGGCGTGGCCCTGAGGCGCCTGGTGGAGCGCAGCCGCTGAACGCGGCCCGAAACCGCTACAGGACGATGACCCGCTCCAGGAACATCAGGGCGAAGACGGCGGCCAGGAAGACCAGCCCCCATTTGGTCACCCGCCAGGACAGGGACAGGTAGCGGCGGTCGCCGGTAAAGACGTAGGCGACGATGCTGGCGCCGATGACGATGATCGCCAGGACGCCGACGATGCGCAGGAGCAGCATCGCGCGGGGGCTGGCTAGCCCAGGGCCGGGTAGAGACGGGCGACCCGGTCGGTCGCCTCCTCGGGCCGCTCGAAGCTGACCCACTCCCAGGCGTCCGCGTCGGCCAGCAGGGCGCGCAGCAGGCGGTTGTTCAGGGCATGGCCGGACTTGTGGGCCGAGAATTCGGCCAGCAGCGGATGGCCGAGCAGGTAGAGGTCGCCGATGGCGTCGAGGATCTTGTGCTTGACGAATTCGTCGGCGTAGCGCAGGCCGTCGCTGTTGAGGACCCGGTACTCGTCCATCACGATGGCGTTGTCCAGGCTCCCGCCGAGGGCGAGGCCCTGGGAGCGCATGGCCTCCACGTCCTGGGTGAAGCCGAAGGTGCGCGCCCGCGCCACCTCCCTGACGTAGGAGTTGCCGGCGAAATCCACTTCGGCCCGGGTGCCCGTCTTGTCGACGGCCGGGTGGTTGAACACGATGGAGAAGGCGAGGCGGTACCCCTCGTAGGGCGACAGCTGGGCCCACTTGTCCCCGTCCTCGACGCGGACCGTCCGCCTCACCCGCAGGAAGCGCTTGGGCGCGTTCTGCTCCTCGATGCCGGCCGACTGGAGCAGGAAGACGAAGGGCGCCGCCGAGCCGTCCATGATCGGCAGTTCGGGCGCATCCACGTCCACGTAGAGATTGTCGATGCCCAGCCCCGCCAGGGCCGACATCAGGTGCTCCACCGTCCCCAGCTTGGCGCCGTCCTTCTCCAGGCAGGAAGCCATCCGGGTGTCGCCGACGCCATAGGGGTCGGCCTTCAGGTCCACCGGCGGGTCCAGGTCCACGCGCCGGAAGACGATCCCCGTGTCGGGCCGCGCCGGACGCAGGACGAGGGTCACCTTGACGCCGGAGTGGAGCCCGACGCCGGTGGCCTTGACCAGTGACTTGAGGGTGCGTTGCCTGAGCATGACGGGAAGTTGCTGCAAAGCGGCAATTTTACCCCACTCCCTCCCCCGAAGGAGGCGAGGCCCCCGGGGAAGGAATGGTGTGCCCCTCAGTCGGCCTGCTTGCGCAGGAAGGCCGGGATGTCGCGGCCGGCGTGGCTCCGGCCCGCTGCTGCGCAGCTTGACCCCGTCCCGGGGTCAGCCTCCGCCGCAAACACGACATCCGGCCGACCTTCAGTCGGCCTGCTTGCGCAGGAAGGCCGGGATGTCGTACTTGTCCATCCCGCTCGACTGCATGGCTTCGACGGCGGCGTTGCGGGTGCTGGCGCGGCCGTGGAAGACGGAGGGCAATTCGGGCTGCTGGACGACCAGGTTGTCGGTGCCGGTGCGCAGCCCGATCACGTCCGCGGCCATGGGCACGGCCCGCGGCTTGGGTTGGATCTTCACCGCGCCGCCCAGGCCCGTGGCCACCACGGTGACCCGCAGGCGGTCTTCCATCTCCTCCTCGAACACCGTTCCGAAGATGATGGTCGCTTCCTGCGAGGCGTAGTTGCGGATGGTGGTCATGACCTCCTTCACCTCCTTCATGCCCAGCGAGGAGTTGGCCGTGATGTTCACCAGCACGCCGCGGGCGCCGGAGAGCTCGATTCCTTCCAGCAGCGGACTGGCCACGGCGGCCTCGGCGGCCAGGCGGGCGCGGTCGACGCCGGCGGAGGTCGCGGAACCCATCATCGCCTTGCCCATCTCGGCCATCACGGTCCGCACGTCCTCGAAATCGACGTTCACCAGGCCGGGCACGTTGATGATCTCGGCGATCCCGCCGACGGCGTTCTTCAGCACGCTGTCGGCCTGCAGGAATGCCTCCTGCATGCTCACGTCCTCGCCGAGCACTTCCATCAGCTTCTCGTTGAGGATGACGATCAGGGAATCGACGTTCTGGGCGAGTTCCCCGAGGCCGTCCTCGGCGAGCAGCATGCGCTTGCCCTCGAACTCGAAGGGCTTCGTGACGACGGCCACGGTGAGGACCCCCATCTCGCGGGCCACCTCCGCCACCACGGGCGCCGCGCCCGTCCCGGTGCCGCCCCCCATGCCAGCCGTGATGAAGACCATGTGGGCGCCGGAAAGCGCCTCGGCGATCCGTTCCCGGTCGGCCATGGCCAGGTCCCGCGCCCGCTCGGGCTTGCCGCCCGCCCCGAGGCCGGGGCCGAGTTGCAGCTTGTTGCCGGCCGAGGACTTCTTCAGCGCCTGGGCATCCGTATTGACGCAGATGAACTCCACGCCCTGGACCCCCGAACGGATCATGTGCTCGACGGCGTTGCCGCCGGCGCCGCCGATGCCGATGACCTTGATCACGGTCGGGTTCGGTTCCTTGTCTACGATTTCGAACATGCTCGCCTCCTTCTGTGTGCCACGACTGAAAGTGAAAGATCAGAAATTCCGCTCGAACCAGGACCGCATGCGGGCCAGGATCTGCTTCGGGTTGCGCGTATCCCGCACCTTGAGCCCGCGGCGCCGCTGGGCGACGCCCTCCATGACCAGGCCCATGGCAGTGGAATAACGCGGATTGCGCACCAGGTCCCGCAGGTTGCCCGAATAGGACGGCATTCCCAGCTTGACCGTGTTGTGGAAGATCTCCTCGCCGAGCTGCGTCATTCCCGGCATCGCCGCGGCGCCGCCCGTGAGCACGACGCCGGCGCGCAGCAGCCGCTCGTAGCCGCTCTTCACCAGTTCCTCCTGCACCTTCTGGAAGATCTCCTCGATGCGCGGCTGGACGAAGCCGGCCAGGGTCTGCCGGGAAAGGCTGGAAGCGGGCCGGTCACCGACTCCCGGCACCTCGATCATCTCCTCGGGATCGGCGAGCATCTGCAGCGCCACGCCGTAGCGCACCTTGATGTCCTCGGCATCCTGGGTCGAGGTGCGCAGCGCGATGCCGATGTCGGAGGTCACCTGGTCGCCGGCGATCGGAATGACAGCCGTGTGGCGGATCGCGCCCTGGGTGAAGACCGCCAGGTCGGTGGTGCCGCCGCCGATGTCCACCAGGCAGACCCCCACGTCCCGCTCGTCGTCGGTGAGCACGGAATTGCCCGAGGCCAGCGGCTGGAGCACCAGGTCCACGACCTCGAGTCCGCAGCGATGCACGCACTTGACGATGTTCTGGACGGCGGTGACCGCGCCGGTGACGATGTGGACCCGGACCTCCAGGCGCTTCGCGTCCATGCCGTAGGGTTCCTTGACGCCGTCCTGGCCGTCGACGATGAACTCCTGGACCAGCGTGTGCAGGATCTGGTCGTCGGCTGAGATCGGCGTCGCGTTGGCGGCCTCGATCGCCCGATCCACGTCGTAGGGGGTGACCTCCTTGTCGCGCACGACGGCCATCCCGTTGGAATCCTTGCTCTTGATGTGGCTGCCCGCGATCCCGGTGTAGACCTCCTTCACCTTGCAGCCGGCCATCAGTTCCACTTCCTGGATGGCCCGGGAGATGGCATTCACCGTTTCCTCGATGTTGATGACCACGCCGCGGCGCAGGCCCCTGGAATCCTGGGTGCCGATGCCGAGGATGGACGGCTGGCCCTCGGGGTCCAGTTCGGCGACGATGGCCACGATCTTCGAGGTTCCGATGTCGAGGCCGACGATCAGGTCCCGGTTTTCCTTGCTCATTTCTAGCCTTTTTCCGCCGCGCCGCGCCCGGGGCGCAGTGCGAATCCATTGGGGTAACGCATGTCCACCAGCAGGGCGCCGGCGCCGGCCTTCGCCCGGGCCGCCTGGTAATGGCTGGCGAAGCGGGCCAGCCGCTCGCGCAACGGGTGCTTCGCCTGGTCCCGCCCCAGGTCCACCAGGACGCCGTCGTCGAGCTTCAATTGCCAGGCTTCCCGGGCGGAAAGGATCACGGCCCGCGGCCGTCGGCCCACGGCGGCGAGCGTCTCGCTGAACTCCCGGTGGTGGGCCAGCACCCGCGGCGCGCTGCCTTCCGGCCCGGCGAACAGGGGCAGGTCGGCCGGCGCGGCCGCCTGGAACACCTCGCCGAAGTCGTTCACCAGGCGGCTTTCGCCGTCCGTGCCCCGCCAACGGGCGACCGCCCGGTGTTCCTCGACGGCCAGCTCGATCGTGTCCGGCCAGCGGCGCCGGACCTCGGCCCGGCGCACCCAGGGCAGCTTCTCGAAGGCCTCGCGGGCGCCGTTCAGGTCCACGGTGAAGAAGTTGCCGGCGAGGGCGGCGCGGGCGGCATCGTCGAGCTGGGCATGGGTCACCCGCTGCACCTCGCCGGTCAGCACCAGTTGCCGCAAGGGAAACACAGGAAGCCGCTGCACCACGGTCACCGCGGCCCAGGCCAGCCCGGCGACGGCGAAGAAGATCAGCACGTCGGCCACCAGGTTCATCAGGGCCGGGCGGTCCCAGAACCCGTCGGCGGCCGGCGCGGGCCTGGCGCCCGTCCTAGCCATGGGCGGCCTCCGCCAGGATGCGCAGCACCAGTTCGCCGAATTCGATGCCGGCCGCGCGGGCCGCCATGGGGACCAGGGAATGGCCGGTCATGCCCGGCGACGTGTTCATCTCCAGGAAGGCGAAGCTTCCGTCGTCGCGCAGGATCAGGTCGGCGCGTCCCCAGCCCCGGCAGCCGAGGACGCGGAAGGACTGCAGGGCCTGGCGGCCGATCTCGGCCTCCAGCGCCGCATCGATCCCGGCCGGGCAGTGGTAGCGCACGGCGTCGGTGAAGTACTTGTTCTCGTAGTCGTAGCCGGCCGCCGGCGGCTCGATGCGGACCAGGGGCAGCACCCGGTCGCCGAGGACGGCGGCGGTAAGCTCCCGTCCGGCGACGAAGGCCTCGGCCAGCACCAGGGGATCGAGGCGGGCCGCCTCCGCGTAGGCCGGCGCCAGCCCTTCGGCGGTGGTCACCTTCGTGACGCCGATGGAGGAGCCCTCCCGGGCCGGCTTGACGATCAGCGGCAGGCCCAGCTCCGCCGCCACTCCCGCGAAGTCCGTTCCGGCCTCCAGGATCCGGTAGGCGGGCGTGGGGACGCCGGCGGCCAGCCAGACGAGCTTGGTGCGCCACTTGTCCATGGCCAGGGCGGAGGCCATGACGCCGCTGCCGGTGTAGGGGATGCCCAGGGTCTCGAGGACGCCCTGCACGGTGCCGTCCTCCCCGAAACGGCCGTGCAGGGCGATGAAGGCCCGCGCGTAGCCGTCTTCCTTCAGGCGCCAGAGGCTCGCCTGCGCCGGATCGAAGGGATGGGCGTCCACCCCCGCCGCCTGCAGGGCGGCGAGGACGGCGCGGCCGGACATCAGGGAGATTTCGCGTTCGGCCGAGGTGCCGCCGAGCAGCACCGCCACCTTGCCGAATTTGCCTTCAGTCACGCCTCTTCCCCGACAATCCGCACCTCCCGGACCAGGTCGATGCCGAACGATTCCCTCACCCGGGCCTGGACCCGCCCAATGAGCCTTTCTATCTCAGAGGCCCTCGCCCTGCCCTCGGGATTAACGATGAAATTCGAATGCTTTTCCGAGACCCTCGCGCCGCCTTCTTCCAGGCCCTTCAGGCCGGCCGTTTCGATGAGCCGCGCGGCGTGGTCGCCGGGCGGGTTGCGGAACACCGAGCCGGCGTTCGGAAGTTGCAGCGGCTGGGTGGCGATCCGCTTCTCGAGCAGTTCCCGGATGCGCGTGCGGGCCGCCGCCGCATCGCCGGAAGGGAAGCGCAGCCAGGCGGCGGCGAAGATCTCGTCGGCCGCCGCCCGCAGCCCCGCGTGGCGGTAACCGATCTCGAAATCCGCCGGCGTGCGTTCGGCCAGGCGGCCGCGCCGGTCCAGCATCAGCACCCGCTCCACGTAGCGCCAGATCTCGCCGCCGTAGCAGCCGGCGTTCATGGCCAGCGCCCCGCCCAGGGTGCCCGGGATGCCGGCGAGGAATTCGGCCTCGCCCATGCCGTGATTCGCCGCGCAGCGGGCCACCTTCGGGCTCGCCACGCCCGCCTCGCAATAGAGCGTCCCGTCCCGTTCCAGCCGCAGCACGTTCAATGCGCCGTGGGTGAACACCACGGTGCCCGGATAGCCGCCGTCGCGCACCAGCAGGTTGCTGCCCAGGCCCACCGTCATCACCGGCTCGTCGTGGCGCAGGCGCTCGAAGCAGGCCGCCAGGTCCGCCAGGTCCGCCGGGAAGAAGGCCACGGCCGCGGCGCCGCCGGCGCGCCAGGACACGTGGGGAGCCATGGGCTCGTTCTCGCGGAACCGGCCACGGATGTCAGGCATGGGCAAGCTTCCCCGGCACGCCGCCGACGGATCCGGCGCCCATGGTGATCACCACGTCCCCGTCCCGCGCGGCCTCGACGATGGCAGCCGGCATCGCGGCGATGTCCTCGACGAAAACGGGCTCCACCTTGCCGGCCACGCGGATGGCGCGGGCCAGGGTGCGCCCGTCGGCCGCGACGATGGGTGCTTCGCCCGCCGCGTAGACCTCGGCCAGCAGCAAGGCGTCCACCCCCGACAGGACCTTGACGAAATCCTCGAAGCAGTCCCGGGTGCGCGTGTAGCGATGGGGCTGGAAGGCGAGCACCAGGCGGCGCCCCGGAAAGGCACCCCGCGCCGCGGCCAGGGTCGCCGCCATCTCCGCCGGATGGTGGCCGTAGTCATCCACCAGCGTGAAGCTGCCCCCCGCCGGCAGGGCGATCTCGCCATAGCGCTGGAAGCGGCGCCCGACACCCTTGAACTCCGACAGCGCCTTGCGGATGGCCTCATCCGGCACGCCGACCTCGGTGGCCACCGCTATGGCGGCCAGGGCGTTGAGCACGTTGTGCCGGCCCGGCAGGTTCAGTTCCACGGGGAAGCGCGACACCGAGCCATTCACCCGCACGGCATCGAAGCGCATCCGGCCGTGCTCGGCACGGACGTTCTCCGCCCGGACGTTGGCTTCCTGGTCTATGCCGTAGGTGACCACCTGCTTGGCGACCCGGGGCAGGATCTCGCGCACGTTCGCGTCGTCGGCGCAGAGCACCGCAACGCCGTAGAAGGGGAGCCGGTGGAGGAAGTCCAGGAAGGCCTGCTTGAGGCGGCCCATGTCGTGGCCGTAGGTCTCCATGTGGTCGGCATCGATGTTGGTGACCACGGAGAGCACGGGGGACAGGAACAGGAAGGAGGCGTCCGACTCGTCGGCCTCGGCGACCAGGAACTCGCCCTGGCCCAGCCGGGCATTGGCGCCGGCCGAGTTGAGGCGGCCGCCGATCACGAAGGTGGGGTCCAGCCCGGCCTCGGCGAGGCAACTGGCCACGAGGCTCGTCGTGGTCGTCTTTCCGTGGGTGCCGGCGATGGCGATGCCCTGGCGCAGCCGCATCAGCTCGGCCAGCATCTGCGCCCGCGGCACCACCGGCAGCTTGCGTTCCCGGGCGGCCACGACTTCCGGGTTGTCCTCCTTCACGGCGGTGGACACGACGACGGCATCGGCTCCCGCCACGTTCCCGGCCGCATGGCCGACGACGATCCGGATTCCCGCCTGGGCGAGGCGGCGGGTCGTGGCGCTCTCCGCCAGGTCGGATCCGCTGACCTGGAAGCCCTCGTTGGCCAGCACCTCGGCGATGCCGCTCATGCCCGAGCCGCCGATGCCGACGAAATGGATGTGACGGATCTTGTGTTTCATGTTCGTACTCCGTAGGCAGTCGGCCCGCGCAAGGTCGGCGCGGCGGCCGGGCCTCGCGCGGCTCGCGACGCTCCCCTCTCCACCCTGGCGCCCATGATCATTTCGCCACCTCCGCGCAGACCTTCGCCACGACGGCCGTGGCGTCGGGTCGCGCCAGTCCCCGGGCCTTCTCCGCCATTTCCAGCAGTTGGGGGCGCGACAGGCGGCGCAGGTCGGCGAGCCGCTCCGGGGCCAATTCGGCCTGGGGCAGCAGGATGGCGGCGCCGGCGTTGGCGAGGAAACGCGCATTGCCCGTCTGGTGGTCGTCCACCGCGTGCGGGAAGGGCACGAGGATGCTCGCCACGCCGGCGGCGGCCAGTTCGGACACCGTCAGGGCGCCGGCCCGGCAGATGACCAGGTCGGCCCAGGCATAGGCCCCGGCCATGTCCTCGATGAATGGCACCGCGTGGGCCGTGACGCCCGCCGCGGCATAGTTCGCCTTCAGCTCCTCGATCTGCTTCTCGCCGGACTGGTGCACCACCTCGGGCCGTTCCGCCTCGGGAATCAGCGCCAGGGCCCGGGGCACGGCGGCATTGAGGGCCTGGGCGCCGAGGCTGCCGCCCACGACCAGCAGGCGCAGCGGGCCGCTGCGGGACGCGTACCGCTGCGCCGGCGGGTCGATGGCGGCGATGGCCGGGCGGACGGGATTGCCGACCCAGTCGCCCTTGCGCAGCACCCGCGGGAAGCCGGTCAGGATGCGGTCGGCGACGCCGGCCAGCACCCGGTTGGCGAGGCCGGCCACGGAGTTCTGCTCGTGCAGGACGAGGGGCCGGCCGACCAGGGCGGCCATCATGCCGCCGGGGAAGCTCACGAAGCCCCCCATGCCCAGGACCACGTCGGGACGGATGCGGCGGATCTCCCGCAGCGCCTGGGAAAAGCCCCGCAGCAGGTTGAAGGGCAGCAGCAGCTTGCGCAGCAGGCCCTTGCCGCGCAGCGCGGTGAAGCGGACCCAGGCCATGTCGTAGCCCTGCTCCGGCACCAGCCGCGCCTCCATGCCATCGGGATTGCCCATCCAGGCCACGCGCCAGCCCAGGGAGCGCAGATGCTCGGCCACCGCCAGGCCCGGCATGATGTGGCCGCCCGTGCCGCCGGCCATGACCATCAGCGTCTTCACGAGGAAACCCCGCGCATCAGCTGGCGGTTTTCGTAGTCCACCCGGAACAGGATGGCCAGCGCGATGCAGTTGGCGACGATGCCCGAGCCGCCGAAGCTCATCAGCGGCAGGGTCAGCCCCTTGGTGGGCAGCATGCCCATGTTCACGCCCATGTTGATGAAGGACTGGAAGCCGAACCAGATGCCGATGCCCTGGGCGACCAGGGCGGCGAACACCCGGTCGAGGGCCAGGGCCTGGCGGCCCAGGGCGAAGGCCCGCTGCACCAGCAGGCCGAACAGGACCACGACCAGGGCCACGCCGGCGAATCCCAGTTCCTCGGCGATCACGGCGAGCAGGAAGTCGGTGTGCGCCTCCGGCAGGTAGAAGAGCTTCTCGACGCTGGCGCCGAGGCCGACGCCGAACCACTCGCCGCGGCCGAAGGCGATCAGGGCATGGGAGAGCTGGTAGCCCTTGCCGAGCGGATCCGCCCAGGGATCCATGAAGTTCAGCATCCGTTCCAGCCGGTAGGGCGAGGTGATCACCAGCACCGCGAACGCCGCGGCGAGCACCATCACCAGTCCCACGAACAGGCGGCCCGCGATGCCGCCCAGGAACAGGATGCCCATGGAGATGGCGACGATGACCACAAAGGCGCCGAAGTCCGGCTCGCGCAGCAGCAGCACGCCGACGACCACCATCACGGCGGCCATCGGCACGAAGCCGCGGCGCAGGGAACCCATGTCCCCCAGCTTGCGGACGGTGTAGTCGGCCGCGTAGAGCACGGCGAACAGCTTCATCAGTTCCGAGGGCTGGAGGTTGATCGGTCCGAGGGGCAGCCACCGGGTGGCGCCATTCACCGTCCGCCCCACGTGGGGCACCAGCACCGCCACCAGCAGCATGACGCCGCCGAGGAACAGCAGCGGCGCCATCTGCTGCCAGAAGCGCAGCGGGATCTGGAAGGCGACGACGGCCAGGACCAGGCCGATGACCAGGAAGATGCCGTGGCGGACCAGGTAGAAGCCCGGCTGGTGGCCGGTGAAGGCACTGCCCTCGGCGGTGGCGATGGACGCCGAATACACCATCACCAGGCCGAGCATCAGCAGGCCCAGGGCGGGCCAGACGAGCAGCGGGTCCAGTTCCGCCGGCGTGCCGGGGCGGGGCGCGTGGCGCAGGCTCAGGGTCGCCATCAGCCGCCCGCCCTGGCCCGCACGGCCTCGACGAAGACCCGGGCCCGGTGCTCGTAGTTGCGGAACATGTCGAAACTGGCGCAGGCCGGCGAGAGCAGGACGGCATCCCCTTCCTGCGCCAGCGCGGCCGCCCGGGCGACGGCCGCCGGCAGGTCCGGCGCCGTTTCCACCGGCACGCCGCAGCCGTCGATGGCGCGGCCGATCAGGGGACCGTCCCGGCCGATCAGCACCGCCGCCCGCCCGTGGCCGGCCACGGCGGCCTTCAGGGGGGAGAAGTCCTGCCCCTTGCCGTCGCCCCCGAGGATGACCACCACCTTGCGGCCCAGGCCTTCCAGCGCCGCGATCGTGGCGCCCACGTTGGTGCCCTTGGAATCGTCGTACCAATCCACGCCTGCGATGCGGGCCACGCGTTCGACCCGGTGCGGGAGTCCGCGGAAGCTGCGCAGGGCGGGCAGCAGGGAGACGGGATCGAGGCCGATGCCGGCGCACAGGGCCAGGGCCGCCATGGCGTTGGCGGCGTTGTGCAGACCGGCGATGGGCAGGTCCGACACCGGGAGCAGGAAGCGATCGCCCTGGACCAGCCAGGGCTCCTCCCGGCCGCCGCGGGCGTTCGTCCGCAGGCCGAAATCCTGCGCGTGCCCCGGCGCATCGAGTCCGAAGGTGATCAGGGCGCGGCCGGCGACGGCCATCTTGCGCACCCGCGCATCCTGGCGATTCAGGACCTGCACCCCGCCGCCCGCGAAGATGCGGGCCTTCGCCGCGGCGTAGTCCTCCAGGTCCCGGTAGCGGTCCAGGTGGTCGTCGCTGACGTTGAGCACCGTGGCCGCCTCCGCGTCCAGGGATTCCAGGGTCTCCAATTGGAAGCTCGATAGCTCCAGGACCCAGGTATCCGGGATCCGGCCCTCATCCTGGGCGTCCATCAGCGCATCCAGGGCGGCCGGGGAGATGTTGCCCGCGACGCCGGTGGCCCGGCCGGCGGCCCGGCACAGGTGGCCGGCCAGGGCCGTCGTCGTCGTCTTCCCGTTGGTTCCGGTGATGGCGATCACCCGGCTGGCGCCCCGCAGGCCCAGGCCGCGGAGCCCGCGGGCGAAGAATTCGATCTCGCCGAGGACGGGAATGGCGAGGGCACGGGCCTGCAGGACCACGGGCAGCCCGCCGGAGAGGCCCGGCGACAGGGCGAAGACGTCCATGCCCTCCAGCAGGCCCTTGCCGAACTCGCCAGCGACGAACTCGGCCTCCGGAAGCCTTTCCCGCAGGGCGGGCAGGAAGGGCGGCGCGGCGCGGGTATCCGCCACCCGTACCCGGGCGCCCTGGCGGGCACACCAGCGGGCCATGGCCAGCCCGGATTCGCCGAGGCCGAGGACGAGGACGTGCTTGCCGGAAAGATTCATGGGGCTGCCCTCCCCCCAACCCCCTCCCACGGGGAGGGGGAGCGCAAGCGCTCCCCCTCGGGAAATTGGCGGGCCCTCCCCCCGGCCCCCTCCCCAAGGGAGGGGGTGACGACAGTTCGCCGCTGCGCGGCTCCGGGTTCCTGTCCGCGCCCCTTCGGGCGGCCGTGCGGGTCGCTCATGGGCTTCGTCAGCGGATCTTCAGCGTGGACAGCCCGAACAGCACGAGCAGGATGGTGATGATCCAGAAGCGCACCACGACCTGGGTCTCCTTCCAGCCGCTCTTCTCGAAGTGGTGGTGCAGCGGCGCCATCAGGAAGATGCGCCGCCCCTCCCCGTAGCGCCGTTTCGTGTATTTGAAGTAGGTCACCTGGATCATGATCGACACGGTCTCGGCCACGAAGACGCCGCCCATGATGAAGAGGACGATCTCCTGGCGCACGATGACGGCCACCGTGCCGAGGGCGCCGCCCAGGGCCAGGGCCCCCACGTCGCCCATGAAGACCTCGGCGGGATAGGCGTTGAACCAGAGGAAGCCGAGGCCGGCCCCCGCGAGGGCCCCGCAGAACACCGTCAGCTCGCCGGCGCCGGGGATGTGGGGCAGCAGCAGGTACTTGGAGTACACGGCGTTGCCGGCCACGTAGGCGAAGATGCCGAGGGCCGCCCCCACCATGACCGTCGGCATGATGGCCAGCCCGTCCAGGCCGTCGGTGAAATTGACCGCGTTGCTGGTGCCGACGATGACGAAATAGGTCAGGATGATGAAACCGAAGATGCCAAGAGGATAGGAGACGCTCTTGAAGAAGGGAACGATCAGGTCGGTCTTCGCCGGCAGCTCGAGCGTGAAGCCGCTTGCCACCCACTCCAGGAAGAGACGGACCACCTTTTCGTTGTTCGGGGCCGATATCGAGAAGGCGATGTAGGTGGCGGCGACCAGCCCGATCGCCGAAAGCCAGAAGAACTTCGCCCGGGCGGAGAGGCCGTCCGGGTTCCGGTAGACCACCTTGCGCCAGTCGTCTACCCAGCCCACGGCACCGTAGCCCAGGGTCACCACCAGGACGATCCAGACGAAGCGGTTTTCCAGATCCGCCCAGAGCAGCGTCGAGATGCCCAGGGAGATGAGGATCAGGGCCCCGCCCATGGTCGGCGTGCCGGCCTTGATCAGGTGCGTCTGCGGACCGTCGCCGCGCACCGGCTGGCCGATCTTCCGGGCCGCCAGCCACCGGATAACCGCCGGGCCGAGCACGAAGGAGATGGTCAGCGCGGTCATCGTGGCCAGCACGGCGCGCAGCGTGATGTAGGAAAAGACGTTGAAGGCCCGGATGTCCTTCGCCAGCCACTGGGCCAGTTCAAGCAGCATGCTTCTTCTCCGCGGCCCCTGCGGGGACCGCCTCGGTGCCGTTCTTCGGCGGGGGCGGGCAGATCGCGTCCACCACGCGCTCCATGCGCATGAAGCGGGACCCCTTGACGAGCGTCGTGGTGCGGCCGTCGAGGTCCGGCGCGAGGACGGCGATCAGGTCCTCCGCCCGTTCGAAATGCCGCGCGCCGGGGCCGAAGTTGCCGCTCGCCGCGCGACTGGCCTCGCCCAGGGTGAGGAGCCGCTCGATGCCCATGCTCTTGGCGTAGCCGCCCACTTCGTCGTGGAACTGGCCGGCCTGCTCGCCGACCTCGCCCATGTCCCCGAGCACCAGGATGCGGCGGCCCGGGCGCGCGGCGAGGACGTCGATGGCGGCCCGGACGGAATCCGGGTTCGCGTTGTAGGTGTCGTCGATCACGGTGGCCCCGCCCGCGCCTTCCTTGAGCTGCAGGCGGCCCTTGGCGGGACGGAAGGCGGCGAGGCCGCGGACCACCGCCGTCAGCGGGAGGCCGGCGGCCATGGCCGCTGCCGCCGCGGCCAGCGCGTTGCGCACGTTGTGCACGCCGAGGATCGAGAGTTCGACCGGCGCCGTTTCACCCCCGGCGCGGATTTCCAGCCGGCTGCCGAGCTTGCCGGGAGTCCAGCCACAGGTCACGTCGGCGGGTGCCTCGAGACCGAAGCTGCGCGTCGGACGGCCGGCGGCGAGATCGCGCCAGTAGCCGGCGAACGCGTCGTCGGCGTTGATCACGGCGATGCCGTCGGACGGCAGGGCGGCGATCAGGGCGCCGTGCTCCTCGGCGACGGCCGCGACGGACTTCATGAATTCCTGGTGTTCCCGCTGGGCATTGTTGATCAGGGCGACGGTGGGCTGTGCCACGGCGGCCAGGACCGCGGTCTCGCCGGGATGGTTCATCCCCAGTTCGATGGCCGCGGCCCGGTGCCCTTCACGCAGGCGCAGGACGGTGAGCGGCAGCCCGATGTCGTTGTTGAGGTTCCCCGCCGTGGCCAGGCGTCCCTCGGTGCCGAACGCGGCGGCGAGTATCGCCGAAACCATCTCCTTCACCGTGGTCTTGCCGTTGCTGCCGGTCACGGCGATCACCGGCACGGCAAACCGGCGGCGCCAGGCGGCGGCCAGGTGGCGCAGCCCCTCGCGGGTGTCCTCCACGATGACCAGGGGCAGGTCGGCGCCTTCCCGGGCAACAGCCGAGTCCGCCGCCACCAGGGCCGCGGCGGCGCCGGCGTCGAGCACCTGGCGCACGAAGTCATGGCCGTCGAAGCGCTCGCCGCGCAGGGCGACGAACAGTCCTCCCCGGTCCACCACCCGCGAGTCGCTGAACACGGAGGCGAACGTGGTCCCGGGCAACGTGGCGCGACCGAGGGTCGCCCGGGCGGCTTCCGCGAGGGTCAGCATGGTCACGGGGCGCTCCCCGCGAAAAGCCCCAGGGCGCCGCGGACGACATCCATGTCCAAGAAGGGATGCCGGACCCCGGCGATTTCCTGGTAGGGCTCGTGTCCCTTGCCGGCCACCAGCACCACGTCCTCCGGCGCCGCCTCGCGCACCGCGCGAACGATGGCGGCGCCCCGGTCGGGTTCCACCTCGGGGCGGGAGACCATGCCCTCCACGATGGCGTCGATGATGGCGATGGGATTCTCGAAGCGGGGATTGTCGCTGGTCACCAGCACGCCGTCGGCCAGGGCCTCGGCCACCTCGCCCATCAGGGGACGCTTGCCGGGATCCCGGTCGCCGCCGCAACCGAAGACGCAATGGAGGCGTCCGCCCCGGGCCCTGGCCGTCTCCCGCAGCGTGGCCAGCACCTTCTCCAGGGCATCCGGCGTATGGGCGTAGTCCACCACGACCAGCGGCACCCCCTCGCCGCCGGCCGCCTCCATGCGCCCGGCCGGCGCGCGCAGGCCGCCCAGCGCGGCCACCGCGTCGCCCATGGACAGGCCGCCGGCGAGGAGCGCGCCGAGGACGGCCATGAGATTGGAGGCGTTGAACCGCCCGAGCAGCGGGGAACGGACCGGCACGCCGCCGACCCGGAATTCGAGTCCCGCCTGGCCGACCCGCAGGCCTTCGGCCAGCAGCAGTTCCACGCCGCTTGCGGCCAGCCGTCCGAGGGCGGAACCGGGGTCGCGCGCCGCCTCCTCGTCCAGGCTGTAGCCGAGGACCCTCATCCGGCCGGCGCAGAGGGCCGCCAGGTGGGCGCCGAAGGCGTCGTCCAGGTTCACCACCGCGGCCCTGAGGCCCGGCCAGTCGAAGAGCTTCGCCTTCGCCGCCCCGTAGGCTTCCATGGTGCCGTGGTACTCGAGATGGTCGCGCGTGAGGTTCGTGAATACGGCGGTATCGAAGGCCGCGCCGCCCACCCGCCCTTCCTCGATGCCGATGGAAGAGACCTCCATGGCGCAGGCGGAAGCGCCCTGGGCCAGGAATCCGGCCAGCTCCCGGTGCAGGACAATGGCATCGGGCGTCGTGTTGGCGCTCTCCGCCAGGGCACCGGGAAACCCGAGGCCGAGGGTTCCCACGAGGGCGCAGCGGCGGCCGGTGCCGGCCAGGGCCTGGGCGATCCAGTGCGTGACGGACGTCTTGCCGTTGGTGCCGGTGACGCCGACGAGGCGCAGCCGCTCCGAGGGCCTGCCATGGACCAGGTGGGCGAGTTCTCCGGTCATCCGGTCCAGGCCCGGCACCGCCACCGATGGCACGGGAAGGGGAGGCACGCGGCCGGCCTCGTGCACCACGGCCGCCGCCCCGCGGGCGATTGCCGCACCGATGAAATCGCGGCCGTCCACCCGGTGCCCGCGGACCGCGACGAAGACGTCGCCCGGCCGCACCGCGCGGGAGTCGGCGCACAGGCCGGCGACGCGGACACCATGACGTTCGAGTTCGGCCACGATCATCTCCGGCCTCACATCTCTTCCTTGGCCGGTGGCTCGTTCCGGGCCACCAGCAGGGGGCGGAGCGGCGCATCGGGGGCGACGCCGAGGCTGCGCAGGGCGCCGCCCATGACCTGGGCGAAGACCGGGGCCGCCACCTCGCCGCCGTAATACTTGCCGGCGGAGGGTTCGTCGATCATCACGGCGACGATGAGGCGCGGATCGGAGGCGGGCGCGAAGCCGACGAAGGAAGCCACGTACTTGTCCGCGTAGCTGCCGCCGTCGAGCTTGTGGGCGGTCCCGGTCTTGCCGGCGACCCGGTAGCCGGGGATCTGCGCCTTCGGCGCCGTGCCGCCGGGCTGTACCGCCATTTCCAGCATGGCGCGGACTTCCCTGGCCGTCTGGGCCGAGAACACCGGCTTGCCGGCCGGGGGCGGGGCGTCGAGCCGGGTCAGCGAGAGGGGCAGCAGGTCGCCGTCCCGGGCGAAGGCCATGTAGCCCCGGGCGAGCTGCATCAGGGTCACGGAAATGCCGTGGCCATAGGACATGGTGGCCTGCTCGATGGGCCGCCAGGACTTGGCGGGGCGCAGGCGCCCCCCCACCTCGCCGGGGAAACCCAGCCGGAGCGGCGAGCCAAAGCCCAGGCTGTCGAACATCTGCCACATCTCGTCGGGCGTCATGGAGAGCGCCAGTTTCGCGGCCCCCACGTTGGAGGATTTCTGGATGACCTGGGCGACGGTCAGGACCCCGTGGGGATGGGCGTCGTGGATGGTCGCGGACCCGATGGATAGACGACCGGGCGCCGTCTGGACCGGAGTGTCGAAGCGCACCTTCCCCTTCTCCAGCGCCAGGGCGGCGGTGAAGGGCTTGAAGGTGGAGCCGGGTTCGAAGGTGTCGGTGAACACCCGGTTGCGCAACTGGGCGCCGGAGAGCTTCTCGCGGTTGTTCGGGTTGTAGGTGGGCAGGTTCACCAGGGCCAGCACCTCGCCGGTCTTGGCATCCAGCACCACCACCGCCCCGGCCTTGGCGCGGTGGTCGGACACCGCCTGCCGGAGTTGCGCATAGGCCAGGTACTGGACCTTGGCGTCGATGGCCAGCACCGTGTCCCGCCCGTCCTGGGGCGCCTTGATGGATTCCACGTCCTCGACGATCTGGCCGCGCCGGTCGCGGATGACGCGGCGGCTTCCCGGCTTGCCGGCAAGGATGGGCTCGAGGGCCAGTTCGATGCCTTCCTGGCCCTTGTCGTCCACGCCGGTGAAGCCGAGCACGTGGGCCGTGACGTCCCCCGCCGGGTAGTAGCGGCGGTATTCCTTCTGCAGGTGGATGCCGGGCAGGCCCAGGGCGGCGACCCGGTCCGCCACTTCCGGAGCCACCTGCCGCTTCACGAAGACGAAGTCCTTCTCGGACCCCAGCCGGCGGTTCAGTTCCCGCACGTCCATCTCGAGGACCCGGGCGGCCTCCCGTGCCTGGGCCGGGGTCAGGCGGGCGTCCTCGGGCAGCGCCCAGACCGACTTGACCGGCGTGGACACGGCCAGCACGTCGCCGTTGCGGTCCACCACGCGACCGCGCGTCGCCGACAGTTCCAGCACGCGGGAATAGCGGGACTCGCCCTTCTGCTGCAGGAAGTCCGTATTGACGCCCTGCAGGTAGAGGGAACGCACCAGGAGGGCCGCGAAGCCGGCCATCAGCAGGAAGAGCATGAAGCGGGAACGGCCGGCCGGCAGGTTCTGCGCCAGCAGGGGGCTGTGGCTCAGTTTCATGGCCTGGCTCCTTGTGCGGGCCCGGCCGGGTTGCCGCCGGCTTCCAGCACGAGGATCTGGCCGGGGACGGGGGTGCGCATGCCCAGCTTGTCCCGGGCTATCCGCTCGACCCGGGCATGGGCCGCCCAGGTGCTCTGCTCGAGCTGCAGCTGGCCCCATTCCACCTCGAGTTCCTTGGCCCGGTTCTGCTCCCGCTCCAGGTCCATGAAGAGTTTCCGCGCCCGGTGGTTGGAGGCCACGGCGCCGAGGGCACAGGCCACGACAACCAGCAGGAGGACGAGATTGGTGCGCAGCATCCCGGCCCCGCCTCAGCGCTGCGCGCGCTCGGCCACCCGCAGCACGGCGCTGCGCGCCCGGGGGTTGGCCGCCACCTCGTCCGGCCCGGGCCGCACCGCCTTGCCGACCAGGCGCATCGGCGGCGCCGGGCGGTCGACCTCGCGCACCGGGAGACCCCGGGGCAGGCGCGGCGGCAGGGATGCATCACGCATGAAATGCTTGACGATCCGGTCTTCGAGGGAATGGAAGCTGATCACCGCCAGGCGGCCGCCGGCCGCCAGGCTGCGAACGCACTGGGGAAGGATCAGCGACAGCTCCTCAAGCTCCCGATTGACGTGAATCCGTAGAGCCTGAAAGCTGCGCGTCGCCGGGTGCTGACCCGGCTCGCGCGTCCGGACAGCTTGCGCCACGAGCGCGGCAAGCTGGCCTGTGGTTGAAACACGCTGTTGGCCCCGAGCAGCAACAAGCGCCTTTGCAATCGCATGAGCAAACCGTTCTTCCCCATAGTCCCGTATCACCTCCTCTATTTCCCGTTGTGTCGCGCGATCCAGCCAGTCGGCGGCCGTCTCCCCCCTGCTCGTGTCCATGCGCATGTCCAGCGGCGCATCGAAACGAAAACTCATCCCCCGGGCGGCATCGTCCAGTTGCGGGCTCGAAACCCCCAGGTCCAGCAGCACCCCGTCGACGCGGCCGATGCCGCGCCGCGCCAGCACCGGTTCCAGTTCGCTGAAGGCGGCGTGCTCGATCGAAAAGCGCGGGTCGTCGATCGCCGCGGCGGCCGCGACGGCCGCCGGATCCCGGTCCAGGGCGAGCAGCCGGCCGGCGGCGGACAGACGCTCCAGGATCGCTCGGCTGTGGCCGCCGCGCCCGAAGGTCGCATCCACGTAGGTTCCGTCCGGACGGATCGCCAGGGCCTCGACGGATTCGACCAGGAGGACGCTGGCATGGGCCCCATTCACAGCGGCAGGTGCTCGAGGCCCTGCGGCGGCGGCTCGGAGCCGCTGCTGGCGAATTTCTGCAGTTCGGCCATCCAACCTTGCGCCGACCAGATCTCGAAATGGTCGCCCAGGCCGACCAGGTAGATCTCCTTCTCGAGCTTCGCGAAGTCGCGCAACACGGGGCCGATCAGCACCCGGCCGGCGGCGTCGATCTCCGCCTCGTCGGCCATGCCGAGCATCATCCGGCGCATGTTCGCCGCGCGGGGCTCGATGCCGGAGGCGGCGAGCAGCACGTTGCGGGTGGCCTCCCAGGCCGCCTCGGGAAAGAGCAGCAGGCACTGGTGGGGATGGGAGGTGATGATCAGGCGGCCGTTCCCGGGCCCCGCCAGGGCGTCGCGATGCCGGGCGGGAATGGTCATCCGCCCCTTCGCATCCAGGTTGAGCGCCGCCGAACCGTGAAACAAGACCCCTCCTCCGCGCCAGGGAATCCCAGAATTCCCCACTTTTCTCCACTTCCTCCCACTATAGCCACCAAAATCTCCGGGGTCAAGCTGGAAAACGGGATTTTCTTGAGGCGGGACAAGGACTTAGGCGGCCCAGCTCAGGGTTTTTGCGTGAAAAATTTTCTCTTTTGAATCAATGGGGATAAACAGCATATCGAATGTGCTTTCTGAAGACCAGCCGCGCGACGCGGGTCCGGCATTCGGACTGTGCCCGGGGATGCGTCGCCGTCGAATGACCATGGGGGCCAGGGCCACCGGGCTGGCGATGGGAGTGCCCGGCGGTGCGCCGCCGAGGTCGGCCGGCTTGGCGCCCCCCCCGGGACGGGGGAGGTTGGGAAGTCCGCCTGTAAGCCGGGTTCTGTGAGATGGCCTCGCGACCATCCGGCAGCCATTCCTCTGGGCCCGCCGTTGCCGACGGGCTCTAGCAGCCTACCCGGGAGCGGCGCGGGCCACGCCATCGCTCCCCTATTTGGCCTTGCCCCGGATGGGGTTTGCCATGCCGTTCCCGTTACCGGAAACGCGGTGGGCTCTTACCCTCCGCCGGCCGGAGCCGGCGGACGGCCCCTGTCGAGGCCGCACCATTTCACCCTTGCCGGTCCTTGCGGACTTGGGCGGTTTGCTTTCTGTTGCACTTTCCGTCGCCTTGGGCGGAGGACCAGGCGGCCCTCCGCTTGCTGCGCCCGGCCGTTAGCCGGCATCCTGCCCTGCGGGGCCCGGACTTTCCTCCATGGGTTCGCACCCACAGCGGCTGCCCGGCGGACTTCCCGCGCGGATTCTACGCCACGGGCCCCGCCGGCCGCCGCGGGGGCCGGAACTGGCTGATGTCATTGTAATAATCGCCATGCTCGCTGTCGGGAGTCAGGCCGGGGATCCCCAGGAAGGGCAGGGGTTGCAGGTCCGCCGGCCGGAGTGCCGCGTCGGCGATCCAGGCCGCGAGGCGGGCGTCGGCATCCTCCCATTGCGCCTGGGGCGAACGGCGCATCCAATCATGGGACACCTCTATGGCGACGGCCTTGCCGCAGAGCCCCCTGAACGGCCGCTCCAGGGCTTCCAGGCTGGCATGGCCGAGGACCAGGAAGCGCATGGCGGAAAGGACCCCGGCACGCCGGTCGTGGAAGACCTCCCGCCACCGGTGGCGGCGGACCAGTTCCCACAGGGGGGGATCCGCGTGGCAAACGAGGACGCCGCACTCGTCGAGCTGGGTCAGGGCGTCCCGGAGAACGCCCCTTTCCGGGCGTCCGGCGGCCTCGGCGGCGAGGATGGCCTGGGCGTGGCGCCGGTTGATGACGGCCTTGGTGAGCGGCATCGCGAGCCAGGCGATGGCGTTGCAGGCGTCGTGCCGGTTCGCGGGCCGGGTCTCCACCTCGCCGTGCAGGAAGGCGCGCTGCTCGTATCCGGCGCCGCCGGCGCCCGCGGCATCCACGAAACGCAGCGGCCGCCCGCCGCCCGTCACCAGGCCGCGGGCTTCCGCCAGGCGGTTCAGCAGCCCGACGGGGATTTCCGGGTCCCGCAGCAGGCCGGCGTCCGGCATGGGCGGGAAGCAGGGAAGGGGAAGCTCGGCCATGGTAATCCGGGGGCCGGCATCCCGCTCAGCCGCCCTTGCCGCCACCCTCCTCGTCCCCGCCCTTCTCCCGGGCCTCGGCGCCGATGAAGCGCAGTTCGCCCCCCTTGACGCGGAAGGCGCCGAGCAGGGTTCCGGGTTCGGGCGGCGCTTCCTTGAACTGCTGGAGCTGGCAGCCCTTGGTCTCGGTGACGTACCAGCGCTTGCCCTGGCGCAGGATGTAGGCGCCGGTCCCCGAATCGTAGACCTCGACCTTGAAGGCGCCCTCGCCGGCCGGCTTCAGGTGATGGCGCCGCTGGCATTCCGGCATGCGGGTGGTGACCAGGTCCAGTTCCCAGCCATCGCTCCAGGGGTAGTTCCTGGTCCGCACCAGGGTGATGCCGTGGTCGCTGCCGGTGACGGGCATGAAGGCAGACTCGCTGGAGCACCCTTCCAGCAGGAGGGCGCCGGCCAGGACGATGATCGCGGGCGACGGTCGCATCGGTCGCCCTCAGGCAAGCCGCCAGGCGACGGTTTCCCCGGCACGCAACGGCACGAGGGGGTCGCCGGGGAGGAAATCCAGATGCGCCGGCACCTCCAGCGGCTCGCGCACCAGCGTCACCCGGTCCCCGTTGCGCGGCAGGCCATAGAAATCCGCCCCGAAATGGCTGGCGAAGCCCTCCAGCCGATCCAGGGCTCCCGCGGCGTCGAAGGCCTCGGCATAGAGCTCGATGCCCGCATGGGCGGTGTAGCACCCGGCGCAGCCGCAGGCGGCTTCCTTGGTCGAACGGGCGTGGGGCGCCGAATCGGTGCCCAGGAAGAACTTCGGGCTGCCGGAAACGGCGGCCGCCACCAGGGCCTTCCGGTGGGTCTCCCGCTTCAGCACGGGAAGGCAGTAATGATGCGGGCGGACACCGCCGGCGAAGATGGCATTGCGGTTCATCAGCAGGTGGTGGGCGGTGAGGGTGCCGGCGACACCGGGCCCGGCCCCGCGCACGAAATCCACCCCGTCGGCCGTCGTGATGTGCTCCAGGACGATCCGCAGGCCCGGGAAATCGGCGCACAGGGGAACCAGCACGCGCTCGATGAATGCAGCCTCCCGATCGAAGACGTCCACTTCCGGGTCGGTGACCTCGCCATGGACGAGCAGCGGCATGCCCAGGGCTTCCATCCGACCGAGGACGGCCCGGCAGCGGCGCAGGTCGGTCACGCCGGCGTCCGAATTGGTGGTCGCGCCGGCGGGATAGAGCTTCACCGCGTGGACGATGCCGCTGTCCCGGGCGGCGTCGATCTCCTCCGCCGGCAGGTTGTCGGTCAGGTAGAGCGTCATCAGCGGCTCGAACCGGGAATCCGCCGGCCGGGCGGCGAGGATGCGCTGCCGGTAGGCGGCGGCGGCCGCCACCGTGGTCACCGGCGGACGCAGGTTCGGCATGACGATGGCCCGGCCGAACCGGCGTGCCGTGTCCGGCAGCACGGCGGCCAGGGCCGCGCCGTCGCGCAGGTGCAGGTGCCAGTCGTCCGGTCGGGTGATGGTGAGGGCGCGCATGGGCGCAATTATCGCCGATCGGGCCCGTCGCCGTCCGCCTTCAGCGCCAGCGCCCGGGCGTAGAACTCGTTCCTGGGGCGCCCGGTCAGTTCGGCGGCAAGCCTGGCGGCAGTCTTCACCGGCAGTTCCGCCAGCAGGAGCCGCAGCACCCTTTCCGCCTCGGCGTCGAGGCCCGTCCGTGGCGGCGGCGCCGATACGACCAGCACGAACTCGCCGCGGCGCCGGTTGGCGTCGGCGGCCAGCCAGGCGGCGCCGGCCGGCAGCGGCATGCTGGCAATCTCCTCGAACACCTTGGTGAGTTCCCGCGCCACGAGGAGGGTGCGATCGGGCTCCAGGAGGGCGATCAGGTCGGCGACCGCTTCCTCGATGCGATGCGGCGCCTCGTAGAAGACGAGGGCAGCCGGCACCGCCGCGAGGCGCCGGATTTCCGCCTGCCGCGCCCCGGGCCGCGCCGGCAGGAAACCGGCGAACAGCACCGGACCGTCGGCAAGCCCGGCCACGGAGAGGGCCGCCGACAGGGCGCTGGGACCGGGGATGGGTATGACGGGGATTCCGGCGGCCCGCACCGCGGCCACCGCCCGGCCCCCGGGATCCGAGATGCCGGGAGTTCCCGCATCCGACACCAGGGCAACGGACTTCCCTTCGCCGATCAGCGCGATCACCCGGTCCACCGCCCGGCGCTCGTTGTGCTCGTGCAGCGGGATCAGGGGGACGGCGACGCCGAGTCCCTCCAGGAAGGGCCGCGAATGCCGGGTGTCCTCGCAGGCGACGGCGGAGGCCGCCCGCAGCACGGCGATGGCCCGCTGGGTGACGTCCTCGCGGTTCCCGATCGGGGTGGCGACCACATACAATGCCGGTGTCAATTCGTTCTCCGGGGTTTCCATGGCATCCCATTCTTCCAGTCCGTCCGCCCCGGGGCAAGCGCCTTCCGCCGGCGGGCGCCAGGCCGCCGGCGCCCTGGCCGAGGATGCGGCGGCGCGTTACCTGGAAGGCCGCGGGCTGCGCGTCGCGGCCCGCAACTTCCGGGTCCGGGGCGGGGAGATCGACCTGATCTGCCGGGACGGCGATGCCATCGTCTTCGTGGAGGTCCGTTCCCGGAGCCAGGCAGGCTACGGCGGCGCGGCGGCGAGCATCACCGCCCGCAAGCAGGCGCGGGTGGTGCTGGCGGCCCGCCACTGGCTGGCCGCCCATCCGGCCGAGGCGCGCCGCCCCTGCCGCTTCGATTGCGTGTGCCTGGACGGTGGCAGGCTGGAGTGGCTGCGGGATGCGTTCGCGGCCGATTGAGGTGCTCGCGGCGGCAATGCTGGCCTTCTGGCTGCCCCAGGCGGCGGCCCAGGCGGTGCGCGTCCTGGTCCAGGACTCCCCCCTGGCCGGCTTCCAGTTCCATGCCGGCGGCGCCCGCTGGGAAGAAATGCGGGTCGGCGACCCCTTGCGGCTGGTGCGGGAACCGGACAATCCCCACGACGCCAGGGCGGTGCGGGTCGAATGGCAGGGGGAGAAGCTGGGCTACCTGCCGCGGGCGGAGAACGGGCCGGTGGCGGCGGAGATGGACCGGGGCGCCCGGGTCGAGGGCCGCATCGGCGCGCTCGTCCGCCACCGCAACCCCTGGCGGCGGGTGCGCGTGGAGGTCTGGGTGGGGCTCTGACCGGTCCCGGGTTCCCCGGGAACAGGCCGGGTCCCGGGGCCCTGTTCGCGAAATGGGGGCCTTCCGGGCGGCTGCTAGAATCCTCCGATGGAACTGATTCAACGCATCCGGGGCCAGTTCGAGGACAGCGCCCGGACCAAGCTGGACGCGGCGGACGCCATGGCGGTCCCGATCGAGGGGGCGACCCGGCTGATGGTCGAGGCCCTGCAATCCGGGCACAAGATTCTCGCGTGCGGGAACGGCGGCTCGGCCGCGGATGCCCAGCATTTCGCCGCGGAACTCGTCAATCGCTTCGAGCGGGAGCGCCCGCCCCTGGCGGGCCTGGCCCTGACCACGGACAGCTCGAACCTCACCTCGATCGGCAACGACTACCGCTTCGAGGAGGTCTTCTCCAAGCAGGTGCTGGCCCTGGGCCGTCCCGGGGACGTGCTGCTCGCGATCTCCACGTCGGGCAACTCGCCGAACGTGCAGGAGGCCATCCGGGCCGCCCACCAGCGCAGCATCCGGGTCATCGCCCTGACGGGCCGGGGCGGCGGCGCGATCGCCGGGCTGCTGCTGGATTCCGACGTCCATCTGTGCGTGCCGGCAAGCCGGACGGCACGCATCCAGGAAGTCCATCTGCTCGTCATCCACTGCCTTTGCGACGGCATCGATGCCGTCCTCTTGGGAGACACCCCATGAAGCTTCGCCGCGCCACCCTGCGCCGTGCCCTCCCGATCCTGCTGGCCGCCGCCCTGCTGCCGCTCCTGCCGGCCTGCGTGCCGGTCGCCGCCGTGGGCGTCGGCGCAGGCGCGCTGATGATCGCCGACCGCCGCGCCTCGGAGACCTACATCACCGACGAGGGCATCGAGATCCGCGCCGCGAACCGCATCAACGAGAAGTTCGGGGACCGGGCGCACGTCAACGTGACCAGCTACAACCGCACCGTCTTGCTGACCGGCGAGGTGCCCGACGCGGCGGCCCGGGCCGAGGCCGAGAAACTGGCCGCCGCCACCCCCAACGTCAAGGCCATCCAGAACGAGTTGCAGGTGGCGGGGGTGAGCAGCCTGTCGGCGCGGAGCAATGACGCCTACATCACTTCGAAGGTCAAGGCCCGCTTCGTGGACGCCAACAAGTTCTCGCCGAACCATGTCAAGGTCGTCACCGAGGCGGGCGCGGTTTACCTGCTGGGCCTCGTCACCAAGCGCGAGGCCGACGCGGCCGTCGAGATCACCCGGACCACGGGAGGCGTCCTGAAGGTGGTCCGCGTGTTCGAGACGATTTCCGAGGAACAGGCCCGCCAGGCCGACAACCGCGCCGCCGAAGGGCCCGCGGACAAGAAGGCGGAACCCGCCGGCAGGAAATGACCCGGCCGCCCGGGTCCGGCGATCCAGGCATGTCCGCCCCCTATCCCGCTCCCGCCTTCGAGGCCAAGGTCTGTCCGCCCGCGGAGTTGGAGCGGCGCCTGGCGTCGTTGCCCAGGCCGCTGGTCTTCACCAATGGCTGCTTCGACATCCTGCATCGGGGCCACGTGACCTACCTGGCCCAGGCCCGGTCCCTGGGCGCCGCCCTGCTGGTGGCGGTGAACTCGGACGAATCCGTGCGTCGCCTGGGCAAGGGGGAGGACCGTCCGCTCAACTCCCTGGCGGACCGGATGGCCGTGCTGGCGGCGCTGGAATGCGCGTCGCTGGTCACCTGGTTCGAGGAGGACACGCCGCTGGAACGCATCCGACAAGTGCGGCCCGACGTGCTGGTCAAGGGCGGCGACTGGCCGGCCCAAAGCATCGTCGGGGCGGCCGAGGTGCTCGGCTGGGGCGGCCGGGTCCATTCCATACCCTTCGCCCACGAACGCTCGACCACCGCCCTGGTGGAGAAGATCCGCCGGCTCTAGAGCAGCGTCGCTCCGGTTCGCGGGAACCCGGACGGCGCCCCCGGCCCCTCAAGCCCTCAATTCGTCCGCTTCAGGACCGCCTCGCGGACCAGGGCGATGTGCCCGCGCAGCGTGTAGAGCATGTCGGCGAAGGCCAGCGGCGTCGGCAGGCGGTTGGCGTCCGCCTCGATGGCTTCGAGCCGTTTCAGCCATTCCTCGCGCCCGTGCCGGCCGGGATCGGCCTCCAGTTCGGCTTCCAGGAACTTGAGTTCGCCGTAACGCCGGTAAATCCGCGAGCGCACCCGCCAGGTGTAGAGGGCCGGCGCCACCTTCATCACCGGAATCAGCAGCGCGACGATGGGGATCAGCATGACCACGAGGCGATCCACGAGGGTCGCCGCCCAGAAGGGCAGGAAGCGCTGCAGGAAGGGCCGGCCCGACTTATAGAAGCGATCCGCCTCCTTGGACAGCGGGAAATCGACGGCCTGGGCGCGGGGGAATTCGCCGGGCCTCTGGAACACGCCATGCCCGCCATGGACCTCGGCGGCCGCGATCATCAGCAGATCCACCAGGGCGGGGTGGGTGTCCTCGCGGATTGCCACGGTGGCGACGGCGGCAACCATCTCCAGGTCACGCGGGGGAATGTCCGCCGTCAGGTCCACGGTGCCGCGGGGCAGGACCAGGCGGGACAGGTAGGGCAGGCGCCTGGCGTAGGCATCCGCATCGCCGAGGCTCATGAGCCGGACACCGGGGGTGTAGAGGAGCGTCCAGACCGTGGCGGACTGGGTCGGCCCGACCACCAGGGCCGCATCGATCTCGCCTTTCTGGAAGGCGTCGGCAAGGCCGACGCCACCCGTTTCGATCAACCTGGAGTTGCCCGCATCGATGCCGTTGGCTTCGAGGAGTTCCTTCGCCAGGTGATGGGTTCCGCTGCCGGCCCCGCCGATGGCGATGCGCTTGCCGCGCAGCCGGATCAGCCGGTCGGGATCGGGGCCCCGTTGCCAGTCGCCGCGGACGAAGACCCACAGGGGCTCGTAATAGAAGGCTCCGAGGGAGAACAGGGCATCCTCCTCGGTGGGGGTCGCAATGCCGCCCTGCAGGAAGGCCGCGTCCACCTCGAAACCCGAATCCCGAAGGCGTTTCAGGTTGTCCTGGGCGCCTCCGGAGGGCTTCTCCACCACCCGGACGCCATAGCGGGCCAGGACATCCTTGTAGGAGGCGGCGAACCGCTGATAGGCACCCCCCTCGCCGCCCGAACTCAGGACCATGTAGTCGGGAGGTGCCGGCTTGATGAAGCGGGAGGCGAGCCAGAAGCCGGCCGCCAGCAGGATCAGCAGGGGGATCGCGACCGCCAGGAGATCCTTCGGCGAATACTCCCGCAGCCGGCGCAGTTTCAGACGCTTCACCACCGTGTTCCCAGATGCCCGTGCCGCGCGGCGTCAGCCGCGCGGGCAGTCCCCGGAGGGGGACTCAGAACGGGATGTCGTCCTCGAAATCGTTGAAATTGCTTCCGCCGGACGGCGGCGCGGAAGCCGCGGGCTTGCGTTGCTCGGGCCGGCCGCCCTCCCGCGGGGCGTCGCCCATGCCCTCGCGCTTGCCGAGCATTTTCATCTCATCCGCATGGATCTCCGTGGTGTAGCGGTCCTGGCCGTCCTGGCCCTGCCACTTGCGGGTGCGCAGGCGCCCCTCGATATAGACCTGGGATCCCTTCTTCAGGTACTGGCCGGCGATCTCGGCCAACCGGCGGAAGAACACCACCCGGTGCCATTCGGTGGCTTCCTTCTGCTCGCCGCTTCCCTTGTCCTTCCAGGTATCCGTCGTCGCCAGGCGGATGTTGGTGACCTGGTCGCCGTTGGGCATGTAGCGGGTTTCAGGGTCGGCCCCCAGGTTGCCGATGAGTATGACCTTGTTGACCGATGCCATTACGCTTCTCCTCCCGTCAGTTGCCTTGCGCGGCGCTCGTCCCAGAGCTCCAGATTGACCCGCAAGTATGCCATGCCGCGCTCCGGCACGACGGTCACCTCACGCACGCCCGGCATGGCGGCCAGGTCGGCCCGCAACCCGTCCGTGGCGATGCCTTCGCGGATCATCAGCTCCCGGGTCACGATGACGGGCGGGGACCGCATGCCGGCCGCCACCAGGGCCCAGAGGGCGACCATGCCGGCGGCACCGGCGAAGACCGCCTCGGGGCCCAGGTGCCGGCCCAGGAACCCGCCCAGGGCGCCGCCCAGGAACAGGCCGAAGGCCTGGGTGGTGTTGTAGACGCCGAGGGCTGCGCCCTTGGCGCGGGATGGCGCCACCCGGGAGATCAGGGAGGGCAGGCTGGCCTCCAGCACGTTGAAGGCGACGAAGAAGAGGAGCAACCCGGTCACCAGCGCCGCGAAGTGCCGCGAGCCCGCCCAGAAGAGGCACTCGGTCGCCAGCAGCAGGGCCACCGCGGTGAGGAATACCGCCTTCAGCTTGTGTCGCCGCTCCGCCACCACGATGGCGGGCACCATGAGGACGAAGGATCCCAGGACGACGGGCAGGTACACCTTCCAGTGCGATGCCACCGGCAGGTCGCCGGCCGCCACCAGCAGTCCGGGCACGACGACGAACATGGCCATCTGCACCATGTGCAGCGTGAAGATGCCGAAGTTCAGGCGCAGCAGTTCGCGGTCGAACAGGACTTCGCGGAAGGGCACCGGCGGGCCGGGGAGGGGCGGCGGCGGGACGGGCACCACATGGGTGACCAGGCCGATGGCGGCAACGGCCAGGCCCGCCGTCATCCAGAAGATGCCGGCCATGCCGATGGCCGCGTAGAGGACGGGGGCCGCCACCAGGGACAGGGCGAAGACGATGCCGATGCTGGAGCCGATCATGGCCATGACCTTGGTGCGGTGCTGTTCGCGGGTCAGGTCCGCGGCCAGGGCGGTGACCGCCGCCGAGATGGCACCGGCACCCTGGACGATGCGCCCGGCGATGCTCCACCAGATGTCCGGAGCCCAGGCCGCCAGGGCGCTGCCGGCCGCGAACAGGAGCAGCCCGAAGATTATGACGGGCTTGCGGCCGAAGGCGTCCGAGGCCATTCCGAAGGGAATCTGGAAGATCGCCTGGGTCAGTCCGTAGGCGCCCAGGGCGATGCCGACGAGGGTCAGGTTGTCGCCGCCGGGAATGTGCCTGGCATGCTCGGCGAAGACCGGCAGGATCAGGAACAAGCCCAGCATCCGCAGGGCGAAGATGGAGGCCAGGGACGCGCCGGCGCGCTTTTCGTCGCCGCTCATGGCGTCGGCCGTCGGGGAATGCATGGTGGCATTGGCTTGCTGCTGGGGAACGGCGTATATTAGCAGGTCGCCCTTCCGGCCTCTCCCGCCCGCATTCTCCAGCCCCATGGACGAGATCAAGATCCGCGGCGCACGCACGCACAACCTCAAGAACATCAACCTGGACCTGCCGCGCAACCGGCTGACCGTGATCACCGGCCTGTCCGGTTCGGGAAAGAGTTCCCTCGCCTTCGACACCCTGTACGCGGAGGGTCAGCGGCGCTACGTGGAATCCCTCTCCGCCTACGCGCGCCAGTTCCTCCAGTTGATGGAGAAGCCGGACGTGGACCTGATCGAGGGCCTGTCTCCCGCCATTTCCATCGAACAGAAGGCCACCAGCCACAACCCGCGCTCCACCGTGGGCACGGTCACCGAGATCCACGACTACCTGCGCCTGCTCTACGCCCGGGCCGGGACGCCCCACTGCCCGGATCATGACCTGGCGCTGGAGGCGATGAGCGTGTCCCAGATGGTGGACCACGTGCTCGCCCTGCCCGAGGACACGAAGCTGATGATCCTTGCGCCGGTGGTGGCCAACCGCAAGGGCGAACAGCTGGACCTTTTCTCGGAACTGAAGGCCCAGGGTTTCGTGCGCCTGAGGGTGGACGGCAAGGTGCACGACATCGATGCCCTCCCCCGGCTGGCCAAGAACAGCAAGCACTCCATCGACGTGGTGGTGGACCGGCTCAAGGTCCGGCAGGACGTGCGCCAGCGCCTCGCCGAAAGCTTCGAGACCGCCCTCACCCATGCCGAGGGCCGCGCCCTGGCCGTGGAGATGGACAGCGGCGCGGAGCATCTCTTCTCGGCCCGCTTCGCCTGCCCGGTGTGCTCCTACGCGCTTCAGGAACTCGAGCCGCGCCTCTTCTCCTTCAACAATCCCATGGGGGCCTGCCCCAAGTGCGACGGCCTCGGGCAGATCCAGTTCTTCGACCCGGCCCGCGTCGTCGCCTATCCGCACCTCTCCCTGGCGGCGGGGGCAATCAAGGGCTGGGACAAGCGCAACCAGTTCTATTTCCAGATGCTGGAGTCCCTCGCCGCCCACTACGACTTCGACACGGAAAAGCCCTTCGAGGCATTGCCGGAGGCGGTCCGCCAGGTGGTCCTCTATGGCTCGGGCCGGGAACAGATCAAGTTCCGCTACCTGAACGAGAAGGGAACCCGCTTCGACCGCAGCCACGGTTTCGAGGGGATCATCCCCAATCTGGAGCGGCGTTACCGGGAGACCGACTCGGTGATGGTGCGCGAGGAACTGGCCAAGTACCTGAATTCCAAGCCCTGCCCGGAATGCGCCGGGACCCGCCTGCGGCGGGAGGCCCGCCATGTGTTCATCGGCCGGCGCACCCTGCCGGAGGTGAGCGGGCTGTCCCTGATCGCCTGCCGCGACTTCTTCAACCTCCTGCAGCTCACGGGCCACAAGGCCCAGGTGGCGGAGAAGATCGTCAAGGAGATCACCTCCCGGCTTTCCTTCCTGATCAACGTGGGACTGGACTACCTCTCCCTGGATCGCTCGGCGGAAACCCTGTCGGGCGGGGAAGCCCAGCGCATCCGGCTGGCGAGCCAGATCGGCTCCGGCCTCACCGGCGTCATGTACGTCCTGGACGAACCCTCCATCGGGCTCCACCAGCGGGACAACACGCGGTTGCTGCAGACCCTGGCGAACCTGCGGGACCTGGGCAACACGGTGATCGTCGTGGAACACGACCACGAGGCGATCGAATCGGCCGACCACGTGGTGGACATGGGGCCGGGGGCCGGCGAGCACGGGGGACGGGTGGTCGCCGAGGGAACACCGGCGGAGGTTGCCGCCAACCCCACGTCCCTCACCGGCGCCTACCTGTCGGGCCGGCGGTCCATCCCTGTCCCGGGCAGGCGCAGCGCGCCGGATTCCGGCCGCAACCTGCGGGTGCTCGATGCGACGGGCAACAACCTCAAGCACGTGGATCTCGCCATTCCGGTGGGCCTCTTCACCTGCATCACCGGCGTCTCCGGCTCGGGCAAATCGACGCTGATCAACGACACGCTCTATGCCGCGGCCGCCCGCCATCTCTACGGCTCCGCGGTGGAGCCGGCGCCCCATGGGGATATCGAAGGCCTCGAGTTCTTCGACAAGGTGATCAGCGTGGACCAGTCCCCCATCGGCCGCACGCCGCGTTCCAACCCCGCCACCTACACGGGGGTCCTGACCCCGATCCGGGAACTCTTCGCCGGCGTGCCCCAGGCCCGGGAGAGGGGTTACGGGCCCGGCCGCTTCTCCTTCAACGTCAAGGGCGGCCGCTGCGAGGCCTGCCAGGGCGACGGGATGATCAAGGTCGAAATGCACTTCCTGCCGGACATCTTCGTACCCTGCGACGTCTGCCATGGCAAGCGCTACAACCGGGAAACCCTGGAGGTGCGTTACAAGGGCGCCACCATCCACGACATCCTGCAGATGACCGTCGAGCAGGCCCTCGCATTCTTCGAGCCCGTCCCGGTGGTTGCCAGGAAGCTCCAGACCCTGATGGATGTGGGGCTTTCCTACATCCAGCTCGGCCAGTCGGCCACGACGCTCTCGGGCGGCGAAGCGCAACGGGTCAAGCTGGCGCTGGAACTGTCCAAGCGGGACACGGGACGAACGCTCTATATCCTCGACGAACCGACCACCGGCCTCCATTTCCAGGACATCGAGATGCTGCTTTCGGTGCTCCACCGGCTGCGCGACCACGGCAATACCATCGTGGTCATCGAACACAACCTCGACGTGATCAAGACTGCCGACTGGATCGTGGACCTGGGGCCGGAGGGCGGCGAGGGGGGCGGACGCATCCTCGCGGAGGGCACGCCGGAGGCCGTCGCGGCCGCCGGGAACGGCCATACCGGCCGCTATCTGGCCGGAATTCTCGCCCCCCCGGCACCGGTGCGGTCGGCCAAGCCAAAGGGGCGCCGGGCGGCACGCTGATGGCGGGATTCGAGAACTATTCGCGAGAGGTGGCGGACCTGGAGCGGGAGATCATCCGTCGCGGCCTCGTCCTGGGATTGGACTGGAACGACGAAGCCGCGATCCGGCTGCTCGCCCGGGACGCCCTGGATTGCCGCCTGGCCGACGGGCAGGCGGGGTGCGATCCGGAGTCCGACCCGAGGTCCCTCGCCAAGCTCGAACTCTTCGGCCTCGCCCAATTGATGATCAAGGTGATGGGGGAATGCGCCGCCGATGGCATGGAAGTCCATGGCGGGCCGGTCTGGAAG
>JAEUNJ010000028.1 GCA_016791145.1 Rhodocyclaceae bacterium | reverse complement strand
CGAGACGAGGGTGCGCGCGCCGGGGCCGATGCCGAAGGCCTCGCGAATCAATTGCGCGGCCAGGGCCTGCTGGCGCGCGAGGGCCCCGGCCGGAACCGGCAGGCGGCGCACGCCCTTCGGGCGGCCGGTGGTGCCGGAGGTGTAGGCCATGTGGCCGCGCGGCGCCCGCGGCGGGCCGGCGTAGGGCGCCTGGGCGGCCAGCCAGGACTCGTATTCGATGCCGCCCGCGACCGGCCGGTCCGCGATGCCGTACCCGGCGCAGACGTGGGCATGGGGACGGACGCGGATCACCGTGGTGCCGGGCGGAATCGCCGCGGCCACGCCGGGCAGCAGGTCCTCGTGCACGATCAGGACGCGGGCCCCGCAGTCGGCGAGGATGAAGCCCGCTTCATCGGCCTTGAAGTGCCAGTTGATCTGGCAGTAGAAGCAGCCGGCGATGCGGCAGGCCTGGATCAGGTCCGCGTAGGCCGGATCGTTGCGCAGCATCACGGCGACCACGTCGCCGTCCTCCACGCCCAGGGCGGCGAGCCCGCCGGCCAGGCGGGCGGCACGCGCCTCGATCTCGCCGCCGGGACGCGCCAGGTCGCCGAAGCGCAGGTCGGCCGTCATGCGGGCGTCAACGAGCCGACAGGGCGGCGAAGCGCTGCAGGTGGGTGTCCGTGTCGCCGAAGCTCAGCTCGATGGCGGTCAGGCGCTTGAACCAGTGGCTGACGTTCAACTCGTCTGTCATGCCCATGCCGCCGTGCAGCTGGACGGCCTGCTGGCCGACGAAGCGGCAGGCCTGGCCGACGGTGACCTTGGCCGCGGACAGCGCCTTGCGGCGGGCGGCCTCGTCCGGGTCCGCGCAGCGCAGCGCCGCCAGCATGGCCATGGAACGGGCCTGCTCCACGTGCAGCAGCATGTCCGCCATCCGGTGCTGCAGGGCCTGGAAGCGCCCGATGGGCTGGCCGAACTGCTTGCGCGTCTTCAGGTACTCGGCCGTCGCGGCCAGCAGCGCCTCCAGGACGCCGACGGCCTCGGCGCAGAGGGCGGCGAGGCCCGCGTCCAGGGCGCGCCCCACGGCGGGCAGGGCACAGGCTTCGCCACCCAGCCGGGCGGTGTCGGGCACGTAGATGCCGGGCAGCTGAAGTTCGGCGGCCCGATGGCCGTCGAGGGTCGGGTAGCCGGCGAGGGCGAGCCCCGGCGTTTCCCGGGGGACGGCGAAGAGGCCCACGGGGCCTGCCTCGCCGCCCGTCCGGGCGGAGACGATCAGCAGGTCGGCGGCTCCGCCATGCGGGACCACGCCCTTGCGGCCCCGGATCACCCAGCCGTCGCCGTAGCGGTGGGCCGTGGCGGCCACGGCCGCCTCGTCCCAGCGGGAATGGGGCTCGAAGTGCGCCAGGACGGCGATCTTCTCTCCCGATGCCAACGCCGGGAGCAACTCGTCGGCGGCCCCGGTTTCGCGGAGCAGGGTGGTGGCGATCACCGCGCTCGCCAGGTAGGGTTCCAGCAGGAGGCCGGCGCCGAACGCCTGCATCACCAGCATCGTCTCCACCGGGCCGTAGCCCAGGCCGCCCTGTTCCTCGGGCACGTTGACGGCCAGGGCGCCCAGGTCGGCCAGTTGCGCCCAGGTCTCGCGGCTCCAGCCCTCGGCGGTCTTCTGGATGGCGCGGCGGTGCTCGAAGCCGTAGTCCCGGCCCACGAAGCGGCGCACCGTGTCCTCCAGTTGCCGCTGTTCCTCTGTCAGTGCGAAGTCCATGCTCTCGTCCTCCAGAAAACGAAGGGCCGCCCCGAGTTTTCGTGCCCCTCGAGGGGTGGAATTCGCGAAGCGAAGTCCCGGGGTGGGCTCATAGTCCCAGGATCATCTGGGAGATGATGTTCTTCTGGATCTCGTTGGAGCCGCCGAAGATCGACAGCTTGCGCAGGTTCAGGTACCAGGCGCCCAGCGGCGCCGCGTAGTCTGGCCCGACCGGTTCCCCCTGCCAGCCGGCGGCCATGGCCTCCCGGCGGAAGGGCAGGGCGTAGGGCCCCACGGCCTGCAGCAGCAGTTCCGAGATGGCCTGCTGGATCTCGGTCCCCTTGATCTTCAGGATGGAGGCCTCGGGGCCGGGGGCGCGCTTCTCCTTCTCCGCCGAGAGCACCCGCAGGTTGGTGATCTCGAGGGCCATCAGGTCGATCTCCGCCTGGGCCACCCGGGCCGCGAACAGGGGATCGTCGATCAGCGGCCGGCCGTCCTTGCGCTCGGCGGCGGCGACCCGCTTCAGGCGGGCCAGTTCGCGCTTGGCGATGCCGATGCCGGCGATGTTGGTCCGCTCGTGGCCGAGCAGGAACTTGGCATAGGTCCAGCCCTGGTTCTCCTCGCCGACCCGGTTCTCCACGGGCACCTTCACGTCCTCGAACCAGATCTCGTTGACTTCGTGGGCGCCGTCCAGGGTGATGATGGGGCGCACCGTGATGCCGGGCGACTTCATGTCGATGAGCAGGAAGGAAATGCCCCGCTGGGGCTTCGCCTCCGTGTCCGTGCGCACCAGGCAGAAGATCCAGTCGGCATGCTGGCCGAGGGTGTTCCAGGTCTTCTGGCCATTGACGACGTAATGGTCACCCCGGTTCTCCGCCCGGCATTTCAGGGAGGCCAGGTCGGAGCCGGCGCCGGGTTCGGAATAGCCCTGGCACCACCATTCCTCGCCGGAACGGATCTTCGGCAGGTAGCGTTCCTGCTGGGCCCGGTTGCCGAAGGCCATGATCACCGGCGCCACCATCTTGAGGCCGAAGGGGATCAGCCGCGGCGCGCCGCCGGCCGCGCACTCCTCCTCGAAGACGTACTGCTCGACGGGGCTCCAGCCCGGGCCGCCGAACTCCCGGGGCCAGGAGGCGGCGCTCCAGCCCTTCTCGTGCAGCGTGCGCAGCCAAAGCACGTGGTCCGCCTTCTCCAGGTGCAGGCCGTTCATCACCTTGTGGCGGATGTGGGCCGGCAGCTTCTCGCGCACGAAGGCGCGCACCTCCTCGCGGAAGGCCTGTTCTTCGGGGGTGAGGTCGAGGTTCATGGCGTCGGGTCCGTGGTGGCGGGGGCGGGCGGCGAGGCTATTCGCCGGCGGGGGAGGCGAGGCGGGCGATGGTGCCCTGGGCGGTGGCGCAGAGCCTTTCCTGGCCGCCTTCCACCGCGAAGATGTCGCAGCGGCAGACGGACTGGCTCCTGCCCGTGTAGAGGGCGTCGGCGCGGGCCACGAGCCGCTCGCCGACCGCCGGGCGCAGGTAGTTGATCTTGAACTCGGAAGTGACGATGCCGTGACCCCCCAGGGCGGACCCGCCCGCGTAGGTGAGGGCGTTGTCGGCCAGGTAGCTCAGCACCCCGCCGTGGGCGAAGCCGTACTGCTGCTTCAGTTCCGGTTTCAGGGCCACGGCGAGGACGGCGTGGCCGGGCGAGAACTCGAGGAGTTCGGCGCCGAGCAGCACGCTGAAGGGTTGTTCGGCCAGGACCTTCCGGCCGGCGGCGAGCAGCGGATCCAAGTTCCGGGGCCTCCTCATCGAGCGTTCTGCAATGCAGAACGTTGTTTTGACTAGCGATTCGCAATAATTTCGGAAATCGTCGGCCCCGTCAAGAAACGGGGAGCGGAAAATGGCGTCGCGGCCCGCGAAATTTCGCAGATCGAAATCGTGTTTTGAAAACTTGACGCTTCCACGATCCCTGTGCAACCATCGGCCGCCATGCAGAACCACGAACCGCCCGGCGGGCTCCCCGACCGGGTGCATTGCCTGATCGATCCCTGGCTTGCCTCACGTCCGGACGCTCCGGCGCTGGAGGAGGCCGGCCGCCGCCTGTCCTACCGGGAACTCGCCGACGCGGTCGGGGGGACGGCGGAGCGCCTGGCGGCCGCCGGCCTGCGGGCCGGGGACCGGCTGCTGGTGGTCTGCGAGAACTGCATCGCCGCGGTGGTCCTGGCCCTGGCCGCGAGCCGGCTGGACGCCTGGGCGAGCCTCGTGAATGCCCGGCTGTCGCCCCGGGAGGTGGAGGAGTTCGCCGCCCATTCCGGCGCCCGCCGGGTGGCCTTCACCAGTGCCGTTTCGGCGGAGGCGGCGGGCCATGCCGACCGGATGGATGCCGGGCACCTGGACTGGCCGGGCACCGGGCCGTTCCGGCTCGGCCCCCTGAATGCCGATGCGCTGCCCGAGCCCGTGTTTCCCGACGGCGCCCGGCAGGTGGCGGCGCTGGTCTACACCTCCGGCACCTCGGGGGCGCCGAAGGGCGTCATGCTGACCCACCGCAACCTGTGTTTCATCGGCCGGAACAATCGGGTGAACCGGCGGATGACGCCCGACGACAAGGTCTATGGCGTGCTGCCGATCTCCCACGTCTATGGGCTCGCGTCGATCACGGTATCGACGCTGCACAGCGGTGCCTGCCTGGTCCTGGAGCCGCGTTTCGACCCGGCACGGGTGGCGCGGGCCCTGGCGGAGGACGGCATCACCATCCTGCACGGCGTGCCGGCCATGTATGCCAAGCTCCTCGAGTGGGGGCGGCGGCCGGGCAACCGCCTGTCGGCGCCGCGGCTGCGGGTCGCCCAGGCCGGCGGCGCGCCGCTGGACCAGAACTTCAAGGACGACTTCGAGGCGGTCTTCGGGCTGCCGCTGCACAACGGCTATGGAATGACAGAGTCATCGCCGTCCATCGCCCAGACCCGGCTCGACGCACCGCGCCGCGACTGTTCCGTCGGTCCGCCGATCCCCGGGCTGGAGATCCGCATCGCCAAGGACGGCGACGCGACCGCGCCCGGCGAGGTGGGCGAGCTGCACGTGCGCGGGCCCAACGTCATGGCCGGCTACTACCGGGCGCCGGAACTGACCCGGGAAGCGGTGGACGGAGACGGGTGGCTGAACACGGGGGACCTGGCGCGGCAGGCGCCGGACGGGGCCCTGTTCATCGCCGGCCGGTCCAAGGAACTGATCATCCGGTCCGGGTTCAACGTCTATCCCGTGGAGGTGGAGCAGGTCATCAACGGCCATCCCCAGGTGGTGCATTCGGCGGTGGTGGGTCGCAGCGTGCCCGGCAACGAGGAGGTGGTGGCCTACGTGGAGCCGGTGCCCGGCAGCCGGCTCACCGCCGGGGAGCTCTCCGCGTGGCTGGAGGCCGGGCTGTCCCCCTACAAGCGGCCGTCCCGGATCGTGGTCCTGGAGCACCTGCCGGTCACCGCGACGGGAAAGATCCTCAAGAACGACCTGAGGCGGATGGCGGCCCGGGGCGAGGGCTGAGAGGACTCCCGCGGCAGCGGGGACGAACGGCGGCCGTCCGACGCCCGGACGGCCGCCACGACAACGAGGAGGAGGCGGGATGAGGAACGGGAAACAGATGTTCGGGCTGGCGGCCGCGATCACCGTCGCCGCCGGCCTCGCGGGGCCGGCGGCCGCCGAACCCACGCAGCCCAAGGAGGCCACCGCGGCGACCCGGCAGGCCAACGCGGCATTGCTCGCGCAACTGCCCTTCGCGGACCGGCGGGACTACGAGGACGCCGTGCGCGGCTTCGTCGGTTCCCTCCCGGATGCGGAGATCGGCGGCCCCGCCGGACCGGCCTGGTCGCTGAAGGACTACGCCTTCCTGCGCCGGGCGGAGGCACCGGGGACCGTCAACCCGAGCCTCTGGCGCCAGGCCCAGTTGAACCTGGAACACGGGCTCTACCAGGTCACGGCCGGCATCTACCAGGTGCGCGGCTTCGACCTCTCCAACATGACCCTCGTCGAAGGCGACACGGGCGTGATCGTCATCGATCCCCTGACCGCGAAGGAGACGGCCCAGGCCGCGCTGGAGCTCTACTACCGGCACCGGCCCCGGCGGCCCGTCGTGGCCGTCATCTACAGCCACAGCCATGCGGACCACTTCGGCGGCGTCAAGGGCGTCACCAGCGACGCCGAAGTGGAATCGGGGAAGGTCCGCGTGCTGGCGCCGGCCGGCTTCATGGAGCACGCGGTTTCCGAGAACATCATCGCCGGCAACGCCATGGGCCGGCGCGCCCAGTACCAGTTCGGACCGCTGCTGCCCAAGGGCGAACGCAGCCAGGTGGACGCCGGACTGGGCAAGAGCCTGCCCCGGGGCACCATCACCCTGATCCCGCCCACCGACGTGATTGCCAAGGCCCGCGACCGGCGGGTCATCGACGGGGTGGAGATCCTCTTCCACCTGGCCCCCGGCACCGAGGCGCCGGCCGAGATGCACATGTATTTCCCGCGCTTCAAGGCCCTGAACATGGCCGAGAACGCCACCCACAACATGCACAACCTGCTCCCCTTCCGGGGCGCCGAGGTGCGCGATCCCAAGGGCTGGTCCCAGTACCTGGGCGAGGCCCTCGAAGCCTTCGGCGGCGAGGCCGAGGTGCTGCTGGCCCAGCACCAGTGGCCCACTTTCGGCAATGCCCGGCTGCGGGAATTCCTGGCCAGGCAGCGGGACCTCTACAAGTACCTGCACGACCAGACGCTGCGCCTGCTGAACCACGGCCATACACCCACGGAGATCTCCGAGGTGCTGCGCCTGCCCGCCAGCCTGGAGGGGGAATGGTCGGTGCGCGGCTACTACGGCACGGTGAGCCACAACGCCAAGGCCATCTACCAGCGCTACCTGGGCTGGTACGACGCCAACCCGGCCCACCTGAACCCGCTGCCGCCCGGCGAGGCCGGCCGCAAGTATGTCGAATACATGGGCGGCGCGGCGGCGCTGATGGAGAAGGCGCGGCGCGACTTCGAGCGCGGGGAGTACCGCTGGGTGGCCCAGGCCATGAACCACCTGGTGTTCGCCGAGCCGGACAACCGCCCGGCCCGGGAACTGGCCGCCGATGCGCTGGAACAGCTCGGCTACCAGGCCGAATCCGCAACCTGGCGCAACTCCTACCTCTTCGCCGCCTGGGAACTGCGCAACGGCACGGCGAAGTCGCCCAACCAGTCGCCGGTCAATCCGGACACCCTGAAGGCCCTGGACCTGGACATGTTCTTCGACTACCTCGGCGTGCGCCTGAACGGCCCCAAGGCCGAAGGCCGGCGCATCGTCCTCAACTGGAACTTCACCGACGAGGGCCGCCAATACGTGCTCAACCTGGAGAACTCGGCCCTGACCTGGGTGCGGGGCCGGCAGGCGCCGAAAGCCGACGCGACCCTGACCCTGACCCGCAAGGCCCTGGACCAGGTGACGCTGCGCCGGTCCACCTTCAATGCCCTGATCGAGGGCGGCCAGATCCAGGTGGAGGGCAATCCCGGCAAGCTGTTCGAACTGCTGGTCCTGATGGACAGCTTCGAGCCCCAGTTCGAGATCGTGGAACCGAAGCGGCGCAAGTGAGGAAGGGGCAGGGGTGAGCCAGGAAGGAGCAGCGGGCGGCGGGACGGGGGCCATGGCGGGCCGGCAGGCCGAGGTGGCGGCCATGTTCGCGCGCCACGGCCCTTCCTACCGGACCTGGGCGGTGGTGACGGTCATGCTCGGGACGGTCTCCGCCGTCATGGAGGCCACCATCGTCAACGTGGCCCTTCCGGAGATCATCCGTGCCTTCGACCTGGGCCACGACCGGGTGCAGCTCCTGTCCACGGGTTTCCTCGCCGCCACCACGGCCTCCATGCTGCTCTCCCACTGGGCCCTGCGCCGCTTCGGCCTGCGCCGGGCCTACATGGGGGCCGTCGCCCTGCTGATGGCCTGTTCGGTGGCGGCCGCCGCGGCCCCCAATTTCATGCTGCTGGCCGCCTGCCGGATCGGCCAGGGGATCATCGCCGGGATGGTGCAGCCCCTGGCCATGGTCGCCATCACGGACGTCTTCCCGCGGGAGGCGCGGGGCCGGGCCATGTCGGCCTACGGCCTGGGCATCGTCCTTTCGCCCGCCGTGGGTCCGGCCGCCGGCGGCCTGCTGGTGGACCACTTCGGCTGGCGCGGCGTCTTCCTGGTCACCGTGCCCCTGTGCCTCGCCGCCCTGGCCCTGGCGCCGCGCTACGTGGTGAGGGGGCGCGAGGGCGGCGCGGCGACCCTGGACCTGCCGGGCCTGGGCCTGCTGTCGGCCGCGCTGGTCATGGGGCTCGGCGGCCTGGCGGCCCTCTACGAGGAACCCCGCGCGGCCCTGGTCGCCCTGGTGGCGGGGCTGCTCTTCGCCGTCGCCTTCGTCGCCTGGCAACGCATCGCGCCGCGGCCGCTGCTGGACCTGCGCCTGCTGCGCCACGGGGGCTTCGGGGCCGCCCTGGCGGTGGCCACCGCCTATGGCATGGGCATCTACGGCTCCACCTACCTGGCCCCGCTGTTCGCCCGCAGCGTCGCCGGCTACTCGGGGCTGGAGGCCGGCCTGATGCTGGTGCCCGGGGGCGTCATGCTGGCCGTGGTGCTCGTCCTGGCGGGGCGGCTGGCGGACCGCCTGCCCACCTACCGGGTGGCGATCGCGGGGCTCGTCTGCTTCGCCGCGTCAGCCTTGCTGATGGGCCTGGTACCCGCCGGCATCGGCTTCTGGTGGCTGGCCGCCATCGTCACGCTGGGCCGCGTCGGCCTGGGCTTCATCATCCCGGGCCTCAACGCCGGCGCCTTGCGCCTGCTGCCCCACGGCCACGAGGCGGGCGGCTCGGCGGCCATCAACTTCTTCCGGCAGCTGGGAGGCGCCCTCGGGGTGACCCTGCTGGCGCTGTTCGTCGAGGGGCGCCAGCGGGCCTTCGTGCTCGCGCATCCCGGCGACGCGGCGGGACGCGCCACGGCCGGCATCGCCGAAGGCTTCCTGCTGATCGCCCTTGTCTATGCCCTGGCCGTCTTCGCCGCACGGCGCATGGCGCCGAGGACGGCGTGAGCTGGCGATGACGAGAACTCTCTCACCACGGAGGACGCGGAGGGCGCAGGGAAAAAGCCAAAGGCCCTGCATCGCCTTTCTCCGCGTCCTCCGCGTCCTCCGCGTTGAACGCCTTTTCCTGCTTCCGGAGTAATCCATGCCGCTGCCCCCGGTCCTCGCCGACAACCTCGCCCTGCCGGTGATCGGCTCCCCGATGTTCATCGTTTCCCAGCCCGACCTGGTGCTGGCCCAGTGCAAGGCCGGCATCGTCGGCTCCTTCCCGGCCCTCAACGCGCGCCCCAAGGAACTGCTCGACGAGTGGCTGGGCCGGATCACCGCGGAACTCGCCGCCGAGCGGACCGCCCATCCGGGTCGGAAGATCGCCCCGTTCGCGGTGAACCAGATCGTGCACAACTCCAACGACCGGCTCGCCCATGACCTGGAACTTTGCGTCAAGCACAAGGTGCCGATGATCATCACCAGCCTGCGGCCGCCCGGCGAGGTGGTGCGGGCGGTAAAGCCCTACGGCGGCATCGTGTTCCACGACGTCATCAGCGTCCGCCATGCCGAGAAGGCGCTGGAGGAGGGCGTGGACGGGCTGATCCTGGTCTGCACCGGGGCCGGCGGCCACGCCGGCACCCTGTCGCCCTTCGCCCTGGTCTCCGAGGTGCGCCGCTTCTGGGACGGCCCCATCGCGCTCGCCGGCGCCATCACCCGCGGCGAGCACGTCCTCGCCGCCCAGGCCCTGGGCGCCGACCTGGCCTACATGGGCACGCGCTTCCTGGCCACACGGGAGGCGGTGGCGGCCGAGGCGTACAAGCAGGCCATCGTCGAGGCGTCGGCGGCGGACATCGTCTACACGCCCTACTTCACGGGCGTGCATGGCAATTACCTGAAATCCAGCATCGTCGCCCAGGGACTGGACCCGGACAACCTGCCCTTCGCCGACAAGACCTCGATGAACTTCGGCTCGACGCGGGTGAAGGCCTGGAAGGACATCTGGGGGGCCGGCCAGGGCGTCGGCTGCATCGACGACGCGCCGCCGGCCGCCGAGGTGGTCGACCGGCTGATGGCCGAGTACGCGGCCGCGCGGCAGCGCCTGGCGCGGGTGGCGTCGTGAGCCGCGCACCCGTGAAGGCCGTGGCCGTGCCCGGCCGGCCGGCGTGTCGCGGTGACGGCGGGCCCGCCGGGTCCGCCTTGTCCGCCCCGGGTTGCCGGGGCGTTGAATGCCATCGTCTTGAATCTCCCGGCGGCGCCCGCATCGATCGCGCCGCCCCGTCGAATCTTTCAGTCTGAATCGAGGATGAACCCATGGACATGATCCAATCGCCGGCCGCCCCGTCGCGGACGAAGGAGGACCGGCACTTCGTGACGGCCCTCGCCCGGGGCCTGGACGTGCTGGCCTGCTTCCGGTCCGGCGACCGGATGCTGGGCAACCAGGAGATCGCCCGCCGCTGCCGCCTGCCCAAGTCGACCGTGTCGCGGCTCACCTACACGCTGACCCGGCTCGGCTACCTGCATTACGTGGACGAGACGGGCAAGTACCGCCTGGGCACGGCGACCCTGGGCCTGGGCAGCGTGATGCTCTCCCGCCTCGACGTGCGGCAGGTGGCACGGCCCCTGATGCAGGAACTGGCCACCTTCTCCAAGGCCATGGTGTCCCTCGGCACGCGCGACAAGCTGTCGATGATCTACGTGGAGAACTGCCGCAGCGAGGCCGCCCTGACCCTGGCCCTGGACGTGGGGTCGCGGATACCGCTGGCGACGACCGCCATGGGGCGGGCCTACCTGGCCGTGGTGCCGGACATCGAGCGGGTGGACCTGCTGGAGCGCATCCGGGAGGCGGATCCCAAAGCCTGGCCCCGGGTGCGCAAGGGCATCGAGCAGTCCCTGGCCCAGTACCGGGAAACCGGCTGCTGCACTTCCTTCGGCGACTGGCAGGAGGACGTGAACGCCATCGCCGCCGCCTTCCGCCCGGGAGGCGGCCTGCCCCCCATGGCCATCAACTGCGGCGGGCCCGCCTTCAACCTGTCGGAGGAGTTCCTGCTGCGGGAGGTCCGGCCGCACCTGCTGGACCTGATCCGGCGGGTCGAGTACCTGCTGGGCGCCGGCGGCTGAGGCGTCGGCCCGCCGGCGCGGATGGTCCGCGCCGGGTGTGGCGGGATGATGCGGCGCAGGGCCGCGGGCCCCGACACTACGGTGGCCTGTCCCGGCCCGACCGACCGCCCGGTGCGCGGTCGGGGCGCGACGCGCGGCGCCTCCATCCCCCGCCTTGCCCGGTGCCGCTGTCCCCCCGCCGCCGGGTCTCCAGGATGAATCGCTACTTCCGGTTCCGCCCGAACTGGTCGTGGCTCGACACCCAGTCCCCATGAAGCACGGCCGAGGCCAATGAGGTCTCCCCGGCCAGGACCACGGCGGCGCAGATCTCGGCGAACTTGTCGGCGCCGCCGGTACCGTGGCAGCCGAGGACCTGCAGGCATTCCTTCTGGGTGGCCAGGGCCGTGCCCCCGCCGTAGGTGCCGACGATCAGGGAGGGCAGGGTGATGGACCAGTAGTAGTCGCCGTTGTCGAGCAGCTGGCTGTAGGTGATGCCGGCGTGGGATTCGGCCACGTTGGCGGCATCCTGGCCGCAGGCGATGAACAGGGCCGCAAGGCCGTTGGCGGCGTGGCTGCCGTTGTTGGCGGCGCCGGCCAGGAAGGCGCCGGCCTGGGCCACCTGGCGCCCGCTGAAAAGGTCCCGGGTATCCACGCCCATCAGCCGCTTCAGCACATCCCGCCGGACCACCGCCTCCGCCACCACCCGGCGGCCGCGGGTCTCCAGCATGTTGATCTGGGAGTGCTTCTTGTCCGTGTCCATGTTGCCGGACAGGATGAACTTCGCCCCGCCGGGGTAGCGGGCGGCGATCCACTGGCAGGCGGCCAGCGTCGCCTTCCCGGTCATGTTCTGGCCGGCCGCGTCGCCGGTGGTGTAGTTGAAGCGCAGGTGGCGCATGGGGCCGATGGCGTGCTGGTAGATGTTCACCAATCGGCCGGATTTCGTCGTCGCCTCCGCGGCGGCCCTGATGTCGTCGAAGTGCTCCTCCACCCATTGGCCCAGGCGGCGGGCGGCCCGGGCGTCCTCCATCAGGAAGACCGGTGAGCGCTGCATGTAGCGCTCCACGACGGTGGCCTTGACGCCGCCGCATTCGGTGAGCAGTCGCATGCCCCGGTTGTAGCTCGCCACCAGCGTGCCCTCGGTGGTGGCCATGGGCACGTAGAACTCGCCCCGGGCGTGTTCGCCGTCGATCAGCAGCGGCCCGGCCAGGCCCACGGGCACCTGGGCCACGCCGATGAAGTTCTCGATGTTCCCGGGCAGGATGGCCGGATCGAAGGAGAACTTGTCCAGGTGGCGGGTCTCTACGCCGGCATGGGCGGCGAGGAATTCCCGCCGCCGGGCGGCAGCCTGGGGCGTGTAGTCGTTGTCGTGGTCGCGGGGAATCTTGTGCTCGTCGGGGTCGGGACGCGGGTCCATGGGGTCTCCTCCTTCCGGGTGCGGGTCCGGCGGCGCCGCGCCACGGGGGTTCCCGGGGGCCGGCGCCACCCGGCCGGCATGGTGCCACGGCCCGCGCCGGGGCGCACTTCCCTGGCGCGGTTTTCCGCCCCGCGGAACGGCGGGCCTACAATCGCTGCACCGCCCCGGGAGGTGCCCCATGCCCAAGCGTTCCCTGCCCCTGTCCCGCGTCTATCGGCTGCTCGAGCCGGGACCGGTGGTGCTGCTCGCCACCACCCGCAACGGGCGGGCGAACGTGATGACCATGTCCTGGCACCTGATGATGGAGTTCGAGCCGCCCCTGGTCGGCTGCGTGGTGAGCGGGAGGGACTACAGTTTCGAGGCCCTGAGGACCACGCGGGAGTGCACCATCAACATCCCCACGGCGGAACTATCGGCGGCCGTGGTGGGTTGCGGCAATGCGTCGGGCCGTCGCCGGGACAAGTTCGCCGCCTTCGGCCTGACGCCGGTGCCGGCATCCCGGGTGGCGGCGCCCCTGGTCGCCGAGTGCTACGCGAACCTGGAGTGCCGGGTGGCGGACACCCGCTTCGTGAACCGCTACAACTTCTTCGTGCTGGAGGTGGTGAAGGCCTGGATCGACCCGGACTGCCCCGATCCGCGCACGCTGCACCACCGGGGCCGCGGCGACTTCATGGTCGCCGGCGAGACGGTGCGCCTGCCGTCGCAGGCGAAATGAGCCCGGCAGGGGCGCCGCTCAGCGGCGCAGCCAGGCGAGCAGGGCGCGGTAGAGGTCGGCGGGCTGCACGGGTTTGGCGACGAAGTCGTTCATGCCCGCCTCGATGCAGCGCTTGCGGTCCTCGGCGAAGGCATTGGCGGTCATGGCGATGATGGGGACGGCGGCCCGCTCCGGCAGGCCGCGGATGCGGCGGGTCGCCTCCAGTCCGTCCATGCGCGGCATCTGCATGTCCATCAGCACGAGGTCGTAGTCCTCCCGGCCCGCCATCTCCACGGCCTGGATGCCGTCCGCGGCGGCGGCCACGGTGAGGCCCGCGTACTGGAGGACGGCGGTGGCGATTTCCCGGTTCACCGGGTCGTCCTCCGCCAGCAGGATGCGCCGTCCGGCGAATTCCTTCTTGAGGAGGTCCTCGGTCCAGGTGCCGTCCCGGGCGGGTGCCTCCTCGACGGCTGCCTCCACGTCCAGGCGGACGGTGAACCAGAAGGTACTGCCCTGGCCCGGCACGCTGGAGGCTCCCGCGTCGCCGCCCATGAGCTGGGCGAGGCGGCGGGTGATCGCCAGCCCCAGGCCGGTGCCGCCATAGCTGCGGGTGGTCGAACTGTCCGCCTGCTCGAAGGCCGAGAACAGGCGGGGCAGGGCCTCGGCGGCGATGCCTATGCCCGTGTCCTGGACCTCGAAACGCACCGGGACGGGCCGGGTTTCGCTGCCATCGGCCGAGATGCGGATCGTCACCCGCCCGGCCGCCGTGAACTTGGCCGCGTTGGTGGCGTAGTTGAGCAGGCATTGGCGGAGCCGCGTGGCATCACCGACCAGTCCCGCCGGCAGCGGATGGATTTCCACGGCCAGCTCGATGCCCTTGGCGCGCAGCCGCTCCTGGATCATCGAGGTGACGCTGCCGACGATCTGGCCGATCCGGACCGGCTCGCGCGCGAGTTCGAACCGGCCGGCCTCGATCTTCGACAGGTCCAGGATAGCGTTGATGATCTCCAGCAGGTGTCCGCCGGCCGACTCGAGCTTGTCCAGTTGGGCGGCCTGCTGCGGGGTCAGGCCGGAGCGGCGGATCAGGTGGGCCATTCCGGTGATGGCGTTGAGCGGCGTGCGGATCTCGTGGCTCATGTTGGCCAGGAAGGCGCTCTTCGCCCGGCTGGCCTCCTCGGCCTTGTCCCGGGCCGCGGCGAGTTCCGCGGTCCTCAGGTCGACGAGTTCCTCCAGCCGGTCCCGCTGGCGGGCGAGTTCCCGCTCGGCCGCCTTGCGCTCGGTGACGTCCTGGTTGAGGCCGACGATGCCGATGACCCGGTCGCCGACCCGGATGGGGGCGACGATGTTGTTGAAGGTGCGCGGCTCGCCACGGACCAGGTATTCCACTTCGGCGTTGATCACCTCGCCGCCATAGACCCGGGCATTGTTGGCCCTCCAGAGGGCCAGGTCCTCCTCCGAGATGTCCTCGTCCTCGGGACGCTTGCCGAGCAGGCTGCCCCAGTGGGCCACCACGGCCGCGTTTTCCATGATGCAGCGGCCATCCAGGTCCCGGGCCCAGATCTCGAACGGGGTGTTGTCCACCATGGCGCGCAGCAGCGACTCGCTTTCCCGCAGGGCCTGGCCGGCGCGCCAGCGTTCGGTGACATCCCGGGACAGGACGACGAACCGGGGAGACTCGCCGGCGATGGGGGCCTTGCGGGCGACGGAGAGTTCGAAGCGCAGGCTTCCGCCGGGCACCTCCAGGGTGATCTGGCGGCCCGTCGATACGCCGTTCGCGTCTGCGTCGCGCAGGGCTTCCAGGCATACCCGGGCGGCCTCGGCGGGCAGCACGTCAGTGACGGTGCGGCCGAGGAGGTCCTCGGGCGGCGCCGCGAGCAGGTCGCGGCGCGGCGAATGCACGCGCAGGTAATGCCCTTCCAGGTCCACCTCGAACATCAGGTCCGGCAGGGTGTCGAGGGTCGCCTGGTAGCTGTTCTTCAGGGACAGGATCTCCTGCTCCTGGCGCTTGCGTTCCGTGATGTCGGTGGAGATGCCGGAGAGGCCCGCGACCCGCCCCGCGGCATCGAGCAGGGGCTGCTTGACCGTCCAGTAGTAGCGCGTCTCGCCGGTGCGGCCGACGACGTTGCGCTCCTCCCGGGCGATGGCCCGGCCGGTGGCGAGCACCTCCCGGTCGTTGTCGCGCAGTTCGGCGGACTTGTCCAGCGAGAAAAACTCCTCGTCGGTGCGGCCCAGCACCTGCGCCAGGGGCCGCCCGAACAGGCTGCACACCAGGTCGTTGGCGTAGGTGTAGCGGCCTTCCAGGTCCTTCGTGTAGACGTAGGTTTCCAGCCGGTCGAGGATGGCCCGCAGCCGCCGGTTCTCCTCGGCCACGGTGGCCTCCTCCTGGCCGTCGTTCGGTATCGCCATCGCGCGGTCTCGTGTCCGGTCTCGGGCCGGTTCCATGTCGGGCAGGCGCCTTGGGGTCCGCGGACGGCGGCCCGTACGCCCGATGGCGGTCAATTATGGCAGCTTTCTCCCTCATCTTCGGGCCGGGTGGCGGCAGCCGGTGGGCGACAATCGAACCCATCGGCCCCGGCGTCCCGGGGCCGGCTGTCCGCCGCGCGGGACCGAGGTCTTCCGCGGCCGCCCTGTCTTCCGAAAACGGACATCCATGGACTTCCAGCAGATCGACTACGCCGTGGCCGACCGGATCGCCACCATCACCCTGGACCGCCCGGACCGGATGAATGCCTTCACCGAGCGGATGCGCCGCGAACTGATCGACGCCTTCGACCGGGCGGACGGGGACGACGACGTGCGGGTGGTCATCGTCACGGGCCGCGGACGCGCCTTCTGCGCGGGCGCCGACCTGGCGGGCGGCGGCGACACCTTCCGGTCGGAGAGCGAGGAGGTGTGGCGCGATGGCGGCGGCCAGGTGTCGCTGCGCATCTTCGAGTCGAAGAAGCCGGTGATCGCCGCCATCAACGGTCCCGCGGTGGGCGTCGGCGCGACCATGACCCTGCCGATGGATATCCGCCTGGCATCGGATTCGGCGCGCTTCGGCTTCGTCTTCGCCCGGCGCGGCATCACGCCCGAAGCCTGTTCGTCCTGGTTCCTGCCGCGCCTCGTGGGGGTCTCCCAGGCCCTGGAATGGGTGTTGTCCGGCCGGGTGTTCCCGGCCGCCGAGGCCCTGGCGGGAGGCCTGGTCAGGGAGGTGCTGCCGCCCGACGAGCTGCTGCCCCGGGCCCGCGCCCTGGCCCGGGAGATCGCCGACAACACCTCCGCCGTCTCCGTGGCCCTCGCCCGGCAACTCCTCTGGCGCATGCTGGGGGCCGACCATCCGATGGAGGCCCACAAGCTGGACTCCCGGGCCATCTCCTGGATGGGGCGCTCGCCGGACGCCGCGGAAGGCGTGACCTCCTTCCTGGAAAAGCGGCCGGCGCGCTTCTCGATGCGGCCGTCGCGGGACATGCCGCCGTTCTACCCCTGGTGGAAGGCGAGGCCGTTCGAATGACCGCGCCGGCGTTCGCCACCATGACGCCGCGCTTGCGGCGGAATCCGCCGATATATGGCTTTCGTAATAGAATCGACGCGTCGGCGCCGAGCACGGCGCCCTGAGGGAGAAATCGCATGGAACACATGACCGTCCGCGGCCGCCTGACCCTGCTGGTGGCCCTGGCCCTGGCCGCCATCGCCGTCGTGGGGGCCGTCGGCTGGTACGGCATCCACAACGGTGCCGCCGCCATCGAGGAGATCGGCGGGAACCGCCTGCCCTCGGTGGAAGGCCTGGACATGATGGCCGAGTCGCGGGTCGCCATCCGGGCGAACAACCTGACCACCGCCATCTGGGAAAACGACTACAACGCCCAGGAGAAGTTCGCCGGCGTCCTGGCCAGGCGCAAGGAGCTGTTCGCCAGGCTGGAGAAGGGCTGGAAGCTCTACGAGCCCCTGCCGCAGACCGCCGAGGAGGAAGTGATCTGGAAGGAGTTCCTGCAGGCGTACAAGGAGTGGACGGCCGGCGAGCAGGGCCTCGCCGACACCATCGACGCCCTCGCGAAGAACAAGGGGGAAGCGGGCCAGAAGGCCCTCTTCGCCGATTTCTACAAGCGCTTCGAGGCCCTGGGGCCGAAGGCGGCCGCCCTGGACGGTCCCCTTCGCAAGCTGGTCGAGCTGAATGTCCGCCTGGCCGACGAGGCGGTGGCCGCCGGCCGGGGCGGCGCCGCCCGCGCCCAGACCATCATGGCCGTCATCGGGGTGGCGGCCCTGGCGCTGCTCGCCTTCCTGGGGCTCGCCGTGGCCCGCAGCATCACCAGCACCCTGGGCGGCGAGCCGGCCGAGGCGGCGGCGGCGGCGGCGCGCATCGCCAGCGGCGACCTGGCCGGCGAGGTGGGCGGAGGGGCGCCGGAGCAGAGCCTGCTCGGCGCCATGCGGCGCATGCAGCGGGGGTTGCGCGACGTGGTGGGCCAGATCCAGGGCCAGGCCGACCAGGTGCAGAGCGCCAGCGCCGCCCTCTACGACACCAGCCGGCAGATCAGCGAGGCGGCCAACCACCAGTCTGAATCCACGGCCTCCATGGCCGCCGCCATGGAGGAACTGACGGTCAGCATCAGCCATGTCTCCGACAATGCCGCCCAGGTGAGCGAGGTGTCCCGGACCTCCGGGGCCGCCGCCCAGAGCGGCGTCGACGTGATCCGCCGCCTGGACGCGGAAATGGCGCGCATCGCGTCCCTGGCCACCGATTCCGCCGCCAACGTGCGCCAGCTGGACGAGATGTCGGGCCAGATCTCGTCCGTCGTCCAGATCATCCACGAGATCGCCGACCAGACCAACCTCCTGGCCCTGAACGCCGCCATCGAGGCGGCCCGGGCGGGGGAGCAGGGGCGCGGTTTCGCGGTGGTGGCCGACGAGGTGCGGAAGCTTGCCGAAAGGACCTCCACCTCCACCGTGGAGATCCGCGGCATGATCACCAAGGTCGGGGAGCAGACCCAGCAGTCGGTGCGCCTGATGGCGGAGCAGGTGGAGCAGGTGCGTTCGGGAACGGCGCTGGCCGCGGAGGCCCTGGCCTCCATGACCACGATCGCCGAGGGCTCGGGCCAGGCGGTCCAGGCCTTCGAGGACATCGCCAATTCGGTCCGCGAGCAATCGGGCGCCAGCACCCAGCTCGCCCGGAACATCGAGAGCGTCGCCAACATGACCGAGGAAACCAGCGCCTCGGTGGCCGAATCCGCCTCCGGGGCCCAGCAGCTGCAGAATCTCGCCGGCCAGATGCGCGATACCGTGCGGCACTTCCGGCTGTAACCGCCGGAGGCTGCGGGGCCGTATCGCGGGAGCGGCGTCCCCGCCGTGGGGGCATCCGGTTCCGCCTGTGTGGAGCCGCGTCCCGGCCGCGGCGGACCGGTCCGGATGGCGCCGGGGCGGCGCTCCCGCGGGCCCGGGCCGGGCAATCGGCGGGGAAGCGGCGCCACCCGGCCGATCCCCGCCTAGAATGGCCCGCCACCACACCCGGCAACGGAGGAGGCATCCATGCCCGGAAGAACGATGCCCATCGCGTGGTGGCCGATCCTGGCCCTCGCGGCCATCCGGACTGCCGTCGCCGAAACACCCGCCCCGCCCGTCATCGAGAATTCCCT
>JAEUNJ010000025.1 GCA_016791145.1 Rhodocyclaceae bacterium | reverse complement strand
GGCCGGGAACTGGCGAAGCTGCCCCTGGACCCGAAGATCGGCCGCATGATCCTGGCCGCCCGGGAGCGCGGCTGCCTGCGCGAGATGCTGGTCATCGCCAGCGCCCTGTCGGTGCAGGACCCCCGCGACCGGCCCCAGGAGGCGGCGGGCGCCGCCGACCAGGCCCATGCGAAATGGAAGGACGAGAAGTCCGAGTTCCTCTCCTGGCTCAAGCTGTGGCAGGCCGCCGAGGAGGTCTGGCGCCACGAGTCCAGCAACAAGCAGCGCCAGTGGTGCCGGCAGCACTTCGTCTCCTGGCTGCGCATGCGCGAGTGGCGGGACGTGCATGGGCAGTTGATGACCTTGTGCCATGAACATTCCTGGAAGGAGAACCAGGTCGACGCCTCCTACGAGGCGATCCACAAGGCCCTCCTGGCCGGCCTGCTCGGCCACCTGGGCCTGAAGAGCGAGGACGAGCCCCACTACCGGGGCGCCCGGGAGATCAGGTTCTTCATCCACCCCGGCTCGGCGCTGGCCAAGAAGGCCGGCCGCTGGATCGTCGCCGCCGAACTGGTGGAGACCTCCCGCCTCTTCGCCCGCTGCGTGGCGAGGGTCGAGCCGGAATGGCTGGAGGAGGTGGGCGCCCACCTGGTCCGCCGCCACGTCTTCGATCCCCACTGGGAGAAGGGCGCCGGCCGCGCCGCCGCCTGGGAGCGGGTGACCCTGCACGGCCTGGTGCTGCACGCCAAGCGGCGGGTGGCCTACGGCGGGCCGGGGGCAACCGAGAAGGAGCGCCGGGAGGCCCGGGAGATCCTCATCCGCAACGCCCTGGTGCAGGGCCAGGTGGGCGAGGACTGGCTGGCCAAATGGCGCTTCCTGCAGCACAACCTGAAGCTGATGCGGGAGATCGAGAAGCTGGAGCACAAGTCCCGCCGGCCCGACGTGCTGGTGGACGAGGAGCTGATCCACGCCTTCTATGACGAAGCGGTGCCGCCGGACGCGGTGTCCCTGCCCGCCTTCGAGCGCTGGCGGCGCGAGGCCGAGCGGGCGGAGCCGAAGCGGCTGTTCCTCCAGCGCGAGCAACTGATGCGCCACGAGGCGGCCGGCATCACCACCGACGCCTTCCCGTCCCGCTTCCGGTTCCGGGGCCAGGACTGGAAACTCTCCTACAAGCACGACCCCGGCGCGGCCGACGACGGCGTGACCCTGGCGCTGCCGCTCGGCTCCCTGAACCAGGTGCCCGCCCAACGATGCGAGTGGCTGGTGCCCGGACTGCTGAAGGAAAAGGTGGCGGCGCTGTTGAAGACCCTGCCCCAGAAGTACCGCCATCGCCTGCAACCCCTGGACGCCTTTGCCGGCGAATTCGCCGACGCGGCCGCCGAGGAGGCCGGACCGGGCGGCGAATTCCCGGACGAGTCCCTGGTCCGGGCCCTGACCCAGGCGGTGGAGGAAAGACTCGCCATGAAGCTGCCCCTGGACGCCTTCCGGCCCGGCGAGCTGCGGCCCCACCTGTCCATGAACTTCCGGCTGCTGGACGAGCACGGGGGCACCCTGGACGTCTCCCGCTCCCTGGCCGAATTGCGGGCCCGCCATGGCAGCCGGGTGGAGCAGGGTTTCGCCCGGGCCGAGGTGAAGGCGGCCGCCCCGGCGGCCCTGCCGGCCGGCTCGGCGGCGGGCGCGGGTGCCGTCGCGGCCCAGGCCGGCTGGACCTACGGCCCGTTGCCGGAATTGCTGGAAGTCCAGGTGGCGGGCCGCACCGTGGTCGGCTTCCCCGCCCTGGTGGACGAGGGGGGGGGCGTGCGCCTGGCCGCCTTCGATACCGAGGAAAGAGCCGCGGAACAGCACTGGCGCGGCCTGCGCCGGCTGTTCGCCCTGGCGCTCCGCGAGCAGATGAAGTTCGTCGAGAAGAACCTGCCGCGGGACCTGGCTCTGCAGTTCATGGCCCTGGGCACCGAGAAGGAGCTGCGCGAGCAGGTGGCGGCGGCCACCCTGGAGCGGACTTGCCTGATGGCGCCGCTGCCGGCGGACCGGTTGCCCTTCGAGGCCCGGGTGGCCGAGGCCAAGGGGCGGGTGGTCCTGGTGGGGCAGGAGATCGCCCGGCTCGCCGGCGCGATCCTGGGCGAATACGCGGCCCTGCAGAAGAAGCTCGCCGGTTTCCAGAAGGCCTTCCCGGCCCTGCACGAGGACGTCGCGAAACAACTCGCCGCCCTCATGACGAAGGACTTCGTCGTGGCGACCCCCTTCGAGCGGCTCGGCCACTTCCCGCGCTATCTCAAGGCGGCCGCCCTGCGCCTGGAGAAGGCCCGGACCGACCCGGCCCGGGACGCCCGCCTCATGGCCGACTGGCAGGCCCTGGCGCGGCCCTGGGAGCGGGAGCGACTGGCCCTGCTCAAGGCCGGCCAGCGAGACCCCTTCCTGGAGGACTTCCGCTGGCTGCTGGAGGAGCTCCGGGTCGCCCTCTACGCCCAGGAACTGCGCACCCCCAGTCCCGTGTCGGTGAAGCGCCTGCAGAAGATGTGGGAGGGGCGCGTGCGCTGATGCGCGGCGGGTCAGCCGTGCGTCATCGCGGACGGGCCATGCAGTAACATTGCGGCGGCGCGGCGTTGCGCCGGAATGCGGGGGAAGATCGGGACATGGCGGGTGCGGGTGGCGTTTTTCCGGGCGTGGGCGCCGGGGGCGGCGGCTTCGACTTCGAGCTGCGCCGCGAGGCCATGGCCATGCTCAAGCACAAGAACGGGATCATCATCGATCCCAATGCCGCCAACCGGGCCTCGTTGCGGGCCATGCTGGGCACCATCGGCATGGTCCAGGTGCTGCAGGCCTCGGGCGCCGTGGATGCCCTGCGCCGGGTCAAGGAGCGCACCGTCGACGTGATCCTCTGCGACTACCTGCTGGAGGACGGCCGGGACGGCCAGCAACTGCTGGAGGAGATGCGCACCCGGCACCTGATCCCCCTGTCCACCGCCTTCATCGTCATCACCCGGGAACGGCGCTACCAGTCCGTGGTCTCGGTGGCCGAACTGGCCCCCGACGACTACCTGTTGAAGCCCTTCACGCCGCAGCAGCTCCTGGAACGCATCGAGGCCGTGCTGGAGAAGAAGCATGCCTTCCGCCACGCCCACCGCCAGGTGGAGGCCGGCCAGGTGGATCCGACGCTGACCGCCTGCGACGACATCATCGGCCGCCATCCCCAATACCGGCTCGACGCGCTGCGCCTCAAGGCCGAGACCCTGATGGCGGCGAAGCGCACCCCCGAGGCCCAGGAACTCTACCGGCAGATCCTGGCCCACAAGGCCGTGCCCTGGGCCAAGATGGGACTCGCCATCGCCTCCCACCGGACGGGGCAGCTGGAAGAGGCGGCCGACCTGACGGCGGACATCCTGCAAAGCCATCCGACCTACATCGCCGCCTACGACCTGGCGGCGAAGATCGACGAGGAACGGGGCCTGACCGCGGAGGCCCAGGGCCACCTGAGCCAGGCGGTCGTCCATGCGCCCCACGCCCTCGCCCGCCAGCGCCAGCTCGGCCGGCTCGCCGTCGAGAATGGCGACCTGGAGGCCGCTGCGGCGGCGCTTTCGACGGTCATTTCCCGCGGCGCCGGCACCAGCCTGCGGGAGGTGGGCGACTACGCCCAGCTTGCCCGGGTGCAGATGGAATCCGGCAAGCCGGCGGCGGCGCTGGAGACGGCCTCGGCCCTGCGCCGGGACCTGCGGGACGACCCGGGCGCCCGGGTGGCGGGCAATGCCATGGCCGCCCTGGCCCACGTGCGGCTGGGCAACGCCGCGGAGGCCGCGAAGGCCGCCGCCCTGGCCCTCGAGGGCGCCCAGGCGGCCGGCGACGCCGTGGCCACCCATCTGCTGGTGGACGTGGCCCAGGCGGCGATGGTGACCGGCCAGGCGGAGAAAGGGGAGGCCCTGCTGCGCCGGGCCATCGCCCACAGCGACGGCGACAGCCGGTTCAGCCAGTACGTGAATCGGGTGATGGCCACCTTCCAGGAGACCGCGGGCGCCGCCGAGGAACTGCACGAGGACGTGCGCCAGCACCTGGTCCACATCAACAACGAGGGCGTGCGCCTGGGGATGGCCGGCCAACTGGACGAGGCCATCCGCCTGTTCCGGGAGACGGTGACCCAGATGCCCTCGACCCAGATGCTCGCCAACGCCGGAAAGGCGATTCTGGCCAAGCTCAACCGGGACGGCTGGGACGCGGACCTCGCCGCCGAGGCGAAAAGCTGCCTGGAGCGGGCCGCCAAGCGCTCCCCCGACGATGCCAAGGTCCGCGAAGCCCTGGCCGCCTACCGCACCGTCGCCGGCAAGTACGGCGTGCGGCAGACGGAGGGGGAGTGAGGGATTGCGGAAACCCACCGCAAAGACGCGAAGGCGCAAGGGATCGCAAAGGGGAGCCGCGCCTGACGGCACGGGCATCGGCGGCGGCAGGAGCGTTCGCCGGGCCTCGCGGCTTGCGTCCGGACGGCAATCCGGATGCCGTCGCGCGCCTCGGCGTGGATTCCGGAAACCGATGGTCCTGGCTTTTCTTGGCGCCCCTTCGCGTCTTCGCGCCTTGGCGTTGAAGCCTTGCGAATGACCTCATCCGGCATCCCGGTACCCGCCGCGCTGGTCCTTGCCGCCCGGGACCTTTCCCGGCCGGCCATCCTGTGGCACGCGATCTGGCCGGCCATCGTGGCGCTGGCGGTCTGGGCGGGGATTGCGGCAGCCGTCTGGCGGCCCCTGGGCGACCGGCTGCTGGCGGTCCTGCCGGGCTGGTCCTGGCTCGACTGGGCCGGGCCCTGGCTGGTCAATGCCGGCCTTGTCTTCGCCTTCGCGCCCCTGGTCTACGTGACGGCCGTGCTGCTGGTGGCCACGGTGAGCCTGCCGCGCATGATGAACCTGGTGGCCATCGGCCAGTATCCCGACGTCAGCCGCCAATCCAGCGCCGCCGCGGCCCTCTGGGGAAGCCTCGCGAACACCCTCGCGGCAGGCGCCATCTTCGTCGCCGGCTGGCTGGTCACGCTGCCCCTGCTGCTCGTGCCCGGCGCCCTCCTGGTGCTGCCCCCCTTCTGGGCCGCCTGGTTCAACCAGCGCACCTTCCGTTTCGACGCCGTCGCCGAACACGCCACGGCCGGCGAGCGCCGGCGGCTGGTGGCCCGGGACCGCTCCCGCTACTGGCTCGCCGGCATCGCCTGTGCCCTGGCCGCCCACGTGCCCATCCTCAACCTGCTGGTGCCCGCCTACACGGCCCTGGTCTTCGTGCACCTGGGCCTCGGTGGCCTGCGGGCGCTGCGCCGGGAGGAGGGCATCGCGCTGTGAGGAAGCGCCGCGAGGAAGCCCGAGGCAGAGGCGCGGAGGGAAGCATGCCGAATCCGGTGACGGAATCGCCCGCCGCCGCGGTTGGGGCCCGAGGAGCGCCAGTGGCCATTCGCCGGGGGCCTGCCAAGGCAAAATGGTTTCCTCGGCGCAAGCTCTGCGCCTTGGCGCCTCTGCTGTGACGCTCTTTCCAGGTGCGACCATGAAACCCATCGGCATCATCATCATCGGCGACGAGATCATGCGCGGCAAGCGCCGCGACGGCCATTTCGCGAAGGCCGTGGAGATCCTCGGCGAGCGGGGGCTGCGCCTGTCCTGGGCCCAATACCTGGGCGACGAGCGTCCCCGCCTCGCCGCGGCGCTCGAACGCAGCTTCGATTCCGGTGACCTGGTGTTCTGCTTCGGGGGTATCGGCGTCACGCCGGACGACCATACCCGGCAGGCCGCGGCCGCCGCGCTGGGCGTGCCCCTGGCCCTGCATCCGGACGCGGAAAGGGAGATCCGCGCCCGCATGGCCGAGATGAACTGGGAGGTGACGCCGAACCGGCTGCAGCTGGGCGAGTTTCCGGTCGGCTCGCGCATCATTCCGAATCCCTACAACCGCATCCCCGGCTTTTCCTGCGGCGACCACCATTTCCTGCCCGGTTTCCCCCAGATGGCCTGGCCCATGATGGCCTGGGTGCTGGACCAGGGTTACCCGGAGTTCTTCCACCGCTCCGACGAGGTCGAGCGGGCGATCATCGTCTGGGAAGGCCACGAGGGCATGCTGGTGGACCTGATGCGCCGCCTGGAGGCCGGGATGCCGGGGCTCACGGTATTCAGCCTGCCTTCCTTCGGCACCGCGGAGAAGCGCCGGCACATCGAACTGGGCGCCCGGGGCCGGCCCGCCGACGTGGAACGGGCCCTAGCCGAGATGCGGGCCGAGGCGGCGCGGCTGGGCCTGGCCTGGGAGGACGTGCCGGCGGGCTGAAAGGCATCGTGCGGCGAGGCACCGTCCGTCCCGCCGCGGACGCGGTTCGCCCTCCGATTCCGGCGTTTCGTCGCGGGCCGCGCGACAGGGTTCCGGCGTCCCCCTAGCATGGGAAGCGTCCGATAACCCGGGAGATCCCGATGATCCAAGCCTTCCACCGCCGCTTTCTCGCCGCCATCCTCCTGGCCCTCGTGCCGACCGTCGTTGCCCCGGCGGCCCTCGCCCAGGCGCCCGCCGGTGCCTTCGAACGGGCCCTCGCCCTTTTCCGCGAGGCCCAGGCGGGCGCCGACGCCGCCCGCGCCCGGGAGGCCTTCGCCGCGCTGGCCAAGGCCGAGCCCGGGCAACCGGTCTATGCCGCCTACGAGGGGGCCGCCGGCGCCATGATGGGGGGCCAGGCCTGGATGCCCTGGAACAAGCTGCGCCACACGGAGGCCGCCCTGGACCGGATCGACGAGGCCCTGGCCCTCCTGAGGCCCGAGCACGAGCGGCAGGTGGTCGGCGGCCTGGCGGCCGCCTTCACCACCCGGGTGGTGGCCGCCAACACCTTCCTGGCAGTCCCGGACGGCCTCTTCCACCGCCGTGCCGCCGGCCGCCGGCTGCTGGCCCAGTTGCAGGCCGCCCCGGGCCTCGCCACCGCGTCCGCCCCGGCGCGCGCCGCGGTCCTGCTGGTGGCGGCCCGTTCGGCCCGGGCCGAGGACCGGACGGCCGACGAGAAGCAGGCGCTCACGGAGGCCCTGGCCCTCGTACCGGAAGGCTTCGACGCGGGCCTCGCCCGGAAGCGTCTCGCGGAGATCGGGAAATGAACGGACCCGTGCTCCGGATGGAAGCGGTCACCAAGTCCTACCGGGTGGGCGCGGGCCGGGTGGCGGCCCTGAAGGCCGCGGACCTCACCGTCGCGGCGGGCGAACTGGTCGCCCTGACCGGACCCTCCGGCAGCGGGAAGAGCACGCTGCTGAACCTCTGCGGCCTGATCGACACGCCCGATTCCGGAAGGCGGAGCGTCGCCGGCCAACAGGTGGAGGGACTGGACGAGAAGCGGCTCACCTGGCTGCGCCGGGAAAACGTGGGTTTCGTCTTCCAGTCCTACAACCTGGTGCCGGTGATGACGGCCTTCGAAAACGTCGAGTATCCCTTGCTCCTCCTCGGCATGGCCGCGGCGGAACGCCGCCGGCGCGTGATCGACTGGCTCGGCCGCGTGGGCATCGCCGAATTCGCCGACCGCCTGCCGGATGCCCTGTCCGGCGGCCAGCGGCAGCGGGTCGCCATCGCCCGGGCCCTGGTCAAGACCCCGGCCGTGGTGGTGGCCGACGAGCCGACGGCGAACCTGGATTCGGCCACCGCCAAGGACGTGGTGGACCTGCTGCATGCCCTGGCCCGGGACCAGGCCTCGGCCGTGGTCGTCGCCACCCACGACCCGCGCATGGCCGACCGGTGCGACCGGGTGCTGCGCCTGGAAGACGGGGAGATCAGGCCATGAAATGGATCTTCTTCGCATGGAAGAACGTGCTGCGCAACCGGCGGCGTTCCCTCACGGCCATGCTGATCACTGCGGTGGGCGTCGCGGCCGTGCTGATCGGCGGCGGCTTCGCCCTCTACACCTACGAATCCCTGCAGGAGATGACGGCCCGGGACACGGGCCACGTGGTGCTGGCCCATGCGCGGTATCACGAGGGTGACGAGGACGTGCCGCTGCAGCACGGCCTGGCCGGCGCCGCGGAGCTTCGTGCGGGGCTCTCCCGGCTGCCCGGCGTGAAGGCCGTGCTGCCGCGGGTGGCCTTCTCCGGATTGATCTCGAACGGCGACAAGTCGGCCGTGTTCGTCGGCAGCGGCGTCGATCCCGAGCCGGAATTCCGGCTGCGCGGGCCCCAGATGAGCTTCCTCGAAGGGGAGGCGCCGGCCGCCGATGCCCCGGTGCCGGAGGTGGTGCTGGGCGCCGACCTGGCGCGGCTGATGAAGGCGAAGCCCGGGACGTCCCTGACGCTGCTCGCCACCACGACGGAAGGCAACCTGAACGCGGTGGATGTGCTGGTCAAGGGGATTGCCTCGGTGGGCGTGCCGGAGGTGGACAAGCGCCTCGTGATCGGCGACATCGCCACCGTCCAGCGCCTGCTGTTGAGCGACAAGGTGAGCACGCTGTCGGTGTACCTGCGCGACACGGAGGGGACGGATGCCGTCGCCGCCGGCCTCAAGGCCGCCCACCCGGACAAGGCGGTGCGCACCTGGGCCGACCTGGCGGTCTTCTACCAGGCGGTGCGGGCCCTCTACAACCGCATCTTCGGCATCCTGGGCGCGATCATGGTGGTCATTGTCGTCTTCGCCATGGCCAATACCCTGGGCATGGCGGTCATGGAGCGGACCCGGGAGATCGGCACCCTGCGCGCCATCGGCACCCTGCCCTCCGAGCTGGTGCGCAACTTCGTCCTCGAAGGTGCGATGATCGGTGCCATCGGGGCCGGCGCCGGCATGCTGGCCGCAGCCGGCGCCACCGTCGCCCTGGCCTTCTCCGACGTGCAGATGCCCCCCCCGCCCGGCCGTTCCGCCGGGTATCCGCTGCTGGTGAATTTCTCGCCGGCGCTCTATGTCGTCGTGCTGGCGGTCGTGGTGCTGGTCGCCGCGCTGGCTGCGTGGACCGTGAGCCGCAAGGCGACCCGCAAACCCATACCGGAGGCCCTGAGCCATGTGTGAATCCCGCTTCGTGAAGTTCGCCGCCGCGTTGGCGGCGGCGGCCGGCCTGTTCGTGCCGATCCCCGGCGCGGCGGCCGCCGACGTGAAGTCCCTGCTCAGGGAGGCCGATGCCTACCGCATGGTCGGCGACACGGCCCGCGTGGAGACGGAGGTCCGCCTCTTCAAGGGCGGCGCCCTGGACAAGGAACGCAGGTATGCCGTCTACGTGAAGCCCGGTCGGCGGTCGCTGGTGGTCTTCAAGTCGCCGGCGGAACGCGGCCAGAAGCTGCTGATGGTCGGCGACGACTTCTGGCTGGTGATGCCCGCCAGCCAGCGGCCCGTGCGCATCACGCCCATGCAGAAGCTCCTCGGAGACGCCTCCACCGGCGACATCGCGACCCTGACCTGGGCCGAGGACTACGACGGAAGCATCGTGGGAGAGGAGGTCGCCGAGGGCATCCCCTGCCTGAAACTCGACATCACGGGACAGCGCAAGGGGGTGACCTACCCGCGCATCGTCCTCTACCTGGCGAAGGCCGGCCATCATCCGGTACTGGCCGAACTGTACGTGGCGTCCGACAAGCTGGCCAAGGAGGCCCGCTTCCGGATGGAGACCGCGGAGGGGCGCCGGCAGGTCGGGGCGATGATCCTGACCGACCGGCTGCAGACGGCCCGCGAGACCGAGATTCGCTACCTGTCGAGGAAGGCGAAGAGCCTGGGCGACGAGTTCTACAACCCGGCCTTCCTGATCCGCGCCGAGATCGACGAATGAGCAACGTGCTTCGGCCGGGGACCGCGGCGGCTGCTTTCGCCGCCCTGCTGGCGGGCGGCGCCGGGGCGGCCGCGGACGACCGGGCGGCAGACTTCGCCTGGCGGAGCCGCCTCGTTCCGGAATTCCACTCGCTTCGCGGCGATTCGCCGTTCGCGGCGGGCATTCCGCTCACCGCCTTCGGCCGGGAGCGGGCCAGGTTCGAGCAGGAGGCGAAGGGGCGACTGGGTCCCTTGAACCTGCGCCTCACGGCCCAAGGCAACGGCATGGAGGGCCGGGCGCCGGTCGCCAAGGCCATCGCCAACGAGGCCTACGCCGACTTCGGCAGCGGGGCGGACCGTTTCACCCTGGGGAAGAAGGTGATGTCCGGGGACGTGGGTTACGGGTTCCGTCCCCTCGACGTGGTCCAGCGGGAGAACCGGCGCCAGCTGGCCGCGCCTGCGCTGGAGGGCATTCCGGTCGGCGTCTGGGAACGCTACACGGCCGACGATGCCTGGTCGGTGATCTACGCCAATCCCGCCCACGGACGGCGGGGCCAGGCCCGCCAGGACGAGTCGCTGGCGCTGCGCTATTTCCGGCGCGCCGGGGCGGCCGACCTGCATGGGGTGGCGCGTTTTTCGGGGCGCCACGGCGCCGAGGTCGGGGCGGCGTTCGCGGCCGTGCCGGACGAGTCGCTGGAATTGCATGCCTCCGTCCTCGTCCAGCGGCGCGGCGAGCGGATGGCCGTGCCGGTCCTGGCCGGGCCGGCGCTGCTGGACCCGAACCGGGTTCTGGCGGCCGAAGGCATCCGTTCGCCCCGGCGGGCCTTGGCCGGGTTCACCTGGACCTGGGAAGGTGGCTGGTCCGTGCTCGGGGAGGCGTGGTGGGATGGAACGGCACCGGGACGGGGCGACTGGAAACGCCTGCTTGCCCAATCGGCCGTCCGCCGGGGGCTGGCTAGCGTCCCCGGAGTGCCGACCGCGGCGGTCTCGGGAGCGACGGCCCTGTCCACCCGTCTCTACGAGGTCGAAAACCTGCAGCGGCGCAACCTGCTCGGGCGCCTTGCATGGACCGATCCTGGGGGCGACGGCTGGTCTTCGGCCCTGGAACTGCTGCTGACGCCGGAGGACCGGGGCCGCGTGGCGACCTGGTCGATCACTCGGGAGGCGGGCGCCTGGAAGATCGAGGCCGGGTTGCGCCGCTATGGCGGCGCGGCCGGTTCCGCGTGGCGGATGTTTCCGGAACGGGGGGCCGCCTTCGTGGCCGCGAGCCTTGCCTACTGATCCCGGGGAATCCGGACAACCCGCCCGGGCAAGGAGGCCGCGTTGTGCAGCAGGGCCCCGGACGCGGGGCGAGCCGGCCGGCGGCAGCGTGAATCCGGGCCTGCCATGGACGCCCGTCATCCCCGGCCTTGCGGCGGGACGCCTCCCGGCGAGGGGGCGAAAAAAACCCCGGCGCGAGGCCGGGGTCGAAACCAACCCCTGGCGGGGCTGGAGGAGGAGACGATACGGTGTTGCTCAGGCGGCCTTCTTGGACTTCGGCGCGGTGGCACCGGCGCCGACGGCCTTGACGGTGGCGGAAGTCGCGGCGGCCACGTTGGCTTCGGCGATCTCGGCGACCTGCTTGGCGGCCTTGGTCATGCTGTCATAGGCGCTGTTGGCAGCGGCGATGGCGGACTTGACCGCGGCGACGGCCACGTCGGAGCCGGCCGGGGCGTTCTTGGCAGCCTTGTCCAGGGCGGAGACCACGTTCTTGTTGATCTCGGCGAAGCCGGACTCGAACACCTTGGAGAGCTCTTCCTGGGTCTGGGAAGCGATTTCGTACACGCTCTTCGAGTAGGCGACGGCCTTCTCGATGGCGGGCTGGGCCAGGGAAGCCTGCAGGCTCATGAGCTCCTGCACGTCCTTGGCGCCGAGGATGGCCTTGGCGTTGGCGACGCCGTCTTCCAGGATCGCGCGGGCGGTGTTCAGGTTCAGGGCGGCCAGGCGCTCGGCGCTGGCGAAGGCGGTGTTGGCCATGGTCAGCAGGGCTTCGACATTGGCTTTGTTGGCGCCGGCGAACTGCTCGGGGGTGGTGTACATGGTTCTCTCCTAAGTTCAAGCGATGAAAGGTTTGCGGTTCTCTGTTCCCCACTTCTGCAGGGGCACCCCGATCATGCCGGAGTGTTTGTTGCAATGCATCATGGACTCCATTATATGAACGAAGAAATGGAAGTCAAGCATTTTTTTGTGCAGCGCAACAATTCCCCGTCAGGGTGGTGTCAAGTCACTGTTTTGGAGAGGTAAGTTGTGCCTTTACGGATGGCCGTCGGGGGCAAGAAAAAGCGGCGGACCGAAGTCCGCCGCGCATGTTGCAGTGCCGAAACCCGGGCCGGCGCCCGGGTGTGGTCAGCGGTCCTTGAACACCGGCTTGCGCTTGGCCACGAAGGCCGCCATGCCTTCCTTCTGGTCCTCGGTGGCGAAGGCGGCGTGGAAGGTGCGGCGCTCGAACAGGAGGCCCTCCTGAAGGCTGGATTCGAAGGCCCGGTTCACGGACTCCTTGATCATCATGACCACCGGCTGCGGGAAGCCGGCGATGGTCTCGGCGGCGGCCAACGCCTCTTCCAGCAGCTTGTCGGCGGGCACGACGCGCGCCACCAGGCCGCAGCGCTCGGCCTCGGCCGCGTCGATGAAACGGGAGGTGAGGCACATGTCCATGGCCTTGGCCTTGCCGACGGCGCGTGGCAGTCGCTGGGTCCCCCCGGCCCCGGGAAGGATGCCCAGCTTGATCTCCGGCTGGCCGAACCTGGCCGTGTCGGCGGCGAAGATCATGTCGCACATCATGGCCAGTTCGCAGCCGCCGCCCAGGGCGAATCCCGCCACCGCGGCGATGATGGGCTTGCGGCAGCGGGCCACCTGGTCCCAGTTGCGGCTGATGTAGTTGGTCTTGTAGACCCGCATGTAGTCCCATTCGGCCATGGCACCGATGTCGGCGCCGGCGGCGAAGGCCTTCTCGGACCCGGTGACCACCATGCAGCCGATCGCCTCGTCGGCATCGAAGGCCGCCAGGGCGGCCCCCAGCTCGTCGATCAGCGCATCGTTCAGGGCGTTGAGGGCCTTCGGACGGTTCAGCGTGATCAGGCCGACCTTGCCGCGGGTTTCTGCCAGGATGTTCTCGTAAGCCATTGCTACTCCTTGCGTGGATTGGCGATCTCCGGCGCGCTCCTCAGGCTGGGCGCATCGCCGGCCGGAGCGGTGGCCGGTCGGCCGCCGCCCTTGTTCTTGGGCTGGATGACGGCGCGCACCCGTTCCCGGGTGCCCGCGGCCACCGGCGCGCCGCCCCGGTTGCCGCCGGTCACGACGTAGTTCTCGGCCTTGCCGTCGTAGGCGATGTATTCGCCCCGCACCTCGTCGAGGCCACTCTTCACGTAGGCCTTGCCGAAGAACTCGGTCTTCTCGGCGCGCCCGTCGTGCTCGATGCGCTCGGACTGCCCCTCCACGAACTCGTCCTTGGCCTCGCGTTTCTGCCGGAAGGAGGCCAGGCCGCCCGGACCGCCCTGGGCGACGCCCTTCTGGAAACCCTCCGCGTCCTGGGTCACCGTCAGCCGCTCGGTCCGGATGAGCAGCGTGCCCTGGGTCAGCTGGACGTTGCCCTCCAGCACGTGGACCTTGCGGACGTCATCGACGGTGATCCGGTCGGCCTCCAGGTTGACCGGCTTGTCGCGATCGGCCCGCTCGGCCAGCGCGATGCCGCAGGGAAGGACCAGGAGGGTCGCCAGCAGGCGGCGGAGGGGGTGGGTTGTGCTCATGATCGTGGGGGTTTCCGATGGATGGTGCCGTGGACGCGCCCGTGGAGGACGGCGATCCGCCGGGCATTGTCGGCCTCGACGCCGGTGCCGACGATGACGCTGTTGCCCTGGGTGATGGTCACCTGCGTGTCGGAGCGCGCCTGCTCGTCCTCCGGCAGGACCAGGAGCTCGGCCGTGGCGATGGTGGTGTCCGGCTCGCCGCGCGCGCCCCGCCGCCGGTAGCTGACGTTTCCCGAAAGGCGGACCTCCTTGCCGTCGCGGCTGAGCCAGGCGGTGTCGGCGGCCAGTTCCGCCACCCGTTCCTTGCGGAACTGCACCCGCGGCTGCGCCACCTCCGTGCTGTCGTCGTCCGGGAAATGCCGCATGGATTGCGCGTCCAGTGTGTGCTGGAGCCTGCCGTCCGGGGCGAAACGGCGCAGGCGCAGCTGCTCGACGATGTAGTCGGGATCGTGGCGGACCTTGCCGCCGCGCGTGCCGCCCTCCACGCGGGTCGCCCGCTCGAGCCAGAAGCTCAGGGCGGCCAGCAGCACCAGCAGGACCAGCGGGAACAGGCGCGATCCGAGGCTCTTCACGGGGTCAGGGCTCCAGCCAGGGCGCCAGGGCGGCTTCCAGCCGCCCCTGCGCCGCGAGGATGAACTCGCAGACCTCGCGCACGGCGCCCCTGCCCGCCGCCGCCCGGGCGACGTAGTCGGCGTGCCGGCGGACCAGGGCATGGCCGTCCGGGACGGTGGCGGCGAACCCGGCGGCGCGCAGGACCGGCAGGTCCACCACGTCGTCGCCCATGTAGCCCGCCTCGGCCGGATCGATGCCCAGGCGCCCGCAGAGTTCCCGGAATACCGCGCGCTTGTCCTCGATGCCCTGGAACAGCAGGTCGATGCCCAGGTTCTCGGCCCGCTTCGCGACGGCGGCGGAACGGCGGCCGGTGATGATCGCGAGGGTCGTTCCCGATGTGGATAGCATTTTCAGGCCGTGGCCGTCGAGGCTTGAGAAGCCCTTCATCTCGTCGCCCGCGGCGGAGAAGAACAGGGTCCCGTCGGTGAGCACGCCATCGACGTCGAAGGCCATCAGGCGCAGCCGGGCGGCCTTGTCGGCGGCGCCCATCAGATGACCTTGGCCCGGAACAGGTCGTGCATGTTCAGGGCGCCGACGACGCGGCCTCCGCCATCGAGCACGAGGAGCTGGTTGATGCGCAGCCGTTCCATCTTCTCCACGGCCTCCACGGCCAGCCGCTCGG
>JAEUNJ010000024.1 GCA_016791145.1 Rhodocyclaceae bacterium | reverse complement strand
CGAGGCACGCCGCATCTCCCGGGAGCGCCGGGCCCGGGAGGAGGAGGGACGCTGGCTGGCCCGATCCAAGGCATGCGTGGTCAAGCCGGTCATGACGGACGAGGAAATCGCCCGCTGCCGGGAGGCGGGCCGATGACCGCCGTCACCCGTTGCTCAGCGACGGCATTGCGGCCTCGGTTAAACTTCCCACTGTCCGGCGGCCGGCAAGGACCGATCCGCCGGGCATTTCCATGCCAGCACCACGGAGGTTGACGTGCGCCCCAATCTGCTTCTCCCCCTGCTCCTGATTGCACTCATCGCGACCCACTCGAGTGACGGCCATGCCAAGCGGGTGGGTGCCCGATCGTCCGGTACCAAGCACACGCCGGCCGCGAAATCGGAACCCGAGTCGTCCGGGACAACCCGCCTGCCGAGCGTGACGGTGCGCAGTGGCGGCAGCCCCCAGGGTTCCTCGCCGGCGACCACGGCCGGGGTCGCCGCGGCTGCCGGCGGCGCGGCGCTGGCCGGCGAAGCCGCCGCCCGGGCCCTGTCCCCGGAAGAACGGAAGCGACGCGCGGAAAAGCAGGCGGCGGAGGAACTGCAGGCCCAGGCAGCCTTCGAGAAGATGAAAGGGGAGCGGGAAAAGCTCCGCGCCGAGAACGAGCGCCGGGCCGCCGGCCTCGACTCGGAAAAATCCCGGCAGGAACAGGCGCGGCTGGGCGAGGAACGACGACAGGCCCGGGAAGAGAAGGCCCGGGAACAGGAAAAACTCCGCCTCGCCCGAGAACGCTCCTGCGTCGTCAAGCCGGTCATGACCGACGAGGAGATCGCCAACTGCCGGGAGGTCTGGCGCTGAGGGATCGGATCCACGGCGGCCGCGCCGGGTCGCCGTTGCGTGTGGTGCTGGACACCAACGTCCTGCTTTCCCTCTGGGTTTTCCGGAACAGCCGCTTCCTGGCCTTCCTGGACGCAATGCGGTCGGGGCGCTGGCTGGCCCTCACCAGCGGTCCGTGTCACGAGGAGTTCGGGCGGGTGTTGCGCTACCCGCTGTTCGACCTCGACGGGCCCCGCCGGGACGCAATCCTGGCCGACTACCTCTCCGTGGCCGAGATGGTGGCCGGATGGCAGGAGCCGGCGCCTCCCCTGCCCCGCTGCCGGGACGCGGAAGACCAGAAGTTCCTGGAGCTCGCCCGGGATGGCCGTGCCGACTGGCTGGTCACCTCCGACAAGGCGCTCCTGAAGGTCGGCCGGCGCCGGCGCCTGGAAGGCCTCTTCCGGGTCCTTCGCCCGGAGGATGCCCTGCGGGAGGCGGACCTCTCCTGATGCCTTCCCGATTCCGGGAAACGCCGTGGCGCAACGCAGCAGGGATATTGTGGAAGAATGGGACCGGCGGCCTCCGCCACCCAACCCCATGACAGGAGAGATAAAATGACAAAGGTATTGCATCCGCGCGTCGCGATTCTTGCGGTGCTGTGTTCCACCGCCATCGCCTTTCCGGCGCTCGCGAACAGCGAGATGAGCTTCTTCGTGACCAGCGTCGGAAAGGGCAACGGGGCAGACCTCGGGGGCCTCGAGGGCGCCGATGCCCATTGCGCGGCGCTCGCCCGGGGGGCGGGCTCCACGAGGTCCGCGTGGAGGGCGTATCTGAGCACCACGGCCCCCGGCGGGGATGCCGGCGTCAATGCCCGGGACCGGATCGGCAAGGGGCCCTGGCGAAACGCCAAGGGCGAGCAGATCGCCCGCAGCGTGGACGACCTGCATTCGGAAGGGAACAACCTGAGCAAACAGACCGCGCTCACCGAGAAGGGGGAGATCGTCAGCGGCCGAGGGGACGCGGTGAACATGCACGACATCCTGACCGGCTCCGATCCCCAGGGCATGTTCTCGACGGCGGGCGGCGACACCACCTGCGGCAACTGGACCAAGAGCGGCGAGGGCTCCGCCATCGTCGGCCATCACGACCGGATCGGCCTCAAGGACACGCGGCACATGAAGTCCTGGAACTCGTCCCACGGCACCGCCGGCTGCAGCCAGGATGCATTGCGGAAGACCGGCGGCGACGGGCGTTTCTTCTGCTTCGCCGCGGACTGAGGCCGGCCCAGGCGGCTGTACCACGGAGCAGGCGAGAACACGCCGGGGAATTGGAGAACCGCGGGATGCGGGGCGCTCTGTCGACGGGTGGCCCCGGGCGCGATCCGACCAGGCGCCGGGGATTGCCGTTCTTCGCTTCTCCGTACGGGAGGCCGTCAGCCTGAAGAGCGCCCGCCCAAGTGGCGTCGGCAGGGGGGAGCAATCATCCGGCGTCGAGTTCGGCGCGCTGGCTGCGCACCATGAGCCGGGAATACAGCCCGGGCGCCAGGCGGGAAATCCACCAGGCGAGGTGCGGGATCCGGCCGGGCAGCAGCAGGCGCTTCCGCTTCTCGGCCGCGCGATAGATCCGGTCGGCGATTCCGCCGGGCGTGGCCCTTGTCCCCACCACCGCCTGGCCATGGGAGACCGGGGTCCCATCGCCGGACAGGGCGGCTTTCTCGATGCCGGTATCGATGAAGGAGGGGCAGACGAGCATCACGTCCACGCCCCCGCTTTCAACCTCGCTGCGCAGGCTGTCGAAGAAGCCGTGCAGCGCATGCTTGCTGGCGGCATACCCGGTGCGGGCGAGCAGCGGCGAAAAGCCGGCGACGCTCGATATGGCGATCACCATCCCGCCCCGGACCAGCAGGTCCGGCAGGGACTCATGGGTGCAATGCAGGGCCCCGAGGAAGTTCACCTCCATCACACGGCGGATCACCGCCGGCTGCGTGCGGGCCAGCAGGCTGCGCTGGGTGATGCCGGCATTGTTGATCAGGACGTCGATGGGGCCCAGGGCCTGCCTGGCCGACGCCAGGGCGGCGCGCACCGCGGCCTCGTCCGCCACGTCGCAGGTGGCCGCGTGGTGGCGAATCCCGCGGCCGCCCAGTTCCTCCGCGAGGTCATCGAGGGCATCCCGGTCACGATCCAGGGCCGCGATGGCCGCGCCCGCATCCCCGAAGCGCAGGCTCAGGGCGCGGCCGAGGCCCCCGGCCGCGCCGGTGACCACCACGTGCCGGCCGCGGAAATCACGCCGGGACGCGGTGCCCATGGCTGCGCAGGTAGAGGTCGAACACCTGCGTGGAACTGAGGCGGGGGACATAACCGAAATCCCGCTTCAGCCGGCCGTTGTCCAGCACCGGCCGGTAGCGCAGGAAATCGACCTGCGCCGGGCCGTACTGGGTGAGGCCCAGGGGGTGGAGGATCGCGAGGACCGCCTGGAGCAGCCAGGCGGGGATGGCGACCACCGGCTTGCCCAGCCTTGCGCCGATCTCGTGGATGGTCATGGCGCCGTCGCCGGCGACGTTGTAGATCCCGGCCGGGCCACCCCGCACCGCCCGGACGATGGCGCCCACCACATCCTGGTCCCAGACGAAGACGAAGGGGCTGTCGGACCCGCGGATGGCAATCAGGCGCGGCTTCTCGAACAGGTCCGTGATCTGGTTGCGGACGGTTTCGCCCAGGATCGTGCCCACCCGGAAGACGACCTGCTCGAGTTCCGGAAACTTCCTGCGCCAGGCGGACAGCAGTTCCTCCACCAGGCGCTTGTGGCAGGCATAGGCGAACGCCTCGTTGCCGCGCACCGGCTGGTCCTCGGTGATCCAGGCGGGATTGTCCGCGTAATAGCCGTAGGCGGCACCGCTGGACGTCACCACGATCCGGCGCACCCCGGCCACCTGGCAGGCCTCGAGAACCTTGGCCGTGCCGCCGACGTCCACGTCGTACTCGAACTGGCGGTTGCTGTCCTTGCCCGGCGTGACGATGGAGGCCAGGTGAACCACGACCTCCGGCCGCGCTTCCAGGAAGATGCGCTGCAGGCCCTCGGCATCCCGCACGTCGGCGGTCCGGTAATCGACACCGGGCCTGCGGCTCCCCGGGGGCACCTCACGCACGTCCAGGGCCGTGACGCTCTCCTTCGCGCCGGTGGCCAGGCCGGCGATCAACTGCGTACCCAGGTAGCCCCCGGCACCCGTGACCAGAACCGCCGCGGTCATGAGGCCACCATTTCCGGCGGGCGCCGCCGCCAGAGAGTCGCCACGGTGAAGCCGCTGATCACGTGCCAGATGCCCCACCAGGCGGTGACGATGGCCATCCCGCCCAATCCGCCGAAGAAGTTGAAGATCAGGACGAGGCCGAGCCCCGAGTTCTGGATGCCGACCTCGATGGACACCGCCCGCCGATCGGCTTCCGCCAGCCCGGAGAAGTAGGCCGCGAAGTACCCGGCGGCCAGCGCGATGGCATTCTGCAGGAAGACGGCGAACACGACGAATCCCACGTACTTGATGAAATACTGCCAGTTGGCGATCAGCGCGCCGACGACGAAGACGGCGAAAAACACCAGGGAGAAGATCCGCATGGGCTTCTTGGTGCGTTCGGCGAAGCGCGGGAAGTGCCTGGCCACGGCCAGTCCGGCCGCCATCGGCACCCCCAGCAGCATGAACACGGCGCCCAGCATCTCCAGGGGATCGAGGGCGACGGTGTGCAGCAACGCCGCGGTCTTGGGATTCAAACTTGCCCAGAATGCGAAATTCAGGGGCGTCATGACGATCGCGACGGCGGTGGAAATGGCGGTCATGGTCACCGACAGGGCCGTGTTGCCGCGCGAAAAGTGGGTCAGGAAATTGGAGATGTTCCCCCCGGGGCAGGCCGCCACCAGCATCATGCCCAGGGCAATGCTGGGGGACGGATCGATGGCGAGGATCAGGACATAGCTGAAGGCCGGCAGCAGTACGAACTGTCCGATCATGCCGATGAGGACCGGTTTGGGCGTCGATAGCACGCCCCGGAAGTCCGACAGCCGCATGTCCATGGCGACCCCGAACATGACCAGTCCGAGGATCGCGTTCAGCAGTCCCAGGGACTCGGGATTGAAGTTCAGCCTGACCAGATCGATGTCGCCCATGTCTCCCCCTCCACGATGAACGGCGGCTGCCGCCGGGGCTTCCGGCGGCAGTCCTGAAGGCTGTCAGCCCTTGGGTTCCTCGTGCATCTTCTTGAAGTGGATCAGCCCGGGCGCCCACATGTGCTTCACCGGATCCACGTCCACATGGATCACCGCGCAACCACCGGAGGCGAGGGCCCGCTGCAAAGCCGGCTTCAGTTGCTGCGGGTCCGACACTCGCTCGCCGTAGGCCCCCATGCTCTGCCCCAGCTTGTCGAAGGCGATCTCGCCCAGGTCGGTCTTGATGGTCTCGTCGGGGTCCAGGTGCTTGAAGATCATGGTCTTGAACGGCCGGAGCATGAATTGCTGGTTCATCTTGACCATGCCCCACTGCTTGTCGCAGAGGACCACGTAGATGACCTGGGCCTTGTTGCGCACCGCGGTCTCCACCTCCTGTGGTTGGAAACCGAAGGCGCCGTCGCCGATGATGCAGCAGACGGGCTTGCCCGGCCGCGCCATGGCGGCACCGACCGCCTGGGCCATGCCGGCCCCCAGCATGCCGAACTTGAAGGTGGACAGCACGGTATTGGGCACCGTCACGCGATGGTAGAACATCGCCCAGATGGTGGCGTTTCCTCCGTCGGCCACGAGCACCGAGTCCTCCGGGAACAGTTCCTGGCACACGGCGCCGATGTGGGCCGGATGCATGGGCGCGGCCATGTCGGCGAGCGCCTTGTCCCAGCCTTCCCGGTCCTCGCGCATGGTTTTCGCATAGGCCGCGACGCGGCCCTGACGCCCCGCCGAGTCGATGCCGTTGCTCCTGAGTTCCAGTTCCGCGGCCAGCGCTTCCAGGAATCGCCTCGCATCGGCGACGATGGGCAGGTCGGCCGGCTTGTTGAGGCCGATCATGTCGGGATCCGCGTCGACCTGGATCGTTTGCTGTTCCGCAGCGGGGCGCCAGTAGGGCGGCTTGCCCCACCAGTCGGTCTCGCCCAGGCGCGAGCCGACGACGAGCACCACGTCGGCCTCGTTCCTCACCTTGTGGTTCAGCTTCACGTGGGGCATCGGTATGGCGAGCGGCGAGGTCTCCGGCAGCACGCCGCGCGCGGCCCAGCTCGTCGTCACCGGCGCCTGCAGCAATTCGGCCACCCTCCGGAGGGCGTCGAAGGCGCCTGCGTGGATCACGCCGGATCCCGCGTGGATCATCGGCGCCCGGGCCTGAACGAGGAGCGCGGCCGCCTTCGCCACCTGGTCGGTGGTGGGCGCCAGCGGTTCCGCGTTCCGGTACTGGCCCGGAGACCAGTAGGCCACCTCGGCCTTCACCTTGCCGTTCATGATGTTCTCGGGAACGTCCAGGTGGACGACGCCCGGGCGGCCCTCCCAGCTCTTGCGCAAAGCCTTGCGGGTCAACTCGGGAACGCGCTCGAAGGCGGAGACCGCGGCGCTCCACTTGCCGATCCTGCCGATGACGCCCGACTGGTCGAAGCACTGGTAGGCACCGCCCCGGTCCGGGTACATGATGCCCGGACGGCGGGCGCTGGTGATGGCGAGGACCCGGTTGCCCTCCGCCTGCTCCACCACGAGACCGGGCAGGAGGTTGGCCACGCCGGGGCCGTTGCTGGCCATGCAGACGCCGAGCCGGCCGGTGAGCCGGGCGTAGGCACCCGCCATGTGGGCGGCGCAGGACTCGTGGCGCGGTGTCACGATGTCGATGCCCAGCCGGTGCAGGGACGAATAGAAACCGAAATAGGTGCCGTCGATGATCCCGAAAACCTTTTCGACGCCTTCCCTCTGGAGCATCCGGGCGATGATTTCGCCGCCGCTGATTTCCGACATGAGCTTCTCCTCTCTTCCCGTTCAGGACACCGCCCCGCGGGCGGCATCCGTCATGCGTAGTCCTTGTACTTTTCCAGCAGCCGCACCGGCTTCGACAGGGCGTCGCGCCGGAACGGATCGCCGAGTTCCCGGGTCACCATCATCTCCAGGACGGTGGTCTTCCCCTCCCTCTGGGCCGCACAGGCCGCCGCGAGGGCGGGCCCCACATCGGAGAGGCGTTCGACGACCGCACCCTCCGCTCCCATGGCCCGGGCCACGGCGGCAAAGCTCGGGCTTTCCAGGTTGGCCCCGATGAACCGGCGGCTGTAGAAATCCACCTGGTTCTTCTTCTCGGCACCCCATTGCCGATTGTGGAACACCACGGCCGTGACCGGAATGCCCTCGCGTACGCAGGTGAGAATCTCCCCGAAGCTCATGCCCCACGCGCCGTCACCCACGTAGGCGACGGCGGGACGGTCCGGCGCGGCAGCCTTGGCGCCGATGACGGCGGGGAAGGCGTAGCCGCAATTGCCGAAGCTCATGGCGGCGAACATGCTGCGCGGACGTTCGAAACGCAGGTAGCTGTTGGCCACGGAGCAGATGTTGCCGATGTCCGTGGATACCATGGCATCCGGCGGCATGGCCCTTTCGAGCTCGCGCAGCATCTGGCGCGGATGCATGCCCGGATCGTCGGCAGCCACCTCGACGCTCCAGGGGTCGGTCTCGCAGGTCCAGGTCGCGAGTTCCTCCTCCCACGCCGTCTTCTCCCGGGCAATGGCGGCCCGGCGGACGTCGAGCTCAGAGAGGGAGACTCCGGGCTGGGACCAGAGCCGCTCGAGGAGGGCCTCGGCGGCCGCCTTGGCGTCGCCGCAGATCCCGACCGTGACGGGGCGGACAAGCCCGATCATGTGCGGATCGGCATCCACCTGGATGATCTTCGCGTCGGCAGGCCAATACTCGATGCCGTACTGGGGCAGGGTGCCGAAGGGCCCCAGGCGGGTGCCCAGGGCGAGCACGACGTCGGCCTGGCTGATGAGGCGCATGGCGGCCTTGGCGCCCTGGTAGCCGATGGGTCCGCACCAGAGCGGGTGGCTTGCCGGGAAGGCGTCGTTGTGCAGATAGCTCGTCACCACCGGCGCGGCGAGCAGGTCGGCCAGGCGGGCGCAGACATCCACGCCGCCGGCGAGCACCACCCCGCCTCCGGAAACGATCACCGGGAAGCGTGCCCTCGCCAGCAGCGCGGCGGCCTCCTCGAGGCTCGCCGTGCCACCGGGTCCGCGCTCGACCCGAATGGGGCGCGCAATGGAAAACTCGGCTTCCCCGTACAGGTAGTCGCGCGGAATGTTCAACTGCGCCGGGCCCATGTCGAGCATCGCGCGGTCGAAGCAGCGCGCCGCGATCTCGGCCATTCGGCGCGGGTTATTGACGTGGCCCTGGTGTTTCGTGATGCGCGAGAAGATGGCCAGCTGGTCCGTTTCCTGGAAGCCTCCCAGGCCCATGCTCATGCTGCCGGTCTCCGGTGTGATGAAGACCACGGGGCTGTGGGCCCAGTAGGCGGCGGCGACGGCGGTGACGAAATTGGTGATGCCGGGTCCGTTCTGGGCGATGCACACGCCGTGACGGCCGCTTGCCCGGGAGTAGCCGTCGGCCATGTGGGCCGCCCCCTGCTCGTGCACGGTGGGGATGAAGCGGATTCCCGCGGCCGGAAACAGGTCCAGGGCATCCATGTAGGCCGAGCCGACGATGCCGAAGACTTCCCGGACGCCCTGGGCCACCAGGGTTTCCACCAGGGCTTCGCTGGGAGTCATGCGTTGGCGGTCGGGAGAGGCGGTCGTGCTCATGACGAATTCCTCCGGGAACGTTCGATCCCATCATTGCATATGCGCCACTTGATTGCAATAATGGAACTCAACGTCTCATTTTTTGTGCTTTTTGCTGCTCATGGACAACTCTTCCTCGGCCCTGCGGATGCTGCAGGTGCTCGAAACCGTGGCCGTGTCGGAAGGACCGGTGGCCCCCGGCGACCTCATGGCCGCCACGGGCCTGCCGAAGCCGACCGTGCATCGCATCCTCGCCCTCGCGGAAGGTTCCGGCCTGCTGGTCCGGGAACCCGAGGGGCGGCGCTACCTGCCCGGACCCCGGCTTGCGGCCCTGGCCCTGGACGTCCTCGGCCACTCCGGGCTCCGGGCGCCGCGACACGCGATCCTCCAGTCGCTGGTGGCCACCGTGGGCGAAACCTGCAACCTGACCATGCTGGACGGGGGCGAGGTGGTCTATCTGGACCGGGTGGAGGCGGCGTGGCCCCTGCGCCTGCATTTCCAGCGCGGATCCCGGGTGCCAGCCCATTGCAGCGCCAGCGGCAAGCTGCTGCTGGCCCTCATGCCGGCCCGGGAACGAAAGCGGTTGCTGGAGGCCATGCCGATGCAGACCTTCACGGCGAAGACCGTCACCGACCGCGGCACCCTGGGCGAAGCGCTGAAACGGATACGCCGCGAACGGGTCAGCACGGACGACGAGGAGTATCTCGAAGGCACCGTCTGCGTCGCGGTGCCGGTGGAGAACGACACGCGGACCGTCCCCGCCGCCCTGGCCGTGCACGCGCCATCGTCCCGCATGAGCCTGCAGCAGGCGCTGGCGCACCTTCCGACCTTGCGAAGGGCGGCGGCCCAACTCGCCAAGACCTTCTGATCGGCCGGGAGGCACCCACCGGCCGGAGGGCCGGCGTCGACGTATCCGCGAGGGGGCCACGTCTCCTCGGGGGTGAGGCGAGGCGCACGCCGGCCATCACCAAACAAAAAGGGCGGCCCGCGGGCCGCCCTTCACCGATCCTGGACGGGTTCAGCGGGGCAGGTCGCTCGTACCCATGAGGAACTCATCGACGGCCCGGGCGCACTGGCGCCCCTCCCGGATGGCCCAGACGACCAGGGACTGGCCCCGGCGCATGTCGCCGGCGGCGAAAACCCCGGCCACGCTGGTCGCATAGCAGCGATCGCCTTCCGTCGTCGCCAGCGCATTGCCGCGCCCATCCTTTTCGATGCCGAAGGCATCAAGGATGCCTCCCACGGGCTGGGTGAAGCCCATGGCCAGGAAGGCCAGTTCGCAGGGAATGGTGAATTCGCTTCCCGGGATCTCGGCCATCCTGCCGTCCTTCCATTCCAGCCGGACCACGCGCAGGGCCTTGAGCCGTCCGTTCTCGCCGATGAATTCCTTGGTGGCCACGGACCAGTCGCGCTCGCAACCTTCCACGTGGGAGGAG
>JAEUNJ010000309.1 GCA_016791145.1 Rhodocyclaceae bacterium | reverse complement strand
CGCACCGCCGTGCTGGACTGGCGTTCGCGGAACCTGGAAACCCTCGGGACGGCCTGAACCGGCGCGGCCGGTGGGCGGGGCGCCACTCAGGCGCGGGTCTTCACGGCCGCCAGGATGCCGCGCAGCAACTGCTCGGGCGTCGGCGGACAGCCGGGGATGCCGAGGTCCACGGGAATCACGTTACTCACCGCGCCGCAACTGGCGTAGCTCTCGCCGAACACACCGCCGGTGCAGCCGCAGTCGCCCACCGCCACCACCAGCTTGGGATCCGGCGTGCAGTCGTAGGCGACCTTGAGGGCGTTCTCCATGTTCTTCGTCACCGGGCCGGTGACGAGCAGCATGTCGGCATGGCGCGGGCTGGCGACGAACCTGATGCCGTGCCCTTCCAGGTTGTAGTAGGGGTTGTTGACGGCGTGGATCTCCAGCTCGCATCCGTTGCAGGAGCCGGCATCCACCTCGCGGATGGTCAGGGCCCGGCCGAGGATGCGCAGGATCTCGTCCTGCAGCCGGTCCGTCTCTCGCCCGGGTCCGGCGCCCTCGGCCAGCGGCTCGGTGAGGATGCCGGTGCGGAAGATGCGCTTCAGCAGGGGAATCATAGGTCTTGTCCCGAGTAGGACAGGTTGAAGGACTTGTTGATCAGCGGAAAGTCGGGAACGATGTCCTTCAGGACGGCGAACTCGAGGGCCGGCCAGGCCTGCCAGGAGGGATCGTGGGGATGGGCGCGGGCGATGCGGCCACCGTCGTCCAGTTCTATGCCGACCAGCACCTCGCCGCGCCAGGCCTCGACGACGCCCAGGCCGCTGCCGCCGGCCGCCGGGGCCATCTCCACCCGCGTTTCGCCGGAGGGCATGCCGACGGCAACCTCGCGCAAGAGGCGCAGGGACTCAAGAATCTCGTCGAAGCGGACGGCGACCCGGGCGGCCACGTCGCCGCGCTCGTCGGTGGCCGGCCTCACCCCCAGGCCGGCGTAAGGCGACGGCGGCGTGTAGCCCTGGCGCCAGGCCCGGCCGTCGAGGATGATGCCGGTGGCCCGCGCCGCCATGCCGGTCAGCGAGAGTTCCCGGGCCAGGTCGGCGTCGATGATGCCGGTGGTCATGAAGCGGTCCTGGAGGCCGGCGTGTTCGTCGTAGATGGCGCGCAGTTCCCTCACCTCGCGGCCGATGGCGTCGCACTGGTCCACGATCTCGCGCAGGGCGGCGGCGTCCAGGTCGAGGGCGACGCCGCCGGGGACGATGCGATCCATCATGAAGCGGTGGCCGAACAGGCGGCCGTTCAGGCGCAGCCAGTCCTCCTTGAGGCGGAGGAACTGCATGAGGCCGAAGGCCAGGGCGGCGTCGTTGCCCAGGGCCCCCAGGTCGCCCAGGTGGTTGGCCACCCGCTCCCGCTCGAGCATCAGGGCGCGCAGCGAAAGCGCCCGGGCCGGCGGGGCGACGCCGCAGGCGGCCTCGGCGGCGGCGCTGTACGCCCAGGCATAGGCGCAGGTCGAATCGCCGGAGACGCGGCCGGCGATGCGCAGGCCCTCGTCCAGGATGCGGCCCGCCATGAGCTTCTCGACGCCCTTGTGCTGGTAGCCGAGCCGCTGCTCCAGGCGCAGCACCCGCTCGCCGATCACCGAAAAGCGGAAATGGCCCGGCTCGATGATCCCGGCATGGATGGGGCCGACCGGGATCTCGTGGGCCCCCTCGCCGCCCACCTGCACGAAGTCGTAGTCGCTGGGTGGGTTGTCGAAGCCCCGGCCCTCGCCGGCGTCGTGGCGCAGGGGAAACCAGTCGGCCGGCCAGGCGCCGTGGCGCAGCCAGGGTCGCTGGTCGCCGCCGGAGAAGCGGATTCCGACCAGGTCCCGGGTCGCCCGCTGCAGCCGATTGGCGGCCGGAAAGATGCCGGCCAGGTCGGGATAGACGGGGTCGTCGGCCGGCAGATCGAGGCGCAGGTAGACGTGGCCGGCCTCGATGCCGAAGACCGCGTGCAGACGGAAGCCGCCGCCCAGGTGCCGCCGGTCGGCGCCCCACAGCGTGGCCAGCCGCCCGCCGTGGCGATGGGCCGCGATGGCGAAGGACTGCAGGTCCTCGCCGCTCGCCGCGACGCCGGTCCACACCGGCGAGCCGGCACCTGGCTGCGGAGTGAGATCGATGGGTTCGTCGAAGAATTGCATCGTCATTCCACAGACTCCAGCCCGTAGCTCGCGCAGGCAACGCCACCCCCAGATGGCAGGCCAGGCCGCCGATGGGCGCAGCCCGACCGAAGGGCCGCCCCGAGGTCGGGCGGCACGCGGCGGAGCCGCAATCTGCTCCGCGCGCCACCGGACGCTCCCCGTGACAGTCGAGCGCAGCGAGGACGCAAGCTCCTCCCCGAGAGGGGAGGTTGGGAGGGGCGGGTCCTCATCCCGTCATCCGATCATCTTCGCCGCCTCGTGGAACCAGCGCGTGAGGTAGGGCGGAATGTAGAGGCCGAGGGCCAGGACGATGGCCAGATGCAGGAACACCGGCGTGATGGCCGGGGCGTGGGGCAGGCGCTTGGCGTGGGTCTCGCCGAAGACCATGGACTGCACCCTGCCGAAGATGGAGGCGAAGGCGACCCCCAAGGCGAGGAGCAGCACCGGCGTCGCCCAGGGATGGTGCTTCATGGCATGGGTGAGGATCATGAACTCGCTGGCGAAGACGCCGAAGGGCGGCATGCCGAGGATGGCCAGGGTACCGAGCATCAGGCCCCAGCCGATCACCGGGTTGATGCGCAGCAGGCCGCGAATGTTCTCCATGATCTGGGTTCCGGTCTTCTGGGTGGCATGGCCGACGGCGAAGAAGATCGCCGACTTGGTCAGCGAATGCATGGTCATGTGCAGCAGGCCGGCGAAGTTGGCCACCACCCCGCCCATTCCGAAGGCGAAGGTGATCAGGCCCATGTGCTCGATCGACGAGTAGGCGAACATGCGCTTGATGTCCTTCTGCCGGGAGAGGAAGAAGGCCGCCATGACCAGGGTCAGCAGGCCGAAGCCCATCATCAGGTTGCCTGCGAAGCCGCCGGGCAGGGCCCCGTCGGCCAGCACCTTGCAGCGCAGGATGGCATAGAGGGCGACGTTGAGCAGCAGGCCTGAGAGGACCGCGGAGACGGGTGTCGGACCCTCGGCGTGGGCGTCCGGCAACCAGTTGTGCAAGGGCGCCAGACCCACCTTGGTGCCGTAACCGACGAGCAGGAAGATGAAGGCCAGGGCCATGACCGTGGGTTCGAGCTGGCCCTTCACGTCCACCAGGCGGGTCCATAGGAGCGCATTGCCCGTCTCGCCGAGGACGCGCTCGGCGGCGAAGTAGAGCAGGATGGTGCCGAAGAGGGCTTGGGCGATGCCGACCCCGCAGAGGATGAAGTACTTCCACGCCGCCTCCAGGCTGGCCGGCGTACGGTAGAGGGAGACCAGCAGCACGGTGGTCAGGGTCGCCGCCTCCATGGCCACCCAGAGGATGCCCAGGTTGTTGGTGGTCAGCGCCGCCAGCATGGTGAACATGAAGAGCTGGAACATGCTCTTGTAGAGGCGCATGCGGCCCTTGGTCAGGCGGCCGTGCTCCTGCTCGTTCTTCATGTAGGGACCGGAAAAAATGCTGGTGGTGAGCCCGACGAAGGCGGTCAGGGTGACCAGAAAGACGTTCAGCGAGTCGATGAAAAACATCTCGCCGAAGGCCATGCGCGGTCCGTCGGCGATGATCTCGCCGGTGAGCAGGGCCGAACTCAGGAAGGTGCCCAGGCTGGCGACGATGTTCAGGTTGGGGGCCCATTCCCGTTCGCCGACGACCGTCAGCAGCATTCCGCTGACGAGGGGGATGGCGAGCATGAGCACGAAGGTGTCCATCGGTCAGCTATCTTTCAGCCGCTCGAGATGCCGGATGTCCAGGCTGTCGAACTGCTCGCGAATCTGGAAGAAAAAGACGCCGAGGATGATGGCGCCCACCAGCACGTCCAGGGCGATGCCCAGCTCGACCACCATGGGCATGCCGTAGGTGGCGCTGGTGGCCGCGAGGAAGAGCCCGTTCTCCATGGCCAGGAAGCCCACCACCTGGGGAATGGCCTTGCTGCGCGTGATCATCATCAGGAAGGCGAGCATGACGCTGGCCAGGGCGATGCCCAGGGTACCGCGCGAAATCGTGCTCGAGAGCTGGGAGATCGGCAGGGCGACGTTGAAGGCGACCACCACCAGGACGATGCCGACGATCATCGTGGTCGGGATGTTGATCAGGGACTCCACGTCCCACTTGACATTGAGCCTTCGCACCAGGCGATGCAGGATCCAGGGCAGCAGCAGGGCCTTGAGGGCGAGGGTCAGGCCGGCCGACCAGTAGAGGTGGGCCTGGTGGGTGGTGACGGCCACGACGCCGGTGGACGCGGCCAGCACCGCCCCCTGGATGGCGAAGAGGTTGATCAGGGGCAGCACCCGGCGCTGGGCCAGCATGGCAAAGGCCATGAGCAGGATCACCGAGGCGAACAGGTTGATCAGTTGGGCGGACAGGGGCACGCTGCTCATTCCTCACCCCCCATGACGGAACTCATACCCGAGTCTCCAGCAGCAGGCGGACCAGCAGGCCGAGCACGGCGAGCAGGAAGGCCGTGCCGAGGAATTCGGGCGCCCGGAAGATGCGCATCTTGGCGTTGATCGTCTCGATGCCGGCCAGGAAGGCGCCGCCGACGGCCAGCTTGAAGACCAGCATGGGAATCGCCGCGAGCAGCCCGAGGGGATTCTCGCCGGCGGCGATGCCCCAGGGGAAGAAGAGGGCCAGGCCGAGGCAGGAATAGGCGTAGAGCTTGAGGCTCGCGGCCAGCTCGATCAACGCCAGATGGCGGCCCGAATACTCGAGGATCATGGCCTCGTGGATCATCGTCAGTTCCAGGTGGGTGGCCGGGTTGTCCACCGGCACCCGGGCGTTCTCGGCGAAGGATACGAAGGTGAAGGCGACGCCAGCGAACGCCAGGCTGGGATAGATGACGAAGTCCCGGTGGGCCAGGGTCTCGACGATGGTGGCGACCGACGTGGACTGGGAGATCAGGGCGGTCGTGAAGATCACCATCAGCAGGGCGGGCTCGGCCAGAAAGCCGATCAGCATCTCGCGCCGCCCGCCCAGGGTGCCGAAGGAAGTGCCGATGTCCATGGCCGCCAGGGAAATGAAGATTCGCGCCAGGCCGAAGACGCCGACCAGGGCGATGGTGTCGGCCGAGGGCGCCAGCGGCAGGTCGGTGGACAGGGTGGGGACGATGGCGCAGGCCAGCAGCATGCAGCCGAAGATCACGTAGGGCGCGGTGCGGAAGAACGAGGACGTCCCGTGGGCCAGCACCACGTCCTTGAGGAAGAGCTTGTGCAGCATGTAGTAGGACTGGAGCAGCGGCGGCGCCGAACGATTCTGCATCCAGGCCCGGCACTGGTTGACCCAGCCGGTCAGCAGCGGCGCCAGGACCAGCGCCAGCACGATGGCGAGCAATTGCCCGAAAAGGCCGGCTACGGTCATGGCCGCCCCTCCGCCCAGTCCGGGCGAAGGGCCGCCCCGAGCCCGGACGGCCCGCGGCGGAGCCGCAAACCACACCGACGCCCACCGGCCGCTCCCCATGGCAATCGAGCGCAGCGAGCTTGCGGGCTCCTCGCCGCGAGGGGAGGTCGGGAGGGGCGGGCCACGCTCACGGCCGGGCCACCAGCAGCAGGATGATCAGCGTCAGGAAGCTGTACATCAGGTAGACCGAGATGCGCCCGCCCTGCAGGCGCGTGATCAGCTTCGAGACGAATTCGGCGGCCCTGGCCACGGGCACGTAGAGCCAATGCCAGAAATGATCCTCGACCTTGACAGTGTAATAGGGCTTCTCGTCGCGGCCGGTGGGGAAATGCCGATCCATGCGGAAGGCGGGCTCGAAGATGCGGCGGATCGGCTGGCTGAAGCCCTCCGCGGTGTCCTGGGCGCGGGAACTCTGGAAGACATAGCCACAATCCCAGGCCGGCGAACGGCGCACCCGGCCATGGTAGAGGCGGCGGACGATCTGCTTGCCCAGGTAGACGGAGAGGACGATGGTGACCAGGAAGATCAGCGGCTCGTAGCTCGCCCGCTCGGCCGAGATCGGCGCCAGCATCCACCAGCCCTGTTCGCGCACCCGCTCGCCGAGGCCGGCCCCCAGCATCTGTTTGGTCGCCCCGTCGATGACGCCGATGACCGACGAGGGGAAGAGGCCGAGGAGGAAGCCGATCAGGGCCAGCCAGACCAGGCCGGCCTTTTCCCAGGGCCCGGCATCGTGGGCTTCCTTGAGGTTCTCCTCGCGCATCTGGCCGAGGAAGATGATGCCGTAGAACTTGACCATGGCGAAGCCGGCCAGTGCGGCCACCAGGGCGATCACGGCGGCGGCGATGGGCACCACCATGTTCAGCCAGGGATGGGGCAGGCCCGGTGAGAACAGGAAGCCCTGCAGCAGCAGCCACTCGGAGACGAAGCCGGACAGGGGCGGCAAGCCCGTGCTGGCGATGACCCCCACGAGGGCCAGCCAGGCCACCCAGGGCATGCGGTGGATCAGGCCGCCGAGCTTGCCGAGACTGCGCTCCTTCGTCGCGTGCAGTACCGATCCGGTGGCCAGGAAAAGCAGGCTCTTGAAGCCGGCGTGGGACAGGCAGTGGTAGAAGACCGCCGTGAGCGCCAGGGCCGCCAGGCCCTCCATCTTGTAGGCATGGAAGATCAGGGTCAGCCCGATGCCGACGACGATGAGGCCGATGTTCTCGATGGAGGAATAGGCGAGCAGGCGCTTCATGTCGCTCTGCACGGTGCTGTAGAGGACGCCGAAGAGGGCCGTCGCCAGGCCCACCGCCAGCGCGACGACGCCCCACCACCAAAGCGGGGTGCCGAGCAGGTCGAAGCTGACCCGCAGCAGCCCGTAGATGGCCGTCTTCAGCATGACTCCACTCATCATGGCGGAGACGGGCGAGGGCGCGGCCGGGTGCGCCTCCGGCAGCCAGACGTGGACGGGGAGCAGGCCGGCCTTGGCGCCGAAGCCGACCAGGGCCAGGAGGTAGGCCACCGAGGCCCAGAAGGGCGACAGTTCCTGGGCCCGCATGCCGGCGAAACTGTAGTCGCCCGAGCCGGAGGTCATGACGCCGAAGGAAAGCAGGATGGCGATTGCCCCCAGGTGGGCGATCAGCAGGTAGAGATAGCCGGCCCGGCGGATTTCGGCGTGGCGATTGTCGGTGGTGACCAGGAAGAAGGAAGACAGGGCCATGCATTCCCAGGCGACCATGAAGGCGTAGGCGTCGTCGGCCAGCAACACCATCAGCATGCTGGCCAGGAAGACGTGGTATTCGAGGCAGAGCAGGCCGGGCGCGGTGCCTTCGCCCTTGCGGAAATAGCCGGCCGCGTAGATCGAGATGCCAACCGAGACGAATCCCAATAGCATGACAAAGACCGCCGTCAGCTTGTCGAGGCGCAGATGAAAGGGGAGGTCCGGCAGGCCGATGGCGAGGACCGCCGTCTCCGGCCGCTGGCCGAGGGAGAACAGGGCCAGCAGCCCGACGCCGAGGCCGACCAGGGCGCCGACCGGAAACAGGGTCTTGCTGATGAAGCGCAGATTGCGCGGCGCCGCCAGGCCGGCCAGCCCGACCGCCAGCCAGGCGCAGGCGGCGATCAGCAGGGCGTCGATGGCGAGCAACTGGGTCATGGAATCGTGGTCAGCCGGCGTTGTCGCCGTGTTCTTCGGCGGCGGAGCGGTCGATTCTATCAATCGTCGCGGCGCCTGCGGCGGGCCTCAGGGGATCGTCGGCGCCTTCGTATTCCGGCCGGGACAGGATCTTCTCCAGGGCCAGGTCGGCGGTGCCGAAGAAACGTCCGTCGCCGATGCGGTGGTACAGGCCCGTCGCCCGGAGCACATCCACCACCTGCTTCTTCAGGCCGGCGAACAGCATGACGACGCCGCTGTGGTTGAGGCCGTCCACCAGGTGGGCGATGACCTCCTCCCCGGAGGCGTCCAGTTCGTTGATGCCGTCGCCGACCACCAGCAGGTAGGGGGCCTCGCGGTTGGCCGCCACCGCCTCCAGGATGGCATCCTCGAAGAAGGCCACGTTGGCGAAATACAGCCGGCCGTCGAAGCGGACCGCGGTGACGATCTGCGACGAAGCCAGCCCATGCACCTTCGCGTCGCGCAGCGAGCCGTCCG
>JAEUNJ010000304.1 GCA_016791145.1 Rhodocyclaceae bacterium | reverse complement strand
TACCGGGGCCGCGGCGTCGCCTACTGCCCCCACTGCGACGGCCCCCTGTTCAAGGGCAAGCGGGTGGCGGTGATCGGCGGCGGCAACTCCGGCGTCGAGGCGGCCATCGACCTGGCCGGCATCGTCGCCCACGTGACCCTGCTCGAATTCGACCCGAAGCTGCGCGCCGACGCCGTGCTGCAGGCCAAGCTCCGCAGCCTGCCCAACGTGACGGTGGTCACCGGCGCCCAGACCACCGAGGTGACGGGCGACGGCACCCGGCTCGACGGCCTGGTGTACAAGGACCGGGCCAGCGGCGACGCGCACCGGGTGGAACTGGAAGGCGTCTTCGTGCAGATCGGCCTGCTGCCCAACACCGACTGGCTGAAGGGCACCCTGGCCCTCTCGCCGCGCGGCGAGATCGAGGTGGATCCCCGCGGCCAGACCTCCGTGCCCGGCGTCTTCGCCGCCGGCGACGCGACGACCGTGCCCTACAAGCAGATCGTCATCGCCATGGGCGAGGGCGCCAAGGCAGCGCTGGGCGCCTTCGACCACCTGATCCGCAGCTCGGCACCGGTGGTGGACGCCGGGGCGGCGGCCCCGGTGGCGGCGGCGGCCTGAGCGGGCGGGCGGCGCGGGCCGCGGCGGCTCCGGTAACATCGGCGCCATGGTCCCGCCCGCCTCCGATGTTCCTGCCCCGCCGCAAGCCGACCGCCCCCATGCGTCGCCGGCCGTCAGGATGGTGCTCTGGATCGCCGGCGTCCTGGCGCTGCTGCTCGGCCTGATCGGCGTCGTGCTGCCCGGCCTGCCGACCACGCCCTTCGTGCTGCTGGCGGGCGCCTGCTTCGTGCGGGCTTCGCCGCGCAGCCACGCCTGGCTCCTGCGCAGCCGGCTGTTCGGGCCGCTGCTGCGGGAATGGGAGCAGCACCGCAGCATCCCCCGCCGCGTCAAGCGCTTCGCCCTGGCGGCGATGCTCGTCACCGGCGGCTTCTCCGTCTGGCACCTGGCCGGCCGGCCCTGGCTCCAGGCGACGGTGCTGGCCGCCATGGCGGCCGGCTCGGCGATGGTCCTGCGCATCCGGTCCCGGGACTGAGGCAGCGGAGAAATGCAAAGGCATCACCACCGGGACACCAAGGACACCAAGGGGCACCAGGGAAGGACATGGTCGTGAAAACAGCGCCTGGACGGCCCGGCAAGGGCGATGCCGAAGGAACATCGAAGCCGGCGGGGCCCTCGCCCACATGCCCGATCGGCAGGGCGCCCGTTAACCCGACGCCCCCGACGCCTTGCCCTCCTCTGCGCCTCCGCGCCTCTGCGGCAAGGTCTTCGGGGTTCAAGGGACTGGGGGGATTCCGGAACCGATGGACGCGCCGCGGCCTCGCGGTCCTGGCGCGGCATGCGGCCATGGCCGCCTTCGCCACCATCGCCGCGTCGGCCACCGCCGAGGTGGACCGCCGGGTGCGGGAGGCCGCCCTGGGCCGGCTGCTGTTCTTCGACCCGAACCTGTCGCAGCCCGCCGGCCAGGCCTGCGCCAGTTGCCACGACCCGGCGACGGCCTTCGCCGATCCGGATGCCAGCCGCCCCACATCCAAGGGCGTGCACCGGGACCGCTTCGGGTCCCGCAATACGCCCACCGCGCGCTACGCGGCCTACTCGCCGCCCTTCCATTTCGACCGGACCGAGGGCCACTACGTGGGCGGCCAGTTCTGGGACGGCCGCGCCGCGACGCTGGAGGCACAGGCCAAGCTGCCTTTCCTGGACCCGCTGGAGATGGCGAATCCGGACGTGGCCGCCGTCGTCGCCCAGGTGCGGCGGGCGGCCTATGCCGGCGAGTTCGAAGCCCTGCACGGCCCCGGGGCCCTGGACGACCCGGACCGCGCCATGGCGCGGATCGCCGCCGCCATCGCCGCCTATGAGCGCTCGGCCGAACTGGCGCCGTTCACCTCGAAGCACGATGCCTGGCTGCAGGGGCGGGCCGCCTTGAGCGAACGGGAGCTGCGCGGCCTGCGCCTGTTCAACGATCCGCGCAAGGGGAATTGCGCCGCCTGCCATCCCAGCCAGCGGCGGCCCGACGGCGGCCTGCCGCTGTTCACCGACTTCACCTACGACAACCTGGGGGTGCCGGCCAACCCGGACAATCCCTTCTACGGCCTGCCCCGCGTCCACAACCCCCGCGGCCAGGGCTTCGTGGACCGGGGCCTGGGGGCGGCCGTGAAGCGGCGCGCCGAGGACGGCAAGTTCAAGGTGCCCACCCTGCGCAATGTCGCCCTGACCGCACCCTACATGCACAACGGGTACTTCGCGACGCTGCGCGGCGTCGTCGCCTTCTACAACGACCGGGACGCGCTTCCCCGCTGCCGGGGCCGCCTCGCCGAGGCGGAGGCCCTGCGCCGCGGCTGCTGGCCGGCGCCCGAGGTGGCACGGAACGTCAATCGCGAGGAGATGGGCCGCCTGGGCCTGACGGCGGCCGAGGTGGACGACATCGTGGCCTTCCTGCTCACCCTCACCGACGGCTACCGGCCCGAGCGGCCCGCCCTGCCCGCGTCTCCCGCAGCCTCGGCGCCGCGTTCGCCAGGCGCCCCGCAGCCATGAAATCCGCCGCCGCCAGGATCCTCGTCGCCCTCGGCGCCCTTTCCGGCGCCGCCTCGGTGGCCCTGGGCGCCGCCGGCGCCCACGCGCTGGGCGGCCTGCCCGAGGCGGCCGGCCAGTGGTTCCGCACGGCCCTGCAGTACCAGCAGTTCCACGCCCTGGGCCTGGTGCTCGTCGGGCTGGCGGCGGAGCGGGCCGGCAACCGCTGGGTGGTGGCCGCGGGGGCGCTGATGGTCGCCGGCACCCTGCTCTTCAGCGGCAACCTCTACCTGCGCGCCCTGGCCGACTTCCACGCCCTGCACGCCGTGACGCCCTTCGGCGGCGGCGCCTTCATCCTCGGCTGGCTGGCCCTGGCGATCGGTGCGCTGAAGCGCTGAACGGGCCACCCGGAGTGCCCGGCCGGTCACTGCCCGCGGCGCCGCGCTACCCGGCGGGCGTGGCGGCGTCCTCGAACAGTTCCGGATCGGCCATGGTGCCGCGGCAGGCGTCCCCGCCGCAGGCGCAGGCCCAGGCCGCGTAGGCCTCGGTCCGGCAGCGCACCTGCAGCCGGTAGTCCCAGACCAGTTCCTCGCCCTTCCTCACCGGGCGCAGGGTATGGAGCCAGGCCCGCAGGGGCCGGCTGCCTTCCTCCTCCGCCAGTTCGCAGTTGGGCTCGCAGGCATGGTTGGCCAGGGCCGCCCAGCCGGTGCCGTCGATGCCCGTGCCGTCCGACAGGCGCAGGAATCGCGTATGGCCCTCGTCCACCAGGTCGGGCATCTCGCCCTCGGCGTAGCGGACGCCCTTGTACTCGATCAGCCGGACCCCCGCCTCCAGGTCGCAGGCGGCGAAGAGCCCGCGCCCGTGCAGGCCGCTTTTCTTGACGACGACTTTGGCTGCCATGGTGCTTCGGTGGTGGGAAAGGGGCGAAGGATAGCGGGTGAAGAGGCCGACTTGGAAGCGTTCCGGAAGCGACGGCGGCCATGAACGGTCCGGCGGCGAGGGAGCGACGGCTCCAGTCCGCCGGACCGATAGCCGTTGGCTATCCGCAT
>JAEUNJ010000223.1 GCA_016791145.1 Rhodocyclaceae bacterium | reverse complement strand
CCCCTGAAGGGCCGCGTCTACCTGGTTGCCATCTGGACGGACATCACCGTGCGCAAGCAGGCCGAGGCGGCCCTGCGCGAGCGGGAGGAGGTCTACAGCGCCATCGTGGACCGGGCCGTCGAAGGCATGCTGCTGGTCGATGCCGAAACCATGGAATTCACCGAGTTCAACGATGCCGCCTGCGAGGGCCTCGGCTACACCCGGGAGGAGTTCGCCCGCCTGCGCCTGCCCGACGTGCAGGCCGACATGGGCCCCGCGGAAACCCGGGAGAAGGTCAAGGTCGCCTGCGCCACCCCCGGCGGCCTGCGCTTCGAGAACCGGCACCGGCACAAGGACGGCAGCCGGCGCGACCGGCGCATCAGCAACCGCCCCGTGGTGCTCCACGGGCGCACCTACCTCGCCCACGTCTGGACGGACGTCACCGACGAGAAGCGCGCTGCCCGGGCCCTGGAGGAGACCACCCTCTTCCTGCGCGAGACCCAGGCCATCGCCCGGGTGGGTGGCTGGAAGGCCAACCCGGCGACCGGCATGCTGCTGTGGACCGAGGAGGTCTTTCGCCTCGTCGAGCATCCCCTGGGCCAGCCGCCCGGCGGACTTGAGGAAGGTCTGCGCTACTACGCGCCGGAATACCTGCCGGAAATCCGCCGGCTGCTGGCCGAGGCCTGGCGGCATGGCATGCCCTTCAAGTTCGAGACGGAGATGATCGCCGCTTCCGGCCGCCGGTTCTGGGCCGAACTGCGCTGCGTCGGGCGGGTCGCCACCGGGGATGGCGACGCCCTCGTCGGCACCTTCCAGGACATCACGGAGCGCAAGCAGGCCGAAGCGACGCTGCGGCAGAGCGAACAGCGTTTCCGCGATCTGACCTACACCAGCGCCGACTGGGTCTGGGAGGTGGATGCGCAAGGACGCTACACCTATGCCTCCGAGAACATCGTCCACACGCTGGGCTACCCGGCCGGGGAGATGCTCGGCCGCACGCCCTTCGATTTCATGCCGGCGGACGAGGCGGAACGGGTTGCGGCGTTCTTCGCCGATGTCATCGCCCGCAAGGCATCCTTCCGCGACCTGGAGAACGTCTGCCGGCACAAGGACGGTTCCCTGCGCACCATCCTCACCAGCGGCGTGCCCATCCTTTCCGCGGAGGGAGCGCTGCTCGGCTACCGGGGCACCGACAAGGACGTCACCGCCGCCAAGGCGATCGAGACCGCGCTGCGCGACAGCGAGCGCAACTACCGGGCGGTCTTCGACAACGCCGCCGTCGGCATCTACGTGCATGACGCGGAGACGGGGCAGATCCTGCAGGCCAACCGGCGGGTGCTCGAGACCTACGGCTACGACTCCCTCGAGGAAATGCAGGCCTACGACGCCTGGCCGGAATCGCCCTACGGCCGTGCCGAGGCCGTGGCGCTGATCCACAAGGCGGCGGCCGAGGGGCCCCAGCGCTTCGACTGGAAGGGCCGCGACGCCGGCGGGCGCGAGTTCTGGGCGGACGTGCTGCTCCAGCCGGTGGCCATGGACGGCCGCACCCGCGTCATGGCCTTCGCCCAGGACATCACCCAGCGCCTGGCGGCCGAGGCCCGCAGGCGCGAAAGCGAGGAACGCTACCGCTCCGTCTTCGGCGTCTTCGGCGAGGGGCTGGTGGTGGTGGACCACCGGGGCGTCATGCTGGCCTGCAACGCCGCCGGCCAGCGCATCCTGGGCCGCCCGGAACAGGAGCTGGTCGGCACCCTGGCCCTCGCCCACCTGGGCGACGTGAGGCGGGAGGACGGCAGCCCCTTCCCGCGGGACGACCTGCCCATGGTGCTCGCCATCCGGACGGGCCGGCCCCAGCGCAATGTGGTGATGGACATCAGCCGCATCGATGGCAGCCGGGCCTGGTTGCGGGTGAATGTGGAGCCCATCTTCGCCGGGGGCGGCACGGCGCCCGCGTCGGAAGTGGTCTCCTTCGTCGACATCACCGAGCAGAAGGCCGCCGAAACCGCCGTGCGGGAAAGCGAGGAGCGCTACCGCTCCCTGTTCGAGACGGCCGGCGACGCCATCCTGATCCTCGACGGCGGGCGCTTCATCGACTGCAACGGCAAGGCCCTGGAAGTCTATGGCTGCAGTCGCGCGGAACTGGTCGGCGCCACCCCCGACCTCTTCTCGCCGCCCGTGCAGCCGGACGGCCGCGATTCGCGCACCGCCGCCATGGCCCTGATCGAGGCGGCCCTGGCCGGCGAATCCCGGCACTTCGAATGGCGGCACGTGCGCCTCGACGGCCGGGAGTTCGATGCCGAGGTGAGCCTCAGCCTGCTGCGCCGCGACGACCGGCACCCGCTGCTGCAGGCCGTCGTCCGCGACGTCAGCGAGCGCAAGCGCGCCGAACGCGCCCTGCGCGAGCGGGAGGAGATCATGAGCGCCATCGTCGGCCAGGCCGGCGAGGCCATCGAACTGACCGACCTCGAGACGCTGCGCTTCGTCGAATTCAACGACGCCTCCTGCCGGCTGCTCGGCTACACCCGGGACGAATACCGGGCCCTGTCCGTCCCGGACATCCAGGCCGGCCTGGCGCCGGAGGCCCTGCGCGGCCTGATGGAGGGACTCAAGCCGGGCGAGGCGGTGAGCTTCGAGACCCGCCATCGGCGCAAGGACGGCAGCACCTTCGACGCCCAGGTGGGCCTGCGGGTGATCGACCTGCACGGCCGCCTCCATGCCGTCGCCATCTGGTCCGACATCACCGAGCGCAAGCGGGTGGCCGAGGAACTGGAGCGCCACCGGCACCACCTGGAGGACCTGGTGCAGGAGCGCACGGCCGACCTGGCGGCGGCCAACCGCCGGCTGGAGATCAGCGACATGCGCCTGCAGGCCATGTTCGAGATGAGCCAGTCGGCCGGCGCGCTGGAGGAGCGGGAACTGCTGCAGCGGGGCATCGAGGAGGCCGTGCGCCTCACCGCCAGCGACATCGGCTACCTGCACTTCGTGAACGACGACCAGGAGACCATCGAGCTCTACACCTGGTCGGAGAACACGCTGAAGTACTGCACGGCGGCCCACGAGGCCCACTATCCGGTGCCCCAGGCCGGCATCTGGGCCGACTCCCTGCGCACCCGCCTGCCGGTCATGCACAACGACTATCAGCGCATGGAGGGGCGTCACGGTTATCCGGAAGGCCACGCGCACCTGGTGCGCCACCTGGGCGTGCCCATCATCGAGGGCGGCAAGGTGAGGGTGCTGTTCGGGGTCGGCAACAAGGCCGCCGACTACGACGAATCCGACGCCCACCAGCTCCAGCTGATCGGCGAGGACCTGTGGCGCATCGTGATGCGCGGCCGGGCCGAGAAGGCCCTGGCCGCCGCCAAGGAGGAGGCCGAACAGGCCAGCCGGGCGAAGAGCAGCTTCCTGGCCAACATGAGCCACGAGATCCGCACGCCCATGAACGCCATCATCGGCTTCACCCATCTCGCCGAGCGGGAGACCCGCGACCCGGGCCAGCGGGTGCACCTCGGGAAGATCACCGACGCCGCCAACCACCTGCTGCAGATCATCAACGACATCCTCGACATCTCCAAGATCGAGGCCGGCCGCCTGACCCTGGAGCAGACGGACTTCGAGGTGGACCAGGTCCTCGACCGCGTGTGCACCCTGGTCTGCGAGCGGGCCGAGGCCAAGGGCCTGGAGATGGTCAATTTCGTGGACCCGGCCCTCACCGGCACGCTGCGCGGCGACCCGCTGCGCCTGGGCCAGATCCTGCTCAACTTCGCGGGCAATGCCGTGAAGTTCACCGACAGGGGCTCGGTGATCGTGCGCGTCCGCCTCGTGGGCGAGGAGGAGGGCGGCCTGCTGATCCGCTGGGAGGTGGCCGACACCGGCATCGGCATCGGCGCGGAGGACCAGAAGCGGCTCTTCCAGCCCTTCGTCCAGGCCGACGACTCCACCACCCGCAGGTACGGGGGCACCGGCCTCGGCCTCAACATCAGCCGGCGGCTCGCCGGGCTGATGGGCGGCGAGGTCGGCGTCGAGAGCGCCCCGGGCCGGGGCAGCACCTTCTGGTTCACCGCCCGGCTGGCCCGCGGCAGCCGGCCGGCGCTGCCGCGGACCGCCGGCGACATCCAGGGCCGCGTCCTGGTGGCCGACGACCTGCCCGAGGCCCGGGCGACCCTCGCCGGCATGATGCGCGAGCTGGGCCTGCGCACCGACGCCCTGGAATCGGGGGCGGCGGCCCTCGCGGCCATCCAGGCCGCCGACGCCGCCGGCGACCCCTATGACGTGGTCCTGATCGACTGGCGCATGCCGGGCCTGGACGGCGTGGAAACCGGCGTCGCCCTGCAGCGGCTCCCCCTGCGCCACCGGCCGGCCCACCTGCTGATCACCGCCTACGGCCCGCAGCTGCCGCCGGAGGAGGTGGCCCGGGGCGGTTTCGAGACGGTGCTGGCCAAGCCGGTCACCCGCTCCACCCTGCTCGACACGCTGCTCGCCGTCTTCCACGGCCGGCGCGCCCGGGCCGCGCCGCGCGCCGGCGGTTCGGAGGCCGAGCAGGCCCTGCGCGCCCGGCCGGGCACCCGGGTCCTCCTCGCCGAGGACAATGCCATCAACCAGGAAGTCGCCCTGGAACTGCTCCACGGCGTCGGCCTGGAGGTGGACCTCGCCCGCGACGGCACCGAGGCCGTGGCCCTGTTCCAGAACGGCCGCTACGACCTCGTCCTGATGGACATGCAGATGCCCGGCATGGACGGGCTGGAGGCCACCGGGGCGATCCGGAGCATGACCCACCTGAGGCAGCCGCCCATCATCGCCATGACCGCCAACGCCTTCGACGAGGACCGCCAGCGCTGCCTCGCCGCCGGCATGGACGACCACGTGGGCAAGCCCGTGGATCCGGACGTGCTCTACGCCACGCTGCTCAAGTGGCTGCCCGGGGCCGGCGCGGGCGCCCCGGACGGCTATCCCCGTCCCGGGACCGGGCGTCCGGCCATGCCGGAGGCATCGCCCCCGGCCGCCGCCGCGGCCGCCGGCCCCGGCGATCCCTGGGTTGCCCTCGCCGCCATCGAGGGCCTCGACACCGCCCTCGGCCTGCGCAGCTTCCGCGGCCGGCGGGACCGCTACCTGCCCGTGCTCCAGCGCTTCGCCGCCAACCTGCCCGGCGACGCGGCGGCGCTGCGCGCCGCCCTCGACGCCGGCGACCGCCCGACCGTCGTCCGCCTCGCCCACACCCTGAAGGGCGCCTCGGGCACCCTC
>JAEUNJ010000158.1 GCA_016791145.1 Rhodocyclaceae bacterium | reverse complement strand
CGGTTTGACAATACCCAACGATTCAGCCGTTTGGGTTCCAATAGGGGAGCCTGAAATCCGCCGGAAAAAGCGTCGTTGCCCGCCTCCCCGGCGGAGGTTCCCGGAGACAAGGACAAGGGAATTTAACGACTATCCCGATGTTCTGGCAAGGGGTCATTCGCGGTCGCGCGGGGTTTGGCGACCCGAAGCAACGGAGTCGACGTTGGCGCCACCTCCGCCGGCCGGATAACAGGGTTCTTCTCCCCCTTTGCGCCGCCGACCGGAGGATCGGCGGACCGGGGCAGTCCGGCCGCGATGCCCGCGCCGAGGGGGTTTTGGCGCGGCCGGCGGGGCCGGGGGTCCGCCGCGCGGGCCGCCCGCTGGGCCGCCGCAACGGGGCGCGCTTCTTTGGGTCCTTTCTTTTCGCGCAAAAAGAAAGGACCTCGCCCGCCGGGGCGAGTCCCGGCAGTCTCGGGAGTGGCACTGAGCTGTAATAAGCACTCTTTTGAGGAGGTGGGGAACCCCATCCCCACCCCGGCCCTCCCGTTGGTAGGGGAGGGTGAGAACGACTGCGCAACCCGCCGACAGGGTTACTGCCCCCCGAACCTCCTCAACCCATCCAGATCCAGTATCTCCAACCCCCCATACTCCACCGCAATGAACCCCGCATCCTCCAGCACCTTGAGGCTCTTGTTCACCCGCTGCCGGGAAACCCCCGCCAGGTAGCCGATCTCCTCCTGGGAAATCGCGAGCTTGCTCGCCAAGCCCGGATAGAGCACCGGGTTGTAGAGGGCGGTCAGGCAGCGGGCGACGCGGGTGTCGGTGTCGAGCAGGCGCTCGGATTCCAGCAGGCCGATGAACTGGCCCAGGCGCTCGTTCAGCTGGGCGAGCAGGAAGCGGTTGAAGGAGATGCTGTTGTCCAGCAGCCAGTGGAAGGTCTCCCGCCGCATGAAGGCGACGCAGGAATCGCGCAGGGCGACGGCGTCGAAGCGGCGCGGCTCGGTCTTCATGATGGAGCCCTCGCCGAACCAGCCGCCGGCGGGGACGCCGGTGAGGGTCGCGGTCTTGCCGGTGACCCAGTCGCTGGAGAGCTTGACCAGGCCGTTCAGGACGCCGAACCAGTGGTCCACCGGCTCGCCCTTGCGGCAGACGAAGCCGCCGGCCGTGATGCGGCGCAGCGTGATTCCGCCGCGCGCACGGGTGTAATCCTCGTCGGAGAGCGCCTTCGCCCAGTTGGCGCGGCGCAGCAACGCCTCGGCGTCGGGCGGAACAAAATTTTCGGGATTGTCAGCCACGCGACAATTATAGGCGCCGGGGTACCCCTAAACTCCGCCGTCGTCCGCAAGGCCCGCAGAGGGTGGCGGACGGCCGCCGGGTACAATGGCCGCACAACAATGCGCCGGGCCCGGGGCAGGAGAACGCCGGGTCGGACCGGCAAGGACATGCACGGAGGAGATGCACCCATGGCGACGCCATCGGGCGGGGCGGCTGACGCTCCGCTGAACACCTTTCCGCGACTGCTGCTGGAGCACGCCCGCCTGCGCGGCGACAAGGCGGCCATCCGCGAGAAGGACCTGGGGATCTGGCAGACGTGGACCTGGTCCCAGGTGGCGGCCGAGGCCCGCGCCATGGCCTGCGGCCTGGCGGAGCTGGGCTTCCGGCGCGGCGACCGCCTCGCCATCATCGGCGACAACCGGCCGCGCCTCTACATCGCCATGAGCGCGGCGCAGATCCTGGGCGGCATCCCGGTGCCCATGTACCAGGACGCGGTGGCGGCGGAGATGTCCTTCGTGCTCCAGGACGCGGGCATCCACGTGGCCGTGGTCGAGGACCAGGAGCAGGTGGACAAGCTCCTCGAGATCAAGGACCAGTGCCCCGAGCTGCTGCACATCGTCTACGACGAGCCGCGTGGCATGCGCCACTACACCCAGCCCTTCCTGCACGGCCTGGAGGAGATCCTGGCCATGGGGGCGATCCACGACAGGAACCAGCCGGACTTCGTCGCCCAGGAGATGGCCCGGGGCGGCCCCGACGACGTTTCCATCATGCTCTACACCTCGGGCACGACGGGCAAGCCCAAGGGCGTCTGCCAGACCCACGGCTCCTTCATCCAGGCGGCGAGGAGCGGCATCGACTTCGACCGGCTGACCGAGGACGACGACATCCTCTCCTACCTGCCGATGGCCTGGGTGGGCGACCACCTGTTCTCCTTCGCCCAGGCCATGGTGTCGGGCTTCACCGTCAATTGCCCCGAGTCCGGCGACACGGTGATGACGGACCTGCGGGAGATCGGCCCCACCTACTACTTCGCGCCGCCGCGGGTCTTCGAGAACCTGCTGACCCAGGTGCTGATCCGCATGGAGGATGCCGGCGCCATCAAGCGCGGCCTCTTCCACTACTTCATGGACGTGGCCAAGCGCTGCGGCGCCGAGATCCTGGACGGCAAGCCCGTGGGCGGCGGCGACCGGCTGCTCTATGCCCTGGGCAACCTGATGGTGTACGGGCCCCTGCGCAACGTGCTGGGCATGAGCCGCATCCGCGTCGCCTACACGGCGGGCGCGGCCATCGGGCCGGACCTCTTCCGCTTCTACCGCTCCATCGGCATCAACCTGAAGCAGCTCTACGGCTCCACCGAGACCTGCGCCGCCGTCTGCCTGCAGCCGGATCGCCAGATCAAGCTGGATTCCGTGGGCCCGCCGGCCCCGGGGGTGGAGGTGAGGATCGCCGGCAACGGCGAGGTGCTGGTGCGCGGCAAGATGCTGTTCAAGGAGTACTACAAGCGGCCGGACGCGACGGCCGAGTCCATCGATGCGGAGGGCTTCTTCCACACGGGGGACGCCGGCTTCTTCGACGGCGACGGGCACCTGAAGATCATCGACCGGGCCAAGGACGTGGGCAAGCTGGCCGGCGGGGCCATGTTCGCGCCCAACTACATCGAGAACAAGCTGAAGTTCTTCCCGCACATCAAGGAGGCGGTGGCCTTCGGCCACGATCGCGACATGGTCTGCGCCTTCATCAACATCGACATGGGCTCGGTGGGCAACTGGGCCGAGCGGCGGGGCCTGGCCTATGCCGGCTACACGGACCTGGCGACCAAGAAGGAGATCGGCGACCTGATCCAGGAATGCGTGGAGAAGGTGAATGCGGAACTGGCCGCGGACGCGATGGTGGCGGACACCCAGATCCACCGCTTCCTGGTGCTGCACAAGGAACTGGACCCGGACGACGACGAGCTGACGCGGACCCGCAAGGTGCGCCGCGGCTTCATCAGCGAGAAATACGCGGTGCTGATCGACGCCCTCTACTCGGGCAAGTCCAGCCAGTTCATCGAGACCCAGGTGAAGTTCGAGGACGGGCGCACGGGCAAGGTCTCGGCCGACCTCGTGATCCGGGACGCGCAGGTCTTCCCGGCCGCGGCCGCGAAGCAGGCCGCCTAAGCAATATGGACATCGCATAAAATGGCAAGACAGATCGGCGAGGTCATCCTCGACCTGCGCAACATCTCCCTGCGCTTCGGCGGCGTGAAGGCGCTGACGGACATCTCCTTCGACGTGCGGGAACACGAGATCCGGGCCATCATCGGCCCCAACGGCGCCGGCAAGAGTTCCATGCTCAACGTCATCAACGGCGTCTACCACCCCCAGGAAGGCGAGATCGTCTTCCACGGCGAGGTGCGCCGCGACATGGACACGCACGCGGCGGCCGAGGCCGGCATCGCGCGCACCTTCCAGAACATCGCGCTGTTCAAGGGCATGACCGTCCTCGACAACCTGATGACGGGGCGCAACCTGAAGATCCGGAGCAACTTCCTGCAGCAGGCCCTGTGGTGGGGCCCCGCCCGGCGGGAGGAACTGGAGCACCGGCGCAAGGTGGAGGACGTGATCGACTTCCTGGAGATCGAGCACATCCGCAAGACGCCGGTTGGGCGACTGCCCTACGGCCTGCAGAAGCGGGTCGAGCTGGGCCGCGCCCTGGCCGCGGAACCGTCCATGCTGCTGCTGGACGAGCCCATGGCCGGCATGAACGTGGAGGAGAAGCAGGACATGTGCCGCTTCATCCTGGACGTGAACGACCAGTTCGGCACCACCATCGTGCTGATCGAGCACGACATGGGCGTGGTGATGGACATCTCGGACCGGGTCGTGGTGCTGGACTACGGCAAGAAGATCGGCGACGGCACGCCGGACGAGGTCAAGAACAACCCCGAGGTCATCTCGGCCTACCTGGGCACGCAGCATTGATCCGGGCAGTGGAGCGTGGAGAGCGGGGTGGTCCCGGCCCTCGACTCTCGACCCGCGACTAGGAGCTAAGGAATGCAATTCTTCTTCGAAGTCCTGATCGGCGGCCTGCTGTCGGGCGTCATGTACTCGCTGGTGGCCCTCGGTTTCGTGCTGATCTACAAGGCTTCCGGGGTGTTCAACTTCGCCCAGGGGGCCCTGGTCTATTTCGCGGCCCTGACCTTCGTCGGCATCCTGGAGAAGGGGGTGCCCTTCGCGGGCGCCCTGGTCCTGGCCTTCGCCGCCATGGTGGTCCTGGGCATCCTGACCGAGCGGGTGGTCCTGCGGCCGCTGGTGAACCAGCCCCAGATCACGCTGTTCATGGCCACCATCGGCCTGACCTTCTTCGTCGAGGGCCTGGCCCAGATGATGTGGGGCGCCAGCACGCGGCGCATCGACCTGGGCATCCAGGACGAGCCCATCCCCTACGTGCTGGAGCAGTTCAACATCGTCATCAGTACCTTCGACCTGGCGGCGGCGGCC
>JAEUNJ010000154.1 GCA_016791145.1 Rhodocyclaceae bacterium | reverse complement strand
TCCAGCACCAGGTCGGCCGCCGCCACCTCGGCATCGAGGCGATCGCCGGCCAGGCGCTCCACCAGCGGCACCACCCGGCACTCGGGGTTGATGTGGGCCAGGGTATCCCGGCCGGATTCCGCCTTCGGGCGCCCGACGGCGCCGGTGGTGTGGAGGATCTGCCGCTGCAGATTGGTCAGGTCCACGGTGTCGCCGTCGGCCAGGACCAGGGTCCCGACCCCGGCGGAGGCCAGGTAGTAGGCGGCCGGCGAACCGAGGCCCCCGGCGCCGACCACGAGGACGCGGGCCGCCACGATGCGCTCCTGCCCGTCGATGCCGAGCTGCGGCAGCAGGATGTGGCGGCTGTAGCGCAGCAACTGGTCGTCGTTCATGGCAGGCCTCCTGGGGAAACGGCGGACGCGGGCGGCGGGCCGGCCCTACTTCTCTTCGCGCAGATCGACGGGAGTGTCGTCGTGATCGCCGTGGGGGTGGTGTTCCCAGGCCTTCGAATAGACCTCGTGGGACTTCTTGATCAGCCGCTCGGGCTGGCGCATGTTGCGCAACTGGGTGTCCTCGCAGTAATGGACGAGGGCCCGGATCATCTTGCAATAGAGCGTGTTCTCGAGATGGAAGCCCTGGTCCACCAGCGCCGCCTCGAGCCCCTCCATGGTGTATTCGCTGATCTCGTACCAGACGGAAATGCCGTTGGGAAGGGAGCCCGCCTCGACGATCAGCCCGTCCAGGCCCTGGAGCAGCCGGGAGGCCTCCTCCACCTGGCCCGGGCGCATCTTGCTGAAGCGGATCTCCCGGTGCTTGCGGGTTCCCGGCTGCATGGCGAGGGGATGGTGCCGCTCCTGGCCCCGTTCCCTGTCCCGCAGCAGCCTGGCCCTTTCCGGATTGAGTCGCATGTCCCGCCTTCCCGGTCGCGCCGGCGTCCCGTCTTCCCTACTTCTTCTGGATGATCTGCCAGGCCTTCAGCAGGTTCACCGCCTGGCCCAGCTGGTAGTCGCTCTTGGAAGCCAGTTCCGGCGGCTTCGGCGCCTCCTCCTCCTCGGCGGCCTTGGTGCCCTTGCCGGCCTTGCCCTGGGGCTGCGCCTTGGGCTTCTCGGCGGGCGCCGGGGTCTTTTCCCGGTCGTTGTCCAGGTGCCGGTCCAGGTCGGCCTCGCGGACGCGCTCGCGGGTGTCGCCGTTCGGGGTTTCCTCCACCACCACGTCGGGCACGATGCCCTTGGCCTGGATGGAACGGCCGCCCGGCGTGTAATAGCGGGCCGTGGTCAGCTTGATGGCCGTGTTGTTCGACAGGGGCAGGATGGTCTGCACCGATCCCTTGCCGAACGTCTGGGTTCCCAGGATCACGGCGCGCTTGTGGTCCTGCAGCGCCCCGGCGACGATCTCCGACGCGGAGGCGGAGCCCCCATTCACGATGACGACCATGGGCACGGTCTTGGCGCCGGGGGGCAGGCCCTTCAGGAAATCCTCCCGCGTGCCGCGCAGGTAGTCCTCCGGCGCCGCGGAGTATTGCCGCTTGGCATCCGGCGTGCGCCCGTCCGTGGAGACGACCGCCGCCTTCGGCTGCAGGAAGGCCGCCGAGACGCCCACCGCCCCGTGCAGCAGGCCGCCCGGATCGTTGCGCAGGTCCAGCACGAGGCCCCGGAGGCCCTCGCCCTTCTCCTCCTTGTCCTGCTTGTAGAGCTTGTCCAGGTGCCTGACCACGTCGGCGGCGGTTTCCTCCTGGAACTGGGTCACGCGCAGGTAGCCGAAGCCCGGCTCGATCATCTTCGACTTGACGCTCTGCACCTTGATCTTGTCGCGCACGATGGTGACGACGATGGGCTTGGGCTCGCCCTTCCTCAGGATGGTCAGCGTGATGCCGGTCTTCGGCTTGCCGCGCATGCGCTTGACGGCGTCGTTCAGGGTCATGCCCTTCACCGGCGTCTCGTCCAGCTTGATGATCAGGTCGCCGGCCTTGACGCCGGCCTTGAAGGCGGGCGTGTCCTCGATGGGCGCCACCACCTTGACGAAGCCATCCTCCATGCCGACCTCGATGCCCAGGCCGCCGAACTCGCCCTGGGTGCTGACCTGGAGGTCCTTGAAGGCGTCGGCATCCAGGTAGGCGGAGTGCGGGTCCAGGTTGGACAGCATGCCGCTCACCGCATGGGTGATCAGCTTCTTGTCCTCGATGGGCTCCACGTAGCCCTGCTTGATGGCGTTGAAGACGTCCGCGAAGGTGCGCAGTTCCTCGACCGGCAGCGGCGCCGCGGCCTCCTTCTGGGCGTTGGCGGAGAAGTTCAGGCTGATGAGCACACCGGCCACGAGGCCGAAAAACACCAGTCCTATCTGCTGCAACCTGCTGCGCATGGAATGCTCCGGGGGGAGAAGACAAGCCCTCTGGCCCGGGGCTCCCGGGGGGTCACCGGAAGCCGACCCAGCGCGCCGGGTCGATGGGCTGTCCCTGATACCTGAGTTCAAAGTATAAACCCGTTTCCGGGCCGCCACCGCTGTTGCCGACCGCCGCCAGCACCTCGCCGGCCCGCACCGCGTCGCCGTTCGACCGCACCAGATTCCGGTTGTTCCCATACACCGACAGGAACCCGTCGTCATGGTCCACGACGATCAGGTGGCCGAAGCCGCGCATCCAGTCCGCGAAGACGACCCGCCCCTCCGCCACGGCCTTCACCTCCCCACCCTCGGGGGCGCGGATGAAGAGGCCCTTCCACGTGGTTCCGCCCTCCGGCCGCGGCGTTCCGTAGCGGCCGGCGACCTCGCCGCGGGCGGGCGGCACCAGCCGCCCCTTCAGGGCGGCGAAGCGGCCGGCGGCCGGCGGTTCCGGCGCCGCCGGCCGCCGGGAGGCCGGCGCCTCGCGCCGGGCGGGGGCCCGGTCGGGCCGGACGGCGGGAGCGCGGACCGAAGCGGCGGCCAGGCGGCGGATCAGGGCGCCGAGCCGCTGCTCGTCCTGGCGCAGGGTCTCGATCGCCCGCTTCTGCGCCTGGATGCGGCCGGAGAGCTCGGCCAGGGCCTGCTGGCGCAGCCGCTGGCTCTCCAGCAGCTGCGACCGCGCCGCCGCCTCGCCGGCCTCGATGCGGACCAGGGCCTCCCGCCGCTCGCCGGCCTCGGCGGCCAGGGCGGCCTGTTCCTGCCGGGCGGCGCGAAGCTCGCCGATCATCTCCGCCCGGGCCCGCGAGAGCTGGCGCAGGAACCAGGCGTCCCGGGCCGCCTCGTTGGGGTCGCGCCCGGCCAGCAGCAGTCGCAGGGCCTCCGACTCGCCACCCATGAACTGGTGGCGCAGCAGCCGTTCCAGCCGCCGCTCCTGGTCGCCGATGCGCGCCGCGAGCCGGGCCGCGCCGTCCTCCGACCGCCGCAGGGCCGCCTCGGCCGCCGTCCGCTCCGCCGCCAGCCCGCGCAGCCGCGCGTTCGCCGCGACCACCGCGGCCTCCGTTTCCCGCAGGCTTTCCCGCACCGCGCCGCGGGAATGCTCGCTGCGGGTCAGGTCCTTTTCCAGGGTCTGGATGCGCCCGCGCAAGGCCCTGAGTTCCTCCTTGCGGGCCGTCGCATCGGCGCCGGAGGCCGCCCACGCGGTCGCCGACCACGCCCCCAGCGCCACGGCCAGCAGGAGCCCGCGGGAACGGTGTCGCGTATGCGCAGGCATCGGCGGAACGGGGGATGGGTCCTTCAAAAGCGCAGGGACGCCGGCGGCGGCGGCCGGCGCCGGCATAATGAAGTGAACTATAATATTCGATCCTTTCCGACCGGCCGCCGCGCATGGAAGCCATCCACGATTTCATCGCCACGCAGGAACACGTCGAGACCGCGGCCCGGGCCCTCAAGGCCATCTCCCACCCGATCCGGCTGAAGATCCTCTGCGTCGTCGGCGGGCAGGAAGTCTGCGTGCAGGACATCGTCGACGCCGTCGGCACCTCGCAAAGCAACATCTCGCAGCACCTGGCCATCCTGCGCGACAAGGGCGTCCTGCAGACCCGCAAGGATGCCAACCGCGTCTACTACCGGGTGGCCGACGCGCGGACGCTGCAATTGATCGTGCTGATGCGCGAGGTCTTCTGCGACGCCTCTCCCCAATAGGAACAACGGAACACACAAGAACACGATGGACATCTCCCTCTTCCTCCAGCAGAACATCATGTGGGTCGCCCTGGCGGCGGTGAGCGGCGGGATGCTGCTCTGGCCCCTCGTCTCGGGCGGCGGCGGCAACTCCGTCACCCCGGCCGCGGCGACGCTCCTCCTCAACCGGGAGGATGCCGTCGTCCTCGACGTGCGGGAGACCGGCGAATGGTCGGCGGGCCACATCCCCAACGCGCGGCACATCGCCATGGGCCAGCTCGACAAGCGCATCCACGAGCTGGACAAGTTCAAGGAGCGTCCGATCATCGTCTGCTGCGCCAGCGGCAATCGTTCGTCCTCGGCCTGCGGACAACTGAAGAAGGCCGGGTTCGAGAAGGTATTCAACCTGGCCGGCGGCATCGGCGCCTGGAACGAAGCCGGCCTGCCGACCACCACGAAAGGGTGACGGCGATGCCCAGGGTACTCATGTACGCCACGGCGGTCTGCCCCTACTGCATCCGCGCCGAGCAGCTCCTGAAACGCAAGGGTGTCGCCGAGATCGAGAAGGTCCGGGTGGACCTGGACCCGGCCCGCCGCGACGAGATGATGGAGAAGACCGGCCGGCGCACCGTGCCGCAGATCTTCATCGGCGACCACCACGTGGGCGGTTGCGACGACCTGTACGACCTGGACCGGGCAGGCCAGCTCGATCCGCTCCTCGCCGCCTGAAGCGGCGGCGACCCGGCCGGGCTAGAATCCCGGCCTCCCATCCCATTCCGAGACCACCATGAGCGACCAGCAGCCCGTCTTCACCATCGAGAAGATCTACGTGAAGGACCTCTCCCTGGAGAGTCCCAATTCTCCGCAATGCTTCCTGGAGCGCGAGGCCCCGTCCGTGGAGGTCCAGCTGCAGACCGCCGCCAACGGCATCGGCGAGGGCATGTTCGAGTCCGTGGTCACGGTCACCGTCACCTCCAAGGTGGGCGACAAGACGGCCTTCCTGGTGGAAGTCGCCCAGGCCGGCATCTTCCAGATCCGCAACGTGCCGGAGGACGACCTGGAGCCGATCCTGGCCATCGCCTGCCCGAACATCATCTTCCCCTACGCCCGGGAAACGATCAGCGACGCCGTGGTGCGCGCCGGCTTCCCGCCCGTCATGCTGGCGCCCGTGAACTTCGAGATGCTCTACCAGCAGAAAATGATGGCCGAGCAGCAGAAGGGCCCGCACGAGATTCCCATCCAGTAGGCCCGGCCCCCCGCCCGCCATGCATTCCCGCCCGCGCCGCGCCGCCTGCCGCCGCGCCCTGCTCGCGGCGGCCCTGGCCGCCGTCGCCCTGCCTGCCGCGGCTCTGGACTTCAAGTCCGTGGGCGAGCCGGCGCCCCTCTACGACGCCCCCTCCCAGAAGGCCCAGCCCCTGTTCATCGTGGCCCGCGGCACCCCGGTGGAAGTGGTGGTGACCATCGAAGGCTGGAGCAAGGTGCGCGACGCCGCCGGCGACCTGGCCTGGATCGAGAGGAAGCGCCTGGCCGACCGGCGGACGGTCCTGGTGCGCGGCGAACGCGCCCAGGTCCGCGCCCAGGCCGACGAGAAGGCGGCCCTCGTGTTCGAGGCGGAGAAGGGCGTGGTCCTCGACCTGCTCGAACCCGGCCCCGCCGGCTGGGCCCGGGTGCGCCACCGGGACGGCCAGGAAGGCCACGTGCGCGCCCCCCAGGTCTGGGGCCTCTGACCCCTCCTCACCGCGAGGTCCGCCCGATGAAGATCGCCATGCTCGGCGCCGGCGCCTGGGGCACCGCCCTGGCGCTGGCCTTCGCCCCCCGCCACGGCATCACCCTGTGGACCTTCGAGGCCGACCACGCCGCCGCGTTGCGGACCGACCGGGAGAACCGCCGGTTCCTGCCCGGTTTCCCGCTGCCCGCGGGCATCGCCGTGGAGACCGACATTCCCGCGGCGCTGGCCGACGCCGACCTGGCCGTGATCGCCACGCCGATGGCCGGCCTGCGCGCCACCGCGGCCACCGTGGCCCGGCAGGGCGGCGGCCTGCCCTTCCTCTGGGTCTGCAAGGGCCTGGAGGCCGGCAGCGGCCTGCTGCCCCACCAGGTGGCCGCCGCCAGCGCCCCGGGCGTCACCTTCGGCGCGCTGACCGGCCCCAGCTTCGCCGCCGAGGTCGCCCGCGGCCTCCCCACGGCCGTGGCGATCGCCTGCGGCAACGAGGAGTTCGCCCGCCGCATGGCGGAGGAACTCCACACGCCGCGGCTGCGCATCTACGTCAATGACGATGTCATTGGCGCCGAGGTGGGCGGCGCCGTCAAGAACGTATTGGCCATCGCCACGGGCATCTGCGACGGCCTCGGCCTCGGGCTCAACGCCCGGGCCGCCCTGATCACCCGCGGGCTGGCCGAGATCACCCGCTTCGGCGTCGCCCTCGGCGCCGAGCGCGACACCTTCATGGGTCTCACCGGCATGGGGGACCTGATCCTCACCTGCACGGGCGACCTGTCCCGCAACCGGCAGGTGGGCCTGGCCCTTGCCGCCGGCAAGGCCCTGGACGCCATCACCCGCGACCTGGGCCACGTGGCCGAGGGCGTGCCCACCACCCGGGAAGTGCATCGCCGGGCGCGGGAACTCGGCGTGGACATGCCCATCACCGCCGCCGTGGCCGCCGTGCTGGACGGCCGCATCACGGCGCGGGACGCGGTGGATGCGCTGATGACCCGGGACACCAAGGCCGAATAGCCGGGCAGGCTCCGCCGGCGCGCCGGTCCGCGCGGCAAGGCGCCGACGGGAGATGCCGGCCATCCTGTCCCGGTCCTTGTTGAGCCCTTCCCCTGCGGCAATTGCGTCCCGGTCGCGATCCGGCGGGGGCGTCCCGCCCCTGCCCCCATGCCCCCGCAAGGCAAACCGTCAAGCCGGCGGCGCCAGGGCCCGCAGTTCCTCCGCGCTGAAACCTGCCGCCCGCCGGGCGGCCTCGTTCATCGGCGCCTGGGGGCGCGGGGCTTCGTACTCGACGATCAGCCGCCGGTAGGTGGCCTCCGGGTCCAGGTTCCGCCCGGCGCAGAGGTGGCGGAACCACCTGTCGCCCAGGGCCACGTGGCCCACCTCGTCGGCCAGGATCACGTCCAGGAGGCGGGCTGCCGCCGCGTCCCCCGCCTTCTCCAGCTTGCGCTGGATGGGTGGCGTTGCGTCCAGCCCGCGGGCCTCCAGGAGCCGCGGCACCAGGGCCATGCGGGCCAGCGGGTCCCCGGCGGTCTTGACCGCCATCTGCCAGAGGCCGTCGTGGGCCGGGAAGGCCCCGTAGTCGTACCCCATGCCCCTCAGGTGGCCGCGCAGAAGGGCGAAGTGGGCGCACTCCTCGGCCGCCACGCCCAGCCAGTCCCGGTGGTATTCGCCGGGCAGCCCGCGGAAGCGCCAGGCGTGGTCCAGGGCCAGGTTGATGGCCGAGAATTCGATGTGCGCCACGGCGTGGATCAGCGCGGCGCGCCCCTCGACCGTGGCCAGGGAACGGCGCGGCAGCTCCCGGGCCGGCACCAGGGCTGGCCGGTCGGGACGGCCGCAGGCGGGCGGAACCGGCGGGACCGGACGGTCGAAGGCCGGCGGGGCGGCCGGCCAGGCGGCCTGCAGGCGGGCCACCCGAAAGAGCTTCCGGTCGGGATCGGGTTCCAGCAGGGCGGCGGCGAGTTCGTCGAGGAGGTCCATCGGGAGCACGCTTCGGGGAGTGGGGCGGCGGCGGCGTGGGCCGGGGCACCCATGGTGGCAGATTCGCCGCCGGCCGGGAATAATCGGGCCTCACCGTGCGTTTGTCGATGGCCATGGACCCCGCCGCCCTCTCCACCCACATCCCTTCCCTGCGCCGCTATGCGCGGGCCCTGACCGGCGACCCCCAACGGGCCGACGACCTGGTCCAGGACACCCTGGAGCGTGCGCTGCGCAAGGGCAGCCTCTGGCGGGCCGGATCGGACCTGCGGGCCTGGCTGTTCACCCTGATGCACAACCTGCGTGTGAACGACCTGCGCGCCGACAAGGGCCTGGCCTTCCCCGGCGACGAGGACCTGCCGGAGATCCCCTCGCCGCCCACCCAGCAGGACCGCCTGGCCGTGCGCGACCTGGACCGGGCCCTGGCCCGGCTGCCCGTGGAGCAGCGGGAGGTGCTGCTCCTGGTGGGCCTGGAGGACCTGTCCTACGGCGAAGCCGCCAAGGTGCTCGGGGTCCCCATCGGCACCATCATGTCCCGGCTGTCCCGGGGCCGCGAACGCCTGCGGGCGCTGCTCGAAGGCGGGCCCGCCGCCGAATCCCTGCGAGTCGTCAAATGAACGCACCGATCAACGAAGCCGACCTCCACGCCTGGGCCGACGGACAACTGGAAGCGGAACGCCGCGCCCAGGTGGAGGCCTGGCTCGCCGGCCACCCGGAGGCGAGGGAAGTCGCCGAGGGCTGGCGCGAGCAGAACCGGGCCCTGCACCGGGCCTATGACCATGTCCTGGACCGGCCCGTGCCGGCCCGGCTGCTGGAGGCCGCCCGGCGGCGCGGCGGCTGGCTGCCGCGCTTTTCCCCGATGCGGGCGGCGGCCGTCGTCGGCTGGCTGGCCCTCGGGGGCATCGTCGGCTACGTGGCAGGGCACCGTCCGCTGGCCTCGCCCGCCCAGGCTTCCCTGCCGCGCCAGGCGGCCCTGGCCCACCTGGTCTATACGCCGGAGGTGCGCCACCCGGTGGAGGTGGGGGCCGACCAGGAGGCCCATCTGGCCGCCTGGCTGTCCAAGCGCCTCGGCGCGCCCCTGAAGCCGCCGGCCCTGGGCGAGGCGGGCTATGCGCTGGTGGGCGGCCGCCTGCTGCCTGGCGAGGATGCGAAGGGCGGCGGCCCCGTCGCCCAGTTCATGTATCAGGAGGCCTCCGGTCGCCGGCTCACCCTCTACGTGCGCAACGACGCGGACAAGCGCGGCGACGACGTGGCTTTCCGCTTCGCCCAGGAAGGCAAGGTGGGGGTCTTCTACTGGATCGACGGGCCCTTCGGCTACGCGCTCTCGGGCGAACTGGCCCGGGAGGAACTCCTGCGTGTCGCGACGGTCGTGTATAAGCAGTCCAGACCGTAAGGTTTGCGCTGCCCGCACGACCAACCGGCATGCTGATCAAACGCCCCGACCCCATCCCCATCCTCCCGTCCGAGATCACCGACGCCGGCGTCCATGCCCGTCGGCGGGATTTCCTCCGCCTCTCCATCGGCGCCGGCCTCGTGGCCGCCGCCGGCCAGCCGCTGCTGCCGGCGCGGGCCCAGCCCCCATCGGGCGAGCGGCTCTCCATCGCGAGCCGCACCGACTACGCCGCGATGGAAAAGCCCTCCGACCTGGAGGACGTCGCCACCTACGGCAACTACATCGAGTTCTCCTTCGACAAGGAGACCGCCATGGGGCTCGCCAACCGCAGGCTCCGCGTGCGGCCCTGGACGGTGCGCATCGAGGGCCTCGTGCGCCAGCCCAGGACCCTGGCCATCGAGGACCTGCTGCGCCTGGCCCCGCTGGAGGAGCGGGTTTACCGGCACCGCTGCGTCGAGGGCTGGAGCATGGTCATCCCCTGGGTCGGCTTTCCCCTGTCCGTCCTGCTGCGCCAGGCGGAGCCCCTGGGCAGCGCCAAATACGTGGAACTGGTGACCGCCACCCAGCCCGACACCATGCCCAACCTGCGTTCCCGGCAGGTGGAATGGCCCTATCTGGAAGGCCTGCGCCTGGACGAGGCGATGCACCCGCTGACCCTGGCCGCGGTCGGCATGTACGGCCAGACCCTGCCCGGCGCCAACGGCGCCCCGCTGCGCCTCGTGGTGCCCTGGAAGTACGGCTACAAGGGCGCCAAGTCGGTGCAGGTGATCCGCCTCGTGGAGCGGGAGCCCCAGACCTTCTGGAACAAGGCGCAGCCGGAGGAATACGGGTTCTACGCCAACGTCAATCCCGACGTGGACCATCCGCGCTGGAGCCAGGCCCGGGAGCGGCGCATCGGCGAGTTCTTCAAGCGAAAGACGCTGCCCTTCAACGGCTATGCCGACCAGGTGGCCCAGCTCTATGCCGGCATGGACCTGAGGAAGCATTACTGATGGGCCGCTTCGATGCGGTCACCGACCGGCAGCTTGCCGGCCTGAAGACGGTCCTGTTCCTCCTTGCCCTGGTGCCCGCGGGGCGCCTGGCCTGGGGCGCCTGGCAGGGCACCCTGGGGGCGAACCCCATCGAGGCCGTGACCCGGGGACTCGGCGACTGGACCCTCAACTTCGTGGTGCTGACGCTGTGCGTCACGCCGCTGCGCAAGGCGACGGGATGGGTGTGGCTGACCCGGCTGCGCCGCATGCTGGGCCTCTTCGCCTTCTTCCACGCGACGCTCCACGTGACGAGCTACGTCTGGTTCGACCAGTTCTTCGACTGGGGCGAGATCGCCCGGGACATCCTGAAGCGGCCCTTCATCACCGCCGGATTCGCGGCCTTCGCGATCATGGCGCTGCTCGCCGCCACGTCCAGCAATGCCATGGTGCGCCGCCTCGGCGGCCGGCGCTGGCGGGACCTGCACCGTTCCATCTATGCCCTGGCCCTGATCGGCGTGGTCCATTACGCCTGGATGGTGAAGAAGGACATCACGCTGCCGGCGGCCTATGGCGCGGCCATCGCCTTCCTGCTCGGCCTGCGCGCCTGGTGGCGCTGGCAGGAAAGGCAGCGCCAGCTCGCCGGCGCCTACCTGAAGAAACCGAAGGGCAAGGTCATTCCCATCGCGATCAAGCGCTGAGGGGCTCGCCGTCCCCGGCGAGAAGATGGCGATTCAGGCCCATTGCGCGGCGGCGACGCCGCTCCCGCGCAAGCCGATTGGCATTTCCTCCGTGGTGCCACGGGTCCCCGTCCGGGGGCCGCGCCGCCGGAACGCCGTCGGTTCGGTGTTCAGGCCTCGCCATCCTCCCGCCGCATCCTCGCCTTCAACGCGGCCCGGGTGGCGCGCTTGTCGCGCCGCGCGTGGGCGCCACCTTTCTTGAGGATCGGCGCCACCGCGACCGGGTTGCGCGGCTTCGGCGCCTGCCGTTTCGCCCGCTTCATGGCCTGCGGAAGCGCACGATGGCCCGGCCGTCCTCCGCCGTCTTCGGCTCGCCCTTCCAGGCGTGGCCATAGACCACCTCGAAGCGGGCCGGCAACAGGCCGTCGACGCGTTCCCACGCCGCGAAGACCCGCCGCCAGGCCCGCCAGGGCTGGGCGCCCAGCAGGCCGTCGCGGACCCCCAGGTGGCGCTGGTCGCGCAGGAAGCCCCGGGCGTGGCGGTAGGTCAGCGTGATCGCCTCCATGTCCATCACCGGGTCGGCGAAGCCCGATTCCACCAGCATGTCCCCCAGGTCGTGCATGTCCGGGAAGGCGCGAACCGGCGCCGCGACCCCCGCCATCTGCGCCGCCGCGCGAAGTTCCTGCAGCGTGTCGGGCCCCAGGGTGGCGAACATCAGCAGGCCGCCCACCTCCAGCACCCGGTGGAATTCCCGGAAGGCCGGACGCGGGTCGTCGAGCCATTGCAGCATCAGGTTGGACCAGGCGAGCCCCAGGCAGCCGGTGGCGAGCGGCAACGCCCGCACGTCGGCGTTCACCAGGCCCGGGCCGCGCCGGACCATGCGCAGCAGCCGCGGCGTCCGGGCGCGCACGGCCCGCAGCATGGGGCGGGCGAAATCGACGGCCAGCGGCAGCGCCGAAGGGTAGCGGCGGGCGAGTTCGCGGATGCCGTCGCCGGTGGCGCAGCCCACGTCGGCGACCCGGCGCGGCGCCAGCTTCACGAAGTCGAGGCGCCCGGCCATGCGGCGGCCCGTCTCCCGGGCCAGGACGGCGGCCTCGTCGTAAGAGGCGGCGGCGCGGCCGAAGTCGGCCTGCATCAGAAGGTGCGCATCCCCAGCCGGTTGAGCAGCGCGTCGTCCCGGGCGGCCTCGGCATTGCCGGCCGTGAGGAGCTTGTCGCCGTAGAAGATCGAATTGGCCCCGGCCAGGAAGCACAGGGCCTGCAGTTCGTCGCTCATGGATTCGCGGCCCGCCGACAGGCGCACCAGGCTCTCCGGCATCGTGATCCGGGCGCAGGCGATGGTGCGCACGAACTCGAAGGGGTCCAGGGGCGGCGCGTCGGCCAGCGGCGTGCCGGGGATCGGCACCAGTTCGTTGATGGGCACCGATTCCGGCGGCGGGGCCATGCTCGCGAGCTGCGCGATCAGGGTCGCCCGGACGGGGCGCGTCTCGCCCATGCCGACGATGCCGCCGCAGCAGATCTTGATGCCGGCGTCGCGCACCTTCTCCAGCGTGTCGAAGCGGTCCGCCTGGGTGTGGGTGGTGATGACCCGGCCGTAGAACTCGGCCCCCGTGTCCAGGTTGTGGTTGTAGTAGTCGAGGCCCGCTTCGGCGAGCCGTTCCGCCTGGCCGTCCTGGAGCATGCCCAGGGTGACGCAGGTCTCCAGCCCCAGGCCCTTGACGGCCCGGATCATGGCCTCCACCCGCTCCAGGTCCCGGTCCTTGGGACCGCGCCAGGCAGCCCCCATGCAGAAGCGGCTGGCCCCCTTGTCCCTGGCCGCCCGGGCAGCGGCCACGACCTCGTCCACCTCCATCAGCGACTCGCGCGCCAGGTTCGCCTCGTGGTGGCGCGCCGCCTGGGAGCAATAGCCGCAATCCTCGGAGCAGCCGCCCGTCTTGATGGAGAGCAGCGTCGAGCGCTGCACCGCATTGGGGTCGTGGTGCCGCCGGTGGACCTCCTGGGCCCGGTGCATCAGGTCGGCGAAGGGCAGCTCGAACAGGGCCAGGACCGAGGCGGCGGTCCAGCGGGTCGTCGTGCCGGCGGGGGCGGGGCGGGCGGCGTCGGTCTGCATGGCGGAAGGGGCGAATAAAATGGAGCCGCGCATCTTCCGGGAAGGGGCCCGCCGTGTCAATTTCCGCCGTCGCCGGCAAGCTCGCCGCCCTCCTGCTGCCGCAGGACTGCCTGCTTTGCGGCGACGGGGCCGGCGCCGAACTCCTCTGCGCCGAATGCCAAGCCGACCTGCCGCGCCTGCCCGGCGAGGGCTGTCCGCGCTGTGCCCAGCCCAGCCCCGGCGGCGCCGTCTGCGGCGCCTGCCTGCGCCATCCGCCCGCCTTCGACGCCACCCGCGCCGCCTTCCGCTACGGCTTCCCGGTGGATCGGCTCGTCCAGTTGCTGAAGTTCGGCCACCGGCTGCCGGTGGCGGATTTCCTGGCCCGGTCCATGCTGGCGGCGGGTCGGCCGGCCGGGGACTGCCTGGTCCCCGTGCCCCTGTCGCGCCGGCGGCTGGCCGAACGGGGCTTCAACCAGGCCCTGGAGATCGCCCGGCGCCTGGCCCGGGAGACCGGCCTGCCCCTGATGCCCCGGGCCTGCCTGCGCTCCCTGGACACCCCGCCGCAGAGCGCCCTGCCCTGGAAGGCGCGGCGCGCCAACGTGCGCCGCGCCTTCGAATGCCAGGCGGATTTTTCGGGCCGCTCGGTGATCCTCGTGGACGACGTGATGACCAGCGGCGCCACCCTGGACGAACTGGCCACCGTCGTCCGCCTGCATGGTGCCTCCGGCGTCACGTGCTGGGTGGCGGCCCGGGCCGTGCGGGGGGAACCCGCGGCCTGAGGCGCCGCTTCCTTCCCGCGCGGCCCGGGTAGGCGATCCGCCAGGGAGGACACGGCGACCGCAGGGGAAGGCAAGCCAATCGATGCGGCGAGGCTGGCCTCGCCTCGCGCGGTATTCCGGCAGCGTCCTCCGCGGTGGAGGGTTTTCGCGGTGCGTCCCCTCGCCCGGACGCGCTACCGCCGCTCAGCGCAGCTTCTGCTCGACGAAGGCCGACAGTTCCGGGCTCAGGCTGCCGCTGGCGCGGGCCTTCTGGAAAGCCTCGCGAGCCTCGGCGGCGCGGCCGTCGGCCTCCAGCGAGAGGCCGAGCCCCATCCACCAGACGCCGGCCAGGGGCGACAGGCGCAGGGCGGCCTGGTATTCCTCCGCGGCCTCCTTCGCCCGCCCGGCCTTCTGCAGGATGCCGGCCAGGTAGCCGCGAAACTCGGCGCTGCCGGTGGCTGCCGGCGCCGCCCGGCGCAGCACCTTGATCGCCTCGTCCAGGTCGTTGCGCTCCACCTGCAACCGGGCCAGGGCCAGGGCCAGACGCGGCTGGACCGGGTCCGCCGCCAGGCCGTCGGCCAGCAGGGCCCGCGCGTCCGGGGCGCGGCCCTGCTCGACGAAGGCCTGGGCGAGGAGCAGGCGGGCCGTGGCGTAGGAGGGATCCTCCCGCAGGGCGGCCTGGAGTTCGGCCTGGGCCTGCAGGCCGCGGCCCTGGGCGCCGGCCTGCTGGGCGCGACGCAGGGCCTCCTCGGC
>JAEUNJ010000133.1 GCA_016791145.1 Rhodocyclaceae bacterium | reverse complement strand
CGCGGGAAGCGGAACTCGAAGAAGGGCGCGAACCATTCCAGCTCGAAGGGGTAGCCGGCCCGGCGCAGGTCGGCCACCACGTCCGTCATGTCCTGGGCCACGTAGTGGGGCAGCATGAACCTGTCGTGGAGCTCCGTGCCCCAGCGGATCAGGCCGCCCTGGTGGGGCTGCCGCCAGAAGCGCGCCACCAGGGCGCGCAGCAGCAGCATCTGGAGCAGGCTCATGCGGGCGTGGGGCGGCATCTCGAAGCCGCGGAATTCCAGCAGGCCCAGGCGGCCGGCGGCGCCGTCCGGCGAATAGAGCTTGTCGATGCAGAACTCGGCCCGGTGGGTGTTGCCGGAAAGATCCACCAGCAGGTTGCGCAGCAACCGGTCCACGAGCCAGGGCTGCAGGCTCTCCTCGCCGGGGCGCAGGCGCTCGGCCATCTGCTGGAAGGCGATCTCCAGCTCGTAGAGGCTCTCGTGGCGCGCCTCGTCCACCCGCGGCGCCTGGCTGGTGGGCCCGATGAAGAGGCCGGAGAACAGGTAGGACAGGGCCGGGTGGTTCTGCCAGTAGGTGACCAGGCTCATCAGCACGTCGGGCCGGCGCAGCAGCGGCGAGCCGGCCGGCGTGGCGGCGCCCAGGGTCACGTGGTTGCCGCCGCCGGTGCCCGTGTGGCGGCCGTCCAGCATGAACTTCTCGGTGCCCAGGCGCGACTGCCGCGCCTCCTCGTAGAGGACGGTGGTGTTCTCCACCAGCTCGTCCCAGGTGCGCGCCGGGTGGATGTTCACCTCGATGACGCCGGGATCGGGCGTGATCCGGAAGTCGCGCAGCCGCGGGTCCTGGGGCGGCGGGTAGCCCTCCAGGCGCACGGGGATGCCCAGTTCCGCCGCCGTGTCCTCGATGGCGTGGATCAGGTCCACCCAGTCCTCCAGCAGGTTCACGGGCGGCAGGAAGACGTGCAGCACGCCGCCGCGCACCTCCACCGCCAGGGCGGTTTGGATGATCTCGCGCGGGTCGTAATCCTTCTTCGCCGGGGCCTTCGCCTTGCCCGTGGCCTTGCCGCGCCGGCCCTTGCCGGGCTCGGGCAGGCCGCCGCGCTCCTCGAAGGGGTCCCGTTCGAATTCCACCTCCATGTCCTCCGGCGCCACCCAGGGCAGGGAGGACAGGGGCAGGCGCAGGCCCAGGGGCGAATCGCCCGGAATCAGGTAAAGGTGCTCGCGCTTCAGGGGCCAGGGGGAGGACCGCCAGCCGCCGGTGGTCGTGGCGCCGCGCCGGCCGGCCTTGCGCGGCAGGGGCTTGAGCGGCAGCACGCAGCCGGCCGGCTCGCCGAGGCCCCGCTCGATGAGCCGGGCGAGGCGCAGGCGCTCGTCGGGGTCCTTGAGGTCCGCCGAGAGGGGGTCGAAGTTCTCCGGCCAGCGGGATTCCTGGCCCACGGCCTGGGCCACGTCCTCGAAGGCCGCGATCAGGTAGCGGGGCGACAGGCCCAGCCGCCCGGCCAGGGCGGCGAGGAAGCGGCCCGCATCGCCGGGGTCGCGCCGGTCCGCCAGGTCGCCGTGATCGATCAGGGCGGGGTCGCGCCACAGGGGCTTGCCGTCGGTGCGCCAGTGGCAGGCCAGGGCCCAGCGGGGCAGCGGCTCGCCGGGATACCACTTGCCCTGGCCGAACTGCAGCACGGCGCCGGGGGCGAAGCGGCCCTGCAGGCGCTGCAGCAGCGCGCCGGCCAGTTCCCGCTTCTTCGGCGACAGGGCGGTGAAGTTCCATTCCGGCCCGTCCATGTCGTCGATGGAGACGAAGGTGGGCTCGCCGCCCATGGTGAGGCGCACGTCGCCCCTGGCGAGTTCCTTGTCGACCGCATGGCCCAGGTCCTCGATGGCCTGCCACTGCTCGTCGGTGTAGGGCTTGGTGACCCGGGGATCCTCGTGGATCCGCGTCACCGACATGGAGAAGTCCAGGTGCGCCTCGCAGACGCCGGTGGCCCCGGTCACCGGCGCGGCGGTGGCCGGCGAGGCGGTGCAGGAGAGCGGCAGGTGGCCCTCCCCGGCCAAGAGGCCCGAGGTGGGGTCGAGGCCGATCCAGCCGGCGCCGGGCACGTAGGCCTCGGTCCAGGCGTGCAGGTCGGTGAAGTCCTTCTCCGGGCCCGAGGGGCCGTCCAGGGACTTCACGTCGGCGGTGAGCTGGATCAGGTAGCCGGAGGCGAAGCGGGCGGCCAGCCCCAGGTGGCGCAGGACGTGCACCAGCAGCCAGGCCGAGTCGCGGCAGGACCCGCGGCCCAGGGCGAGGGTCTCCTCCGGGGTCTGCACGCCGGGCTCCATGCGGACGACATAGCCGATGTCCTGCTTCAGCCGGCTGTTGAGTTCCACCAGCACGTCCACGGTGCGGATGCCGGGCTTCAGCACCTCCCGGCGCCCCTTCTCCACCCAGGCGGCGAACAGGGGGCCCCAGGCCTCGGCGCCCTGGAAGGGCTGCAGCTCCCGGGCCAGGGCCTCCGGATAGGCGAAGGGGAAATGGACCGCGTCCTCCTCGACGAAGAAGTCGAAGGGGTTGATGACGGTCATCTCCGCCACCAGGTCCACCTGGATCTCCAGGTGGTCGGCCGGCTCGGGGAAGACCAGGCGGGCCACCCAGTTGCCGAAGACGTCCTGCTGCCAGTTGATGAAGTGTCCCTCGGGCAGCACGCGCAGCGAATAGCCGGAGACGGGCGTGCGGCAATGGGCCGCCGGGCGCAGGCGGACCTCGTGGGGCCAGATCTTGACCGGCCGGTCGAAGCTGTAGGCGGTACGGTGGTTCAGGGCGACGCGGATGGTCATGGCGGAAGGCGTGTGGCGGTGGTGTCCTTGTCCGGGTCGCCGGGCGTCAGTGGCCGTCCCACTCCAGGCGCGGCAGCTCGGCGAAGGCGCGGCGCACGCCCTCGCCCCACTTCTGGCGGAGGGTGCGCATGTAGGGATCCTGCTCGTCGAAGCGGCGCACCAGGGAGAGGTGCAGGCTGTCCTTCTCGTAGCAGACCAGGTCGATGGGCAGGCCCACGGAAAGGTTGGAGCGCATGGTGGAGTCGAAGGAGACCAGCACGCACTTGACGGCGTCGTCCATGTTGGTGCCGGCGGTGATCACCCGGTCGATGATGGGCTTGCCGTACTTCACCTCGCCGATCTGGAAATAGGGCGTCTCGGGGGTGGCCTCGATGAAGTTGCCTTCCGTGTAAACCATGAACAGGCGCTGTTCCTCGCCGGCGATCTGGCCGCCGATGATGAAGTTCGCCGAGGCATCCACGTTGGTCTGCATCAGGAAGGGGCCGTCCCGGTGGCGCACCTCGCGCAGGGCGGAACCGACCAGTTCCGCCACCTCCCACATGGAGCGGACGTTCATGATGTTCGGCGCCCCCTCCGCCCGGCGCATGCCCTGCTCCAGGTGGTTGAGGGTCGCCTGGGTGACGGCCAGGTTGCCGGAGTTCACCATCACGATCACCCGGTCCCCCGGGCGCTCGAACACCTTCATCTTGCGGAAGGTGGAGATGTTGTCCACCCCGGCATTGGTCCGGGAGTCGGAGGCCAGGACGATCCCGGCATCGATCATTACGCCTGCGCAGTAGGTCATCGGGGATCTTCTTCCGCCAGGGAAAAAGCCCGGACCCTAAAGGAAGAAGCGGCGCGGCGCAAGGCCGCCGCCGTTCCGGAGGGCGCCCCGGCCGGCGCGCGGCCCCCGCCGCCCGCGGCGGCCTTTCCCCGGGGCGGATGCCTCATGCCGCCGGCTCGTCCGAGGCCCAGAAATAGGTCCGGTTGATCTCGTCCCCGATGGCGTTCAGGCGGGTCACCACGCTGGTCAGGTACTCGTGCAGGCCGACCCCGATCACGTCGTCGATGCGCCCGTAGCGCAGTTCCGCGTACAGCATCCCGACCAGCCGCTGCAGCTCCCGGGAGCGGGGGCCGTCGATCTCCTGGACCAGGCGGTTCACCTCGTGCACGCAGGCCATCAGCGACCGGGGCATGTCCCCGCGCAGGATCAGCAGTTCGGCGACCCGCTTCGGCGTGATGACGTCGCGATAGACCTTGCGGTAGGACTCGAAGGCCGACACGGAGCGCAGCAGCGCGCCCCACTGGTAGTAGTCGGCCGCGCCGCCCACGTCGGTGAGGCTGGGCAGCAGGATGTGGTACTTCACGTCGAGGATGCGGGCGGTGTTGTCGGCCCGCTCGAAGAAGGTGCCCAGGCGCAGGAAGCCGAAGGCGTCGCCGCGCAGCATGGTGCCGTGGGTCAGGCCCCGGGACAGGTGGGAACGCTCCTTGACCCAGTCGAAGAAGGCGGAGATGCCGTCGGCGGGGATGCCGGCCTCGCGCCGGGCGCGCATCTCCAGCCAGGTGGCGTTCAGCGCCTCCCACATCTCGGAGGTGATGGTGCCGCGCACGGCCCGCCCGTTCTCCCGGGCGTTGTGCAGGCTGGACATGATGGACGACGGGTTCGTCTCGTCCAGGGCCATGAAGTGCATGACCTTGTCAGCGGTGACGTCGCCGTAGTCCCGGGTGTATTCGTAGTGGAGGCCGCTGATGGAGAGCATGGCGCTCCATTGCTGGAAGGGCTCCTGGGTGGCGCCCTTCAGCAGGGACATGCGGTAGGTGACGTCCAGCATGCGGGCCATGTTCTCTGCCCGCTCCATGCTGCGGGCCATCCAGTAGAGGTGGTCGGCGGTGGAGGAAAGCATGTCAGTGCTCCAGTACCCAGGTGTCCTTGGTGCCGCCGCCCTGGGAGGAATTGACGACCAGGGAGCCCTCCTTCAGGGCCACCCGGGTCAGGCCGCCGGGCACCATGTTCACCTCCTTGCCGGAGAGCACGAAGGGCCGCAGGTCCACGTGGCGCGGCGCCACGCCGCTCTCCACGAAGGTCGGGCAGGTGGACAGGGCCAGCGTGGGCTGGGCGATGTACTTGGACGGATCGGCGACGATCCTTTCCCGGAACAGGCGGATCTCGTCCTTGCTCGCCGTGGGCCCGACCAGCATGCCGTAGCCGCCGGAGCCGTGGACCTCCTTCACCACCAGTTCGGGCAGGTGGTCCATCACGTATTTCAGGTCCTCGGGCTTGCGCAGCTCCCGGGTCGGCACGTTGGCGATGATGGGCTCCTCGTCGCAGTAGAAGCGGATCATCTCCGGCACGTGGATGTACATGGACTTGTCGTCGGCGATGCCGGTGCCCACGGCGTTGGCCAGGGTCACCCGGCCGGCCCGGTAGGCGTCGAACAGGCCGGGCACCCCCAGCACCGAATCGGGCCGGAAGGCGAGCGGGTCCAGGAAGTCGTCGTCGATGCGCCGGTAGATCACGTCCACCCGCTTGGGGCCGTGGGTGGTGCGCATGTAGACCCGGTTCTCGCGCACGAAGAGGTCGGTGCCCTCCACCAGCTCCACCCCCATCTGCTGGGCCAGGAAGGCGTGCTCGAAATACGCGCTGTTGAACTGGCCCGGCGTCAGCACCACGACGGTGGGGTCGGCCACGCCGGCCGGCGCCACGCTGCGCAGGTTCTCGAGCAGCATGTCGGGATAGTGCTCCACCGGCGCGATGGCCTGCTGGCCGAAGAGCTCCGGGAAGAGCCGCATCATCATCTTGCGGTTCTCCAGCATGTAGGAGACGCCGGAGGGCGTGCGCAGGTTGTCCTCCAGCACGTAGTACTCGCCCTCCCCGGCCCGCACGATGTCGACGCCGGCGATGTGGCAGTAGATCTCGCCCGGCACGTCCACGCCCACCATCTCGCGGCGGAACAGGCTGTTCCGCAGCACGTGCTCGGCGGGGATGCGGCCCGCCTTGATGATCTCCTGGTCGTGGTAGACGTCGTGCAGGAAGGCGTTCAGGGCCTTGACCCGCTGGCGCAGGCCCCGGGAAAGCATGTCCCACTCCCGGGCCGGGATGATGCGCGGCACGATGTCGAAGGGGATCAGGCGCTCCTGGCCCGCCTCCTCGCCGTAGACCGCGAAGGTGATGCCCACCCGGTGGAAGGCCATGTCGGCCTCCTCGCGCTTGCGTTCGATGATCTCCTGGGGTGTGGACTCGAGCCAGCGGGAGAAGGGAAGGTAGTGGTCGCGGGTGCCGTCGCCGGCCATCCGCATCTCGTCGTAGGGCGCTGCTGCCATGGGAACCTCCATGGCAGGGCCAACGCAGGAAGCGTGCCCGGGGAAAACGGGGCGATCCGCGGGAATACGGCCGATGGCGGGCCGCGCCATGCACCAAGGGGGAGCGGCGATGCCCCGGCAAGGTGCAAAGAAAAGGCCCGCACCCTCGCGGGTGCGGGCCCTTATTGGTGCGCGGCGTGGTGCGCGGCGCGCCGGGGTGCGGCGGCTTAGACGCGTTCCCAGATGGTCGTGATGCCCTGGCCGCCGCCGATGCACATGGTGGCGATGCCGTAGCGGCCGCCGGTCCGGTGCAGTTCGTGCAGCAGCTTGGTGATGATCACGGAGCCGGTGGCGCCGACCGGGTGGCCCAGGGAGATGGCGCCGCCGTTCACGTTGGTCTTGGCCGGGTCGAGGCCGAGGCCCTTGGCCACGGTCAGGGACTGGGCGGCGAAGGCTTCGTTGGATTCGATCAGGTCGATCTGGTCCAGGCTCATGCCGGCCTTCTGCAGGGCCAGCTTGGTGGAGGGGATCGGGCCCTCGCCCATCACGTCGTTGGGCACGCCGGCGATGGCGTAGGCGACCAGGCGGGCGATCGGCTTGTAGCCGCCGGCGGCGGCCTTGGCGGCATCGGCGAGCAGCAGGAAGGCGGCGGCGTCGTTGATGCCGGAGGCATTGCCGGCGGTGACCGTGCCGTCCTTCTTGAAGGCGGGCTTCATCTTGGCCAGGGTTTCCATGGTGGTGCTGGCCTTGACGTGCTCGTCGGTGTCGAACACCACGTCGCCCTTGCGGGTCTGCATGGTGATCGGGACGATCTGGCCCTTGAAGCGGCCCTCGGCGATGGCGGCCGCGGCACGGCGGTGGGATTCGCAGGCGAAGGCGTCCTGGTCCTGGCGGGTGATGCCGTGCTTGACGGCCAGGTTCTCGGCCGTGATGCCCATGTGGCCGACGCCGAAGGGGTCGGTCAGGGTGGCGACCATCATGTCGATCATCTTGGTGTCGCCCATGCGCGCGCCGGAACGCATGGCGGGCGACAGGTAGCCGCCGCGGGACATGACTTCCACGCCGCCGCCGATGGCGAAGTCGGCGTCGCCCAGCATGATGGCCTGGGAGGCATTGACGATGGCCTGCTGGGCCGAGCCGCAGAGGCGGTTCACCGCGAAGGCGACGGAATCCATGGACATGCCGCCCTGGATGGAGGCCACGCGGGCCACGTAGGGGAAGCGGGATTCGGTGGGGATCACGTTGCCGACGGCGGCGAAGCTCACCTGCTTGGGATCGACACCACCGCGGGCGATCGCCTCCTTGATCACGAGGCCGCCCAGCTCGGCGGGCTCCATGCCGGCCAGGGAACCGGCAAAGGTGCCGACGGCGGAACGGACAGCGCTCAGTACGACGACTTCTTTCTTGTCAGCCATTTTGGATACCACTCCTAGTTGGTTTGATCTTTCAGGACACCCAGCTCGCCACCCAGAGGAGGGCCAGCAACAGCAGGCCCAGGACCAGGGAACGCCAGAGCAGCCCGATCGTGCTCTGCATGAAATCCGCATCGGCCTCGTCGCCGAGGCCGAGTTCCGGGCGGTCGTCGGGCTCACCCTCGCCCGGGATCGGCATCCCGAGCCGGACGCCGAGGGCGCCGCCGCCGCTCGCCAGCAGTATACCCGAGCCTTCCTCGGGCCAGCGATGGGCCTGGCCGCGCCAGCAGAAGACGGCATCCTCGAAATCGCCGACGATGGCGAAGGCGGTGGCCGTCAGGCGCAGGGGCACCCAGTCGATCACGTGGAAGGCCTGGCGGGCGAATTGCCCGAAGGCCCCGTGCTCCGGGTCCGCGCTGTCGCCCCAGTGCCGCGCCAGGAACAGGGCCAGGCGGTAGAGCATGGCGCCGGCGGGCCCGAGGACGACGAACCAGACGAGCGGCGCGAACACGTGCCGGTGGGAAGCCACCAGGGCCTCCTCGATGGCCAGGCGCGCCACCTCGCCGGAACCCAGGCGCTCCCCGGAACGCCCGCGCCATTCGGCCAGCAGCTGGCGGGCCCGGTCCAGTTCGCCCATGCGCAGGGCCAGGTGGATGTCGGTGAAGAAATGGCTGAACTGGCGGAAGCCCGCCGTCAGGTAAAGGACAGCCACGCCGAGCAGCAGGGCGACGGGCGGATAGGCAGCCGCCAGCCACCAGTGCAGGACGAACAGGCCGGCCACCGGCACGGAGACCAGCACGACCCAGGCCACCGCGCCGTGCCGATGCTCGCCGTCGTTGAACTGGGACTCGAGGAAGCGGGCGTAGCGGTTCAGCGGGGCATAGAGGGCGCGCCGTTCGGACAGGGGGCGCAGCTGCTCCAGAACCAGGGCCGCGACGATGGCAAGCAGGGTCATGGCGTGACGGACGGGGGAAGGCGTCGGACGATAGCACAGTTCGGTGTCCGGGACCGCCGTGCTATATTCATTCCCTATAACCATAGTCAGAGCGGGAAATCCGATGGACAGAGAAGCCATCTACCGGAAGACCGCGAAGGGCCAAGAGGAGATGGCAACCCGCGCCCACCGCCTGCCGGCGCGGGAGAGGTCGCTGCTGGTGCTGGTGGATGGCAGGTCCACGGGCGCCCAACTGCTGGCCAGGACCGCCCACCTCGGGGATCCCGGCGCATTCCTCGACCACCTGATCGACGGCGGATTCGTCGAGGCCGTGGGCGCCGATGCGGCGGCCCCGGCCGCAGCCGCCCAGGCACCGACACCCGCACCCGAGCCCGCCCGCCCGACGCCGGCGCCGGCGACCCCCGGACAGGTCCCCCGGGAGGCATTGCAGTTTGCCCGACGCTACCTGATCGACACCCTCGGGCCCGACGCGGACGCCCTGACCGCTCGGCTCGAAGCCTGCCGCAGCGGCCGGGAAGCCATGGACCAGCTGGCCAAGTGCCGCGACGCCCTGCAATCCATCGTCGGAAGGCGCAAGGCCGAGGACTTCTGGAACGGCGTCGCGGGTCGGCTGCCGAAGGGTTGAAGCAACACGCTCGGTTTGCGGAAACCCGCGTACGCCGGAGTCGTGACCGAAGGTCCTGCAGGCATACCACCAAGGCACCAAGGAAACCGGGGCGAGCCAGTCCGCATCGCGGCGAGGACGCTCCCGCGCCACCAAGCCGCCCCCCGTGACAGGTGAGCGCAGCGATCAATCGGGTTCCCCCGCCCCCGGGGCGGGGGCCAGCGGGTGGGGGGCCATTCCCTCCCCCAGCAGAGCTTTGCCGCCGGGCCGCCCCAAGGCAAAGCGGCACGCGCCGGAGGCGCAATCCGCTCCC
>JAEUNJ010000132.1 GCA_016791145.1 Rhodocyclaceae bacterium | reverse complement strand
ATCGGCGTCAGCCGAGCCGAGTCGAGTGCGTCGCAGATGGGGGGCGGAACCCGGTGCACCACTTCTCCCTGAGCCGTGCGGTCGGTGAGCGCCGGGGTTTGTTGCAACCGGTGGCGCCAGGACAGGAATTGTCCCTCAATCCCGGCCCGGCGCGGTTGCGGAAATGTGATCTTTCCGCCCCTTGATCGCGATCATGTGCCGTTTGCCACGGACAACAGGTCGGCCACGTGGATGAACTTCTCGCGGGGACGCCCGATCGCCCGGGCCGACTCGGCGGCATCGATGCGTTTCCAGCCAGGGAAGCCGACGGTTTCCACGCCGCGCGCGTGCAGCAGCGCATCGATGGCCCCCGGGCCCGGCCGGCCTTCGCCCGGGGAGGCCGCGAGCTCGGCCACGACCTGGTCGGCCACCCCGATGGCGTCGGCGCGGTTGGCCGGGATCACGCCCTGGGGCCCGCGGCGGCACCAGCCGGTGGCGAAGATGCCCGGGGCCACCCGCCCGCCCTCGTTGGCGATGATGCCCCGGCTGTCGTCGAACGGCAGTCCGGGAATCGGGCGGCTCCGGTAACCGATGGCAGTCACCACGAGGTCGGCGGGTATCTCGAAGGGATTACCCGGAGATCGGCCCCGGGGCCCCTCCGGGCCGGGGGCGAGGACGAGTCTTTCGGCGCCGGCTGTCCCCGTCACCGCGACGGGCATGGCATGGAACAGCAGGTGGAGGCGCACCGGCAGGCCGGCGTCGGGCAACGCGGCGAAGCCGCGCAGGATCTCGAGGTTGCGGGCCACGGTCCTGGCGGCGGCCTCATCGAGGCCCGGCGGCGGCTCCGGCGGCAGGCCGGCGGCGTCCAGGCGGATCGACACCCGCGGCAATTCGCCGAGTTCGGCGAGCTCGGCCGAGGTGAAACTGGCCTGCGCCGGCCCGCGCCGGCCGACCAGCCAGAGGTCCGTCACCGGGGACGCGGCGAAGGCTTCGAGGGCGGGGCGGGCCATGTCTGTCGCCTCCAGCGCGGCCCGGTCCTTGCCCAGGAGCCGGACGATGTCGAGGGCGACGTTGCCGTTGCCGATCACGGCGACGGATCGGGCGCGGAGCAGGGGGGAGAGGTCCGCTGCGCCGGGTATGCCGTTGTACCAGGCGACGAAGCGCCCGGATCCGACGACGCCGGGCAGGTCCTCCCCGGGGATGTCCAGCGCCCGGTCCTCGAGGGCCCCGCTCGCGGCGATCACCGCGTCATAGTTGGCGGCAAGCTCCGCCACGTCCAGATCGCGGCCGATCTCCACGTTCCCGAGGAAGCGGACGGCTGGCTTCTGGAAGGTGCGCTCGAACTGGCGGACGATGTTCTTCGTCCCCTGGTGATCCGGCGCCACGCCACCCCGGACGAGGCCGAAGGGGGTCGGCAGCCGGTCGAATACGTCGATCCGCGCCCCGGGGAGCTTGCGGGCGATCTGGTCGGCGGCGTAGCAGCCGGCGGGACCTGCGCCGACGATGGCGACGGCGGGCGAGATCATCGGGTGGGGGCCTCCTCGGCCTGGGTCCGGAGAATGCCGCCGAAACGGTCGTAGAAGTAGGGTGCGGCCGGGGGCAGCCGCCCGTCCGCGGTCTCCAGAACGCCCATGACGTGCTCCTCGGCGCCCCGGTGCGTCGCCGAGTACAACTCGGCGCACAACTGCCTCGCGGTGTCGCCGGGCCAGTCGGCCGGCAGCAATTGCCGCGGCAGCTGCGGATCCCTCAGCAGGACCCGGCGGAACTCGTGGATCAGCAGGGCCCGGACGGCGAAGCATTGCTCCGGCCCCACGCCGCGCGACGATGCGACGGCGCGGAGCACGGGGCGGAAGCGCTCGAGAAAGAGGCGATAGTCCGCCGTGATGGCTTCCAGCCGCCAGCAATCCTTCACCAGGTCCTGCAGCGGGCGGCTCGCCAGGGCACCGAGGGATCTGGCCCGGAGGACGACGACCTTGTCGTGGGTGCCCGTTCCCTGGAGGATGTCCAGCAGTGACTCGTGGTCGGCGGACGGATGCGCCAGCACTCCCGGCGCGATGAGGCCGAATCCTTCCCAGGCGAGTTCCTTGCGGAGGGCATCCCGCTGGGCCGTCGAAAGGCCGGTTCCCGCGATCACCAGGTGCCAGTCCCCCGACCAGGGCTGGCGCGGGTCGTCGTAGATGCGGCGGTAGGCATGCTCGAAGCGGCGCCGGCCGGTCGCCGTGAGGCTGTAGTAGCTGCGTCGGCCGATCTGCTCCGAGACGAGCCATTTCTCCCGGGACAGGCGGAAGACGCTGGTGCGCACCATGCGGGGATTCAGGCCCAGCGTCTCCACGAGCCTGATGAAACTGCCCAGCCACACGGTGCCCCCGTGAGGCGCGATGAAGTCGCCGTAGATGGTGATGATCAGGGAGTTGGCCCGCACCGGATGCTGGCGAAGGAAATCCGCGATCCACTCGTCGATCATGCGATTTTTCTTCATGTTGAAATGATACCACCGGAGCTACCCTGATGTAACGCTTTGACGCGCATTGCGGGCATCTCGATTCGCTGGGAGCCGTCGCGGTCGGTGAGAGGGCAGTCCGTGCGGTCGGTTGACAGCGCGAAAGTGATACAGTATCTTTAAGTATGAATTGAAAGTTGTGTCAAATAATCCGGTTTTCCCGATTTCCGTCCCGACGCCCCGGCTTGGCGATGCGGCCGGGGTCCATCCCGAGAGGAGCGTTTCGATGTCCAGTTTCAAGACCTACGACAAGGGCGACGTCCTGCCCGAGGACTACAAGAAGGCCCTGCTGAACCTGATGTCCTTCCAGGCCGATTCCGAGTACGCCGGTGCCCAGCGGGTGGCCGAGAACCACCGGTTCGCGACCCGTCCCGAGGAGGCCTACCGGCTCTCCAAGAAGGTGTTCGAGGAGATGGGGCACGCGTTCTACGTGTGGAACATCATGCAGGACCTGGGTGTGGACGTGGATGCGCGCCTGTTCGAGCTTTCCCACAATCCGGACAACCCCGACCCGGCGAAGGTGAACGTGATCAACGGCTTCCGCAAGGAGAACTGGTCGAAGTTCTTCGAGTGCTGGGAGGACGTGGCGCTCTTCTCGACCGTCGTCACGCCGGCCGCCGTCGCCTTCCTCGGCCAGTACCAGAACTGCTCGTACCTGCCCTGGGCGCGGGTGAACGTCCGTATCCACAAGGAGGAGTTCGGGCACCTGGCATTCGGCGTGTGGGCCTCCAAACGCTGTATCGAGTTCGGCGGGGAGAAGACCCGCGAGGACATGCAGCGGCGGATCCCGAAATTCATGAAGATGGGCCTCGGTTTCTACGGCCGTCCGTCGAGCGGCGACCGGAAGTCCCAGATGTTCGACATCTACTACGAGTTCGGCCTGAAGGTGAAGAAGCCCGAGGAACTGCAAGCCGAGTACCTGGAACTGCTCGACTCGCGATTGAAGGAGGTTGGCCTGGTGATGCCCGCCGGCGTCGAGCCCGATTACGACATGCGGATCGGCTACGAAGCCGAGGAACCGGCCGCCGCCTGATGGACGTCCCCGGCCCCGAAAGGCTCATCGAGGCGGAGGCGGCGCTCCTCCGCCGCTTCGGGTATTCACCCTTCGCGGGAGAGGAGCCCGACTGGCCGGCCATGTGGGAACTCCTGAAGGGGGATTTCGCGACGGTGGCACGGCCCCACGTGCCCGCTTACGTCGAAATGACCCCCTGGCCCCGGGAGGCGGCGCGCATCTACATGCGTCGCCGGTTGGTGGCCGACCGGCTGTTCGAGGAGTGCGAGCGCCTCTACCTGGAACTCCATGCGGCGGGCATCGACACGGAGCGGGTGGAGGCCTACACGCTGGGACGGGACGCCTACGAGGATGCGGTGCTCGACTTCGGCCGCGCCCGCGAGACCCTGGAGGAGGTGCTCGCCCGCCGGGTGGATCCCCGGTACCCCGCGTAGCCGGCCGGGCGGCGAAGGCGGGGGCGAATCAGGCCCCGCTGTCCCGCGCGGGAGGTTTCCAGCCCAGGTTTCGCGAAATGGCCAGCGCGGTGGTGCGCAGGGCGCGTGGAATCGGCCCCCCCCAGGCCGGCGACAGCAGGCCTGCCGGACCGAGGACGGTCACGGCGAGCACCATCTTCCCCTCGTGATCGAAGACCGGGGCGGCGAAACCGTTGATCCCCGGAATGAGGGCGCCGAGCATGCGGGTGAGGCCATGGTCCCGGGCCTCGGCCACGATGCGGTCCAGTTCCGCCCGGTCACGCGGTGGGCGCTGGTCCTCGCCGCGCAACGCCAGCTCCAGCGCTTCGCCGGTCTTCTCCCGGACGGCGGCGGCATCCATGAAGGCGACGAAGCACAGTCCGGTCGCCGAATGGAGCAAGGGCATGACGGCGCCGGTGCGCAGATTGACGGTCACCGGACGGCGGGCCTCGATCCAGCGGATGAAGGTCGGCCCGAGGTTGCCCCAGACGGCCAGGGCGACCGTTTCCCCGGTTTCATCGTTCAGGCGTTCCAGGAACGGGACGGCCGTACGCACGACATCCATGCGGGACAGGCAGGCCAGGCCCAGGTCGAGGGAGAAGGGGCCCAGGTCGTAACGGCCGCTCACGGGATCCTGGGCCACGAGACCGGTGCGCGCGAAACTCACCAGATAGCGATGCGCCTTGGCCGGCGGCATGCCGGCTGCCTGTGCCAGGTCGCGGAGCATCATCGGCCCGCCGTGGTCGGCGAGCACCGCGAGCAGGGGCACGCCCACTTCGATGGACTGGATGCCCTGGCGTTCGTCCTGAATGTGTTGCCCGTCGTTGTCCATGTGCGGCGATCATCCGAAAGCATTCGGCCCGGCGATCCCGCAGGCGGCAGGATGGGCTCGGGTCCCCTGAGTCCGTCGGCGCTTGCGGCTGTCGGGGCATCCCGGTGCTCCCGGCGCCTCGCCCCGGGTTCCGGCGCACGCGGCGCAACCGCGATGGCCCGATTATAGGAATGCGGCGCCTTCGAAACCCGGGATCGAAAAAACCCTGCGCTGCGCTTGACCGTCGCCGGGGGCCTTGGTAGTATGCGCGCCTCTCCGACGCGGGGTGGAGCAGTCTGGCAGCTCGTCGGGCTCATAACCCGAAGGTCGTAGGTTCAAATCCTACCCCCGCAACCAAACACACGAAGGGCCCGGCGCTTGCCGGGCCCTTCGCTTTGCGGCCCCCGGGTGGCAGTCCCCGGGCAGGCGCCCGGTCAACCGGCGGCGACCCGGTTCTTCCCGGCGCTCTTGGCGCGGTACAGGGCCTTGTCCGCCCTTTCGACCGCCGATATCAGGGTGTCCCTGTCCAGTCCGACCTGGGTGACGCCGGCACTGAAGGTGATCAGCAGGCGCTCGTTGCCCTTCAGGAAGAAGTGCTTGGTCAGTTCCCTTTGCAGGCGCGTCATGACGGCCTCGGCACCCTTTTCGTCGGTGTCCGGCAACAGGACCACGAACTCCTCGCCGCCGTATCGGGCGAGGGTGTCCGTGCCGTGGAGGGCGTTGCGGATGACCGAGGCGAGGTGCACCAGTGCCTCGTCGCCGACCTGGTGGCCGTGCGTATCGTTCAAGGACTTGAAGTTGTCCACATCCAGGATGCCGATGCCCAACGGGGTCCCGGCGGCCTTGGCCTGTTCCACTTCCCTCAGCCAGATCTCCTCCAGTCCGGACCGGTTCAGGGTCCCGGTCAGCCGGTCCCGGCGGGCCCGTTCATAGGTTTCGGCCAGGTTGCGCCGAAGGCCGTCGATCTGTTCCTCCGCCTGGGTCAGGCGGTGGTGGGCCGTGGTCATTTCGGCATGGGACTCGCGGATCGAGCTTCCCATCTGACCGACGAATTCCCCGAGGGCGCCCACTGCGTGCCGCAGGCCGGGCAGGTCGTTGGCTGCCGACACGACGCCCTGGAGTTCGGCGATCCGGTTCTCGAACCCCGCGGCATGGGTGACCAGGGTGCCGGCGTGGCGGATCAGTTCCGCCAGCGTGTCCTTGAGTTGGCGCTGGGCGTCGGAAAGCGTGGCGCGGATTCCCGCCTGACGCTCGCCGACGGCGCGCAGGACCTTGCGGCCGCGGCTCAGTTCGGGGGCGGTGAGCCGGCCGGAAAACATGTCTTCGAGCAGGTGGAGCTGCCCCTTGAGCCAGCCGTCGTCGTCGGCAATCGCGCCCATGTTCTCCATCAGGAGTTTCACGACGGCGACCAGTTCGGCCCTCAGGTCGGCACTGTTTTCCAGGTGCTCCCGCATCCGCTCGCCGAGCACCTCGGCCCTTCCCCGGATCTGCCCGAGATCGGCATCGGTGCTGGCCTTGGCGACGAGCTGGTCCAGTTCCCGCGCCAGCCTGGCCGTCTCGGCCTCCACCTGGGGCTCCGGACCCGACCAGGGCGCAAGCAGGTGCTGCAGGGACTCCGCCAACTGCATGACGTAGCGGCAGAAGGAGACCCAGTTCTCGCGATCCGTCCGCAGGCCGCGGTAGATCACGCAGTAATTGTGGGCGTTCGGGGTCAGCCGTTCCCTCGCCAGCCGGGTCAGGGTCCGTTTGGCGATGTCGCCGGGGGTGGCGCTGTTGCCGTTGTTGGGATTGCCCGTCATGTTCGTGGGGGGGCTTCCGATGGCGGAAATCCGACTCGTTGTTCAGGAGTGGCCGTGCGGGGTGTGCCGCGTGGCAATGTTATCGCTTTGTCCCGCCGACGGGGCGGGCAGGGCGAAAACGGGCTGCCGGTCCGGCCGCCCCTAGCGCAGGGCGCCGGGAAAGTAGGTCGCGGTCAGTCCCTTGTGGGGCACCGGCGATTCGCCTCCGCTGCCGCCGAACTTCCGCCAGTCGCGCACCCAGAAGACGTCGTCGCAGACCTCCCGGATGCCGATGGTTTCCCGGTCGCCGATGAGCACCCCCTGGACCCGGAGCCCGAGTGCCTCCTTCGCGTTGCGGATGCGGGCTGCCATCGCGGGCGTGGCGCCGAACTCCCCATCGCTGGCGACCAGCAGGTCGGCGAAACGCCATTCGGACTCGTGCAGGCGGGCCAGGGCCCGGTCCAGGGGCTGCTCGATGTCGGTTCCGGCACGAAAGCCCTGGGCCAGGAAGCCGATCATCGCCTGGACGCCACTCGCGTCCACCGGCAACTCCCGTTCCACGATTTCCTCCGGACCGCCGAAGGCGAAGAGGTAACAGCGCCGCTTCTGGGCCGCGGCAGTCCTCATGGCCTCCAGGACGACGCCCTTGGCCACGTTCTCGGCGCCCCCCTGCATGGACCCCGAGGTATCCACGCAAAGGATCATTGGGCCGGTTTCCAGCTTGCGCCGGGGCTTGGGATCGGGGCTCGGCTGCCAGGACTGGGATTCGATCCAGACCGGTTCCCGCAGGCGGTCCTCATCCTCGTACACCAGCAGTGATTGTTCCACCATGCGGGCGAACCAGGTCAGGCGCAGGCGCGGCTGCCGCATGAGGACTGATTCGCTTGGCAGCATCCGGGCAATGTTGCCGCCGCGCATGACGCCCCGGGTCTCCGCCACGAGCGAGGGCACATGGACTTCCCGCCAGGCCTGGGTGCGCGTGCGGACCCTTTCCATGACGCTCAGCTCGGGCGGGCGGGTTTCGTCGATCTCGTCGGTTTCGACGGCGCGCCCGAGCCGGCGGATCACGCCGCGCAGTTCCGGAAGCCGGTGCATCAGCCCGCTGATGCGGACCAGCTCCTGCCATCCCTCGCTGCGCAGCAGGCCCCGCGTCAGGGCGCACTGGGTGGATTTCAGGCAATCGCCCAGCGTCTCGAAAACCGCCATCAGGGACTCGATGTCGGCCGCCATTTCGTGCCATTCCGCGGCGAAGAGGGCGGCAGCACGTTCGCAGGCCGTGGTCTCGTCCTCCCGTTCCAGGTAGTCGACGATCCGGTCCGCGTGCCAAAGCCACATCTGCACGACCTGATCCGCCACATCCTCGTTGTGTTGGGTCGCGGCCGGCAGGCGCAGGCGATCCAGTTCCCGCAGGAAAGGCTGGGTGGCCGGCGGCAGGGGCCACTCCTCCGCCCCGCCGGCGGGAGCGGTTCCCGCCAGGAAGCCGTCGCGGGTCCGAACGAGGTCCGCGAGGCGCGGCACCAGAGCGCCTCGGGAATTGACCAGGGACTGCAGCCAGAGCGCGCGGGGCAGGCGGTCGAGGGGCGCGAGGACCTTCTCAATGGCTTGCGGGTCGAACCCGGGGGCGACAGGAGTCACGGGAATGCCACGGGCGCGGGTTCCGGGTCTGCATCGGCTGCGACCCCTTCGAGGCGCGGCAGGGCGCGAAAGCCCGCTTCCGTGGCGAGCAGGCGTTGCCGCAGGCCTTCGACCGCGGCGCGGGTGCCGGCCAGGACGGCCGCGGCCTGCCCGGCGAAGCCGGGTTCGATCCATAGATGTCCGGTCACCAGGGTTTCCAGTTCCCGGACCCTGCCGTCGAGGCGCACGAGGTAATGGTCCGTTTCCTCCACGAGACCGCGGATCTGCCGCGTCCTGGCTTCGATGTGCCGCGGCCCGTAGCGGCGGCGCTTGGAAAAGGTGGGCAGGCGCAGGGCCGCCTCGCCCTGCTTGTTGTCCTTCATGTCGGACATCATGGACAGGCGGCCGTCCGCGTCGTAGTTGAGTTCCGAGGCGTTGGCTTCCAGTTCCAGTTGTGCCTCGAAGCCGTCCGCCACCCGGCGGAGCCGCTCCGGGTCTAGGGTTTGGAAGACCCCCAGATGGCGCTCGTACCATTCGGCGATACGGTCGCGCTGGTCCGGATGTTCCAGCGCGCAGAAGCGGAGGAGCCAGCAGTCCCAGACGCAGACGGCATCGCGTCCGTCGGTGAGGGCGGCGACCCGCAGCAGTCCCGCGATCTTCCGCCAGCGGCGGTCGGATACGTAGATACCCTCGGTGCCGAGAAAATCTCTCAGGGAGGCCAGCAGGGCCATGACGTCGTCGGGGATTCGCACTTCCCGCGACTCGGCGGCGATCCCGTTCAACTGGTCCCGGTGCAAGCGGGTGCCTTCGGGCATCACCGAAGGCCTGCGATCGGTGCCGCGGACCAGTCCGGCGAAGGAATCCGGGGCGACCGGGTCGATCCGGATGCGCAGCAGGAAACGATCGTAGAACGCCGCCAGCAGGTCGTCCTCGGGAACCTCGTTGGTCGCCCCGACGACGCTGATCAACGGGCAGGACATGCGGCGGTTGCCGTTGTCGAACTCCCGCTCGTTCAGCAGGGTAAGCAATGCGTTCAGGATGGCGCTGTTAGCCTTGAAGACCTCGTCGATGAAGGCGATGGACGCCGAGGGCAGGTAACCGTCCGTCTGCCTCTCGTAGCGGTCGCTCTCGAGGGCGACGATGGACAGCGGGCCGAACAGCTCCTCGGGAACCGAGAAACGGGTCAGCAGCCGTTCGAAATAGCCGGCGTCCGGGAAAGCCATGTGCAGGCGTCTTGCCAACTCGCTCTTGGCCGTACCGGGAGGGCCCACCAGCAACAGGTGTTCGCCGGCCAAGGCGGCCAGGAGGCCGAGGCGGATCGGCAGGTCGCGCTCGATGAGGCCCTCGGCCAGGGCCGCCATTGCCGTTCGCAGTTGTTCCCGCAAGAACCTGGATGTCATCGCGGATCTCCCGGGAAGACGGTCCGGGAATCACCGGGGATCCTCCCTGTTGAATGGATGGTTGTCACTCGATATTGCCTCCCAGGTAATACCAGCGCTCGCCCTCGCGGCGGAAACGGCTGGTCTCGTGCAGTTTATCGGCGCGTCCCCCGATCCGGCAGCGGGCGACGAACTCGACCTCCCCTTCGTCGCCGGACGCCCGGGCCCGGACGATCGCCAGTCCAATCCATTTCGGACGGGATGCCGGGCCGTGTTCGATACGGACCGGACGCGTTGACGGGTGCCATGTGTCCAATATGTACGCGTCCAACCCCATTGCGTAGGCCACGTAACGAGACCGCATCAGGGCCTCCGGGTCCGGTGCCGGGGCGCCCCGGTGCCACCGTCCGCAACAGTCTTCGTAGTCCCGCGGGAGGCCGCACGGACAAGGTTCTCGACGATGCCTGATCACGACGTCAGGAAGCTCCGTATGAACTTGGCGACCTGTTCCTGACCGGAAAGAATTCCATAGTGGCCCTCGCACAGGACGTCGGCGCGAAGGTCCAGCAGGCGCCGGAGGGACTCTTGGTAGGCCCGCCGGTCGGAGTTGAACCCCGGGTCCAGCGGACCATGCACGTCCTGGCCGAAAAGGACGAGATTTCCCGCCGACTCGGTCAGATAGGCGACGGATCCGGGGGTATGGCCGGGAATGTGCACGACGCGGATGCCTCCGTCGCCGACCGCCATGTGCTCGTCTCCTTCCAGCCGCCAGTCCACCGGGCAGGGCACCATCGACCGGCCGTACCAATCCGCCGCCGTGAGCCGCTCGTCTCCGGACGCGATGGCATCGGCATCCAGCGCGTGTGCAACGATTGCGCATCCGAGCCGGTCGCGAATCTCGGCCGCGCCGCCCGCATGGTCGATATGGCAATGTGTCAGCAGCAGCATTTGGATCCGTTCCACCGCCACACCCGTGGATTCGATGTTCGTGAGCAGCAGGTCGGTCGCGCGGCCACACCCCGAGTCGATCAGCGCCGCCATGTCGTCGAAGGCGACCAAATACGCAGCCGCATCCTCGGCGGCCGTGAGACCGCTTCCGGCCACTTGCCAGATGTTGTCCTTTACCGGTCTGTTGCGCGGTCCCATCAATGAAGGCTAGCAGCAAAGCCCCCCTGTCGCCTTGACCGGCGTGAAGGGGCCGAAGAAGGCAACGCGATGGGGCGGAGCCGGGGGCGTTGCCGGGGAAAACACGGCGGGTGTTTACACAAGCGGAAAAAGGCCGTATGATTCGGCCTCTCTGCTGATCGCGAATCGATTGATTGGTGACCGGCAACGTTCTTTAACAACTGAACAGCCGATAGGTGTGGGTGTTTGGTGAGCTGGAAGTTGGGTTGGGGGGATCCTGAGATCGAAGGGATTTTCCGGGTGCTGGGCGTCTCGAGAGGGGTGTCCGGGATTCGCTGGGGTGCTGGAAGGTGCCTTGGCTGGCCTGACGGAGAAGCGAAAGAAACCGAATGCTCACACGAAAAGTAGAA
>JAEUNJ010000129.1 GCA_016791145.1 Rhodocyclaceae bacterium | reverse complement strand
TTGCCTTATGCTGTCGGCGATCGCCCGATCCCCCGCGCCGGAAAGGAGCCCCGCCATGTTCACCGCCGCCACCTTCGCCTTCCTGGACGATCTCACCGTCCACAACGACCGGGCCTGGTTCGAGGCCAACCGGCAGCGCTACGAGGCCGAGGTGCGGGCACCGGCGCTGGCCTTCATCGAGGCCATGGCGCCGCTGCTCGGCAAGTTCGCGCCCCGCTTCCGGGCCGACCCGCGCAAGGTGGGCGGCTCCCTGATGCGCATCCACCGGGACACCCGCTTCTCGCGCGACAAGACGCCCTACAAGACCAACGTGGGCATCCAGTTCCGCCACGACCTGGGCAAGGACGTGCACGCCCCCGGCCTCTACCTCCACGTGGCCGGCGACGGCTGCTTCCTGGGCGCCGGCTGCTGGCATCCGGAACCGGAGGACCTGGCCCGGATCCGCGACCGGGTGGCCACCCAGCCGGAACGCTGGTTCGCCGCCCGGGATGACCGCCGGTTGCGCAAGGACTGGGAACTCGCCGGCGACAGCCTCGCCCGGCCGCCCCGCGGCTACGCCGCCGACCATCCGGCGGTGGAGGACCTGAAGCGCAAGGACTTCATCGGCCTGGCGGGCCTCTCCTACGACGAGGTCGTCTCGGCGAGGCTGCCGGGGATCGCGGCAAAGCGCTTCGCCACCGCCATGCCGCTGGTCGCCTTCCTCTGCGAGGCCCTGGGCGCGCCCTGCTGAACCGCCCGCGCCGGCATCCGGCCGGCATTCCCGCCCGGGATTTGCGTGTAATATGACGCGAAAAACACACGTGCCCCCGACGCCTCCGCGATCCCGAGAAGAGGGCGGTTTTCCGTGCGACTCAAACAGAAGGTCTGGCTGCTCGCCGCGCTGATCGTCGGCCTCATCACCGCCGCCGACCTGGCCGTCGGCTACCGCACCATCGAGGCGGGCATCCGCGAGAGCGTCGAGCTCAACGCCCGGGACCTGCGCGCCCTGCTGATGGCCACGCGCCGGGTCTACCATCAGCAGTTCCTGGACAGCGGCCTGCCCCTGGATGCGCGCACCCTCGGCTTCCTGCCGGCCCACGCCCTGTCCCGCATCTCCGAGGACTTCCCGCGCTGGAGCCGGAGCGGAACCTCCTTCAACAACGTCTCCGACCGCCCCCGCAACCCGGCCAACCAGGCGGACCGCTTCGAGCTGGAGGCGATGGCCTGGTTCCGGGCCAACCCGCAGGCCGCCGACCGCCTGCTGGAAATCCGCGACGACGCCGGCCGCGGCTTCTACCATTTCACGACGCCGATCTGGATCGAGGAATACTGCCTGCGCTGCCACGGCGAGAAGGCCGCCGCGCCCGCCTCGATCGCCCATGCCTACGACGCGGCCTACGGCTACCGGGTGGGGGACCTGCGGGGCGTGCTCAGCGTCAAGATTCCCACCGACCCGATCCGCGGCCAGGTCTATTCGAACTGGATGCGGCGCTTCGGCCTGCGCCTGGCCGGCTACGCCTTCCTGCTGGTGGCCCTGGGCATCTTCATGAACCGCTGGGTCATCGCCCGCCTGGCCCGCCTGGAGGAGGCCGCCGGGCGCCTGGCCGGCGGCGACTACGGCGCCCGCTCCGCCGACGCGCGCGGCGACGAGATCGGCGCCCTGGCGGCCGCCTTCAACCGGATGGGCGAGGAGATCGGCCGCCGCTCCCGGGCCCTGGCAGAGAGCGAGGAGCGCTTCCGCCTCGGCTCCGAGCACATGCACGACGCATTGGCGGCGGTGGATGGGGAGGGCCGGGTCCGCATCTGGAACCGGGCGGCGGCCGAGGTCTTCGGTTACGGCAAGGATGAAATCCTCGGCCGGCGCGTCCAGGACCTGCTGGTGCCCGAGGCGCAGCGGGCGGCCATAGGGGAAGGCTTGCGGGAATTCGCCGCCTCCGGCCGGGGCCCCTTGATCGGCGAGACCCGGGAACTCGCCGCCCTGCACAAGGACGGCCGGGAGATTCCCATCGAACTGTCCCTGTCGGCGATCACCGTGGACGGCCGCTGGATGGCCGTCGGCGTCGCCCGGGACATTACCGGCCGGCGGGAGGCCGAGCAGTTGCGCGTCGCCAAGGAGGCGGCGGAGGCGGCGAGCCGGGCGAAGAGCGCCTTCATCGCCAGCATGAGCCACGAAATCCGCACGCCGTTGAACGCCATCACCGGGATGGCGCACCTGATCCTGCGCAGCGGCGTGACCCCCGAGCAGGCGGACCGCCTGGGCAAGATCGACACCGCCGGCCGGCACCTGCAGGAGATCATCGACGCCATCCTGGACCTTTCCAAGATCGAGGCCGGCAAGTTCGTGCTGGAGGACCTGCCGGTCAATGCCGGCACCATCGCCGCCAACGTGGCCTCCATGCTGTTCGAGCGCGCCGAGGCCAAGGGCCTGGAGCTGCGGGTGGACAGCCAGCCCCTGCCCCGCCACCTGCGCGGCGACCCGACCCGGCTCCAGCAGGCCCTGCTCAACTACGCGACCAACGCGGTCAAGTTCACCGGACGGGGCCAGGTGATCCTGCGGGTGCGGATGGTGGCGGAGGACGCGGAGGGCGTGCTGGCGCGCTTCGAGGTCGAGGACACCGGCATCGGCCTCTCGGCGGAGCAGGCGGGCCGCCTGTTCGCCGCCTTCGAGCAGGCGGACAGCTCCATCAACCGGCAGTACGGCGGCACCGGCCTGGGCCTGGCGATCACCCGGCGCCTCGCCCTGCTGATGGGCGGGGACGCCGGCGTGGAGAGCACGCCCGGGGTCGGCAGCACCTTCTGGTTCACCGCCCGGCTGCGCAAGGGCCCGGCCCCGGCGGACGACCCCGGACCGGCGACCGGGGACGCGGCGGAGGCCCTCCTCCGGCGCGAGCACCGGCACCGGCGCCTGCTGCTGGTGGAGGACGAGCCGGTGAACCGGGAAGTGGCCCTGGCCCTGCTCGGCGAGGTCTGGTCCCGGGTGGACACGGCGACCGACGGCCAGGAGGCCCTGGCCGCCGTCGCGGCCTGCGAGTACGACCTGATACTCATGGACATGCAGATGCCGACCATGGACGGCCTGGAGGCAACCCGGCGCATCCGCGGCCTGCCGGGCGGCGACCGGGTACCCATCCTCGCCATGACGGCCAACGCCTTTGCCGAGGACCGGGCCCGCTGCCTGGCGGCGGGCATGAACGACTTCATCGCCAAGCCCGTGGACCCCGACGCCCTGTTCACGGCGATCCTCCGTTGCCTGGAGCGGTGAGGCGGGGCGGCGGAGGCGCGGAAAGGCGGTGTCACGGCGGAGGACGCGGCGGTCCCGCGGGACGGCCCGGAGTTCCCCTCCAGGCCGCCGCGCAACCCGGCGCGGGCCCCCGCGGGTCCCGTTCCCCGGGCGCCGCCGGGGTCCGGTGGTAAGGTATGCCGCATGAACCCCGCAACGACAGCCTCCCCCCGGAAACCCGGGTTTCACGCAGGAAACCCGGCGAGGGGCCGGTTGCCGGGCGGGCGCCCGGGATGAAGCGGATCCGGGACATCTCGCCGCCGCTGGTGCCGGGCATCCCCGTCTGGCCCGGGGACCAGGCGTACCGCGAGGTCCGCACCGCCACCCTCGGGCCGGGCTGTCCGGTGAACGTCTCGGCCGTCGCCATGTCCACCCACACGGGGGCCCACGTGGATGCGCCCTTCCATTTCGCCGAGGACGGCGCCACCGTCGGCGCCGTCGATCTCGCCCCCTACCTGGGACCGGCCCGGGTGGTGGATCTACGGGGCGTGCGGCGCGTCGAACCGGGCCACCTGGCCGCCGCCCTCGGCGACCCCGCCTGTCCGCCGCGCCTGCTGCTGCGCACCCGGGAAAAGGCCGTGGCGGGCCCCTGGGACCCGGACTTTCCCGTCGTCTCCGCCGCCGCCGTCGAGGCCATCGCGCAACGCGGCTGCATCCTCGTCGGCGTGGACACGCCCTCCCTGGACCCGGAGGCCGCCGAATCCCTGGACGCCCACCTGGCGGCGCACCGCCACGGCCTGGCGATCCTCGAGGGGCTGGTGCTGGACCAGGTGCCGGCCGGCAACTACGAACTGATCGCCCTGCCCCTGAAGTTCATGAACCTGGACGCCTCGCCGGTGCGGGCGGTGCTGCGCGACCTCTGAGGGGCCGGGGGCTGGAAGGCCGCCACCCGCCACCGGGGCGCAAGGGGGCGGCGGGGCATCCCGCCCTCCGTGGCGCCGCCCCCATGCAATCGCATCGCCGTCGTCGGGATCCCGGCCGCCACCGGGCACCCGCCAGCAAGTCCACCAGCGACCGGCCGCACCCATGCCTACCGCATTGCCGTTTTCCGCGGCCGCGGGCAGAATGGATGACGCGTGGGAGGGGATGCCGGTCATCGCCGGCAGTCGGGGCCCGAATCCCCCGCACCCTGGAGACCGACAATGCGCACGAGCAGGCACTTGGACACCATCCGGACACCGTCGCCAGGGAGCAGACGACCGGTGCCAGGGCGCAAAGCCGTCGCCCGAATTCCATGTTAGGACTCCCTGCCGTCATGCGCACGAACTTTGTCCTCGTCGACTTTGAGAACGTCCAGCCCAAGGACTTCGGCCTGCTCAAGGATGGCCCATTCAAAGTCAAGTTGTTTCTCGGCCCCAATCAATCGAAGATCCCGGTTGCTCTGGCATCGGCGGTCCAGTCCCTCGGCAGCAGTGCCGAGTACGTGATTCTTGAAACTGCCGGCAACAACGCCCTCGACTTTCACATCGCCTACTACATCGAGGTCTTGTCTGCCGAAGATCCCTCGGCCTTCTTCCACATCATTTCGAAAGATGCGGGCTTCGACGCGCTCATCAAGCATCTCAAAGGCAAGCAACTGTTCGTGCAACGCTCCACGTGCATCGCGGACATTCCGTACTTCAAGCCATCGCTTCCCGCCGCTCCTGATGAGCAGATTGCCATCGTTGTCACCGACCTTCGTCGCCGCAAGGCATCGAAGCCGCGCAATCAACAGATACTCCGCAGCACATTGCACGCGCTTTTCAGGAAGGAGCTTACCGAGCAAAAGCTCGAGGGCTTGTTCCAGTCACTGTGTGCACGGGGCATCGTCAAACTGGAGGGAACCAAGGTCTCCTATAACTTGCCGGACGAGCCCTCGCCATCGCCTTGAGGAGGCCGCCGCGAACCTCAGCCTGGCGCTTCCCTGTCGGCTTCACCACAAGGCGGATCCTCACGCCAACGGCCGGGCACCTTGATCCCATGAGCATTCTGCCGCCCCTTGCCGCCGAACTGTTCGCTGCCTTCGCGGCAGATGTGGCGGCGACTCCTTCGGTGACTCTGCGCGCCGGCAACGCCCTCGATGACCATCGGCAACCGCCACCCTTCGAGGTCGCCGCCGACTCCGTTTCCGACGGTTACCTTGAGCAGTACCCGTGGGGCATCGGCCATCTGGATGCCGCTTCCTGGCGGCACTACCTGCCCTTCCTGATGGCCTACGCCCTGAGCCACAGGGACGCGGGCAACCCGGTGGTCGAGGGACTGTTGAACTCCCTGCGTCCGCCGGACCGGGAGCCGGCGCGCCTTGCCTCGCTCTCCCCGGATCAGGAGGCACTCGTGACGCGCTTCCTCGAGACGCTGGCGTTTGGTGACCCCTCACCCCACCAGGAGCTTGCCTGCCAGGTGCTCGGGGAGTGGTGGATTCCAAACGCCCTCTATCGACCCGCCTCGCGACGACCAGCCATCGGGTGAGGACCGGTTCCTGGCCGGACCTCGACTGCGTTGCCCGGCACGGGGGTCCGTGCCGGGCGCTTCATGGCCCGGGCATACGCACCCCCCTCGCGTGGCGGGTCGAGGCTTCATCCACGGTCACGGCTGTGGGGGAAACCCAGGGTGAATCGGCGAAAGGCCCCGGATTCCCGTGGTCGGGGCGGTTCGCGGTAGCATCCTCCCCTCCGGCGATCCGCCGCCGCCCCGACCGCGCAGGTCCGCACCCATGAAGATCGACATCCGCCGCCGCCCCGCCCGGAAGGCGGCTCCCGAGGGGAGCCGGCCATGAGGGTCTCCTGGCTCGGCCTGCTGTTCGCGCCCCTCCCGGTGCCCCTGCTGGTCGCCGGCTTCCTGATGGCGACGCTGGGCAGCGGCCAGGCGCCCTTCACGGGCTTCGCCACCCTCTTCCTGATCGGCGGGGCGCTGTCCTACGGGGCGACGCTGTTCCTGCTGATGCCGGCGGTGCTGGTACTGCAACGGCTGACGACGCTCACGTCCCGCGCGATGATCCTGGTCGGCGCGGGGCTCGGGCTGGTGGCCGGCGCGGGGATCACGCGGATCATGCACCAGGCCAGCGGACCCGATTCCGGGCCGCCGGAGACCGGCTTTTTCGAATGGATGGCGGCGGACGACTCCGGGGCCCTGTACATCCTGTTCTGCATGGCCTGCGGGACGGTCAACGCCCTCCTCTACCACCTGCTGGCGCGCCGCGAAGGGGCGGCCTAGGACGCCCGCGGCGACGCCGCGGCCGCGGGCCGGTCAGCGACAGGCTTTTCGTGCGGCGGGACGGCAACTGGGCGCCGCTGGGTTAGGATCGGGGCAACCCGCGCCGGGAGCCTGCCATGGTCAGCACCGAATTCCTCGTCACCTCCTTCGTCGTCGTGCTGATCCCCGGCACGGGCGTGGTGTTCACCCTCTCGACCGGCCTGTTCCTGGGCTGGCGGGCCAGCATCTACGCGGCGCTCGGCTGCACGGCGGGCATCCTGCCGCACCTGACGGCCAGCGTGCTGGGCGTGGCGGCGCTGCTCCACCTGAGCGCGGTGGCCTTCCAGGCCCTGAAGCTGGCCGGCGCGGCCTACCTGCTCTACCTCGCCTGGGCCACCTGGCGGGACAAGGGCGCCCTGTCCTTCACCGCCCCCGGCGACGGCGAGGCTCTGGGGCACGGCCGGCTGGTGCTGCGCGCCTTCCTGCTCAACATCCTGAACCCCAAGCTGTCCATCTTCTTCCTGGCCTTCCTGCCCCAGTTCGTGGCCGCCGACGCGGCCGCGCCCCTGGGCGAGATGCTGCTGCTCTCCGCCATCTTCATGGCGATGACCTTCGCGGTGTTCGTGGTCTACGGCGTACTGGCCCACGGGGTGCGCGCCCTGGTGCTCGGCTCGCCGCGCGTCGTGGCCTGGATGCGGCGGGGCTTCGCCGCCGCGTTCGCGGTCCTCGGCGCGCGGCTTGCCCTGTCGGACCGCTGAACGACCCCGGAAAGGAGACGGCCATGGCTGCCTACGTGATCTTCGACGTGGAAATCCGCGACCCGGCCCGCTACCAGGAATTCATGGCCGGGGTGAAACCGGCCCTGGAGGCCGCCGGGGCCCGCTATCTGGCCCGCGGCGGGCCGCACCGGATCCACGAGGGAGACTGGCAGCCCCGGCGCATCGTGATCCTGGAGTTCCCCACCATGGCCGCCTGGGAGGCCTTCTACCAGGGGCCCGTCTACCAGGGCCTGAAGGCCGTCCGCGACCAGTGCAGTTCGGCGCGGCTGGTCAGCGTCGAGGGCGTCTAGGTGGAAAACACCTCGGGCCGGGGGCGCCTGGCCGCGGTGCCGCCGGAGGTGGACCACTGGAACTGGGGCGCCTTCCTGCTCAACTGGATCTGGGGCATCGCCCACAACACCTGGATCGCCCTGCTGATGTTCGTGCCGGGGGTGAATTTCGTCATGCCCTTCGTGCTCGGCGCCCGCGGCAGCGTCTGGGCCTGGCGCAACCGGCGCTGGGAGAGCATCGAGCATTTCCGGCGCGCGCAGCGGGCCTGGGCGCGCTGGGGATTCGGACTGCTGCTGGCCGCCGTCGCCGCCGCGGGGACCGCCCTGTGGTGGGTGGCGACGGCGATCACCCATTCGGAACCCTACCGACTGGCCCTGCACGCCGTGGCGACGAGCCGCGAGGCCGCCGCCGAGCTGGGCGCGCCCATCGAGCCGGGAGTGCCGAAGGGGGGCTTCGAGTTCGCGGACGGGACCGGCCGGGCGGACCTGGAGATCCCGGTGGCGGGACCGCGGGGACGCGGCACCGTCCTCCTGAAGGCGCGGATGCAGGGCGGCGAGTGGCGGCTGGAGCGGCTGGAACTGCTCACCGAGGCCGGCCGGCGCATCGACCTGGCGCCGGCCACGGGGGGCCGTACCGCCTGAGTCCCGGCTTGCCGGGCGGCGGGGCGGCCGCTATGCTGGCCCTCCCTTTCCCCGGAGGCCTCCATGAGTCCCGACCACCCCATCGCCGTCTGGCACGAGTTGCTCCGCCACCGCAACGCCGCCGGCCTGGATGGCCTGCTGGCCGACGATGCCGTCTTCCATTCGCCGGTCGTGCACACGCCGCAGCAGGGCAAGGCCATTACCCGCGCCTACCTGGCCGCGGCCTTCCAGGTCTTCGGCAACCCGTCCTTCCGCTACGTCCGCGAGATCGTCGGCGCCCATGACGCCGTGCTGGAATTCGTCACCGAGATCGACGGCATCACGGTGAACGGCGTGGACCTGATCCGCTGGAATGACGCCGGCAGGATCGTCGACTTCAAGGTCATGCTGCGCCCGCTGAAGGCGGTGAACCTGATCCACCGGAAGATGGGCGAGATGCTGCAACGGATGGCGGCGGCGGCAGGCCCGGGTTGAGCGGCCGGGTCGCGGCGGACGGCGCGGCCGCGGGCTTCGCCGCCCGCCTGGTCGCCTGGCAGCGGCGCCACGGGCGCCACGACCTGCCCTGGCAGGAGGACTGGCGGCGGCTGGCCGACCCCTACCGGGTCTGGCTTTCCGAGATCATGCTGCAGCAGACCCAGGTCGCCACGGTGATCCCCTATTACCGCCGCTTCACGGAGCGCTTCCCGCGCCTCGAGGACCTGGCCGGCGCCGATGTCGCGGAGGTGATGCCCTTCTGGAGCGGCCTGGGCTACTACGCCCGGGCGCGCAACCTGCATCGTTGCGCCCGGGTGCTGGTGGCGGAGCACGGCGGCGCCTTCCCGCGGGAGCCGGCGGCCCTGGCCGCCCTGCCGGGGATCGGGCGGTCCACCGCCAATGCGATCGCCGCGGCCTGCTTCGGCACCCGGGTGCCCATCCTGGACGGCAACGTGAAGCGGGTGCTGGCCCGGCATTTCGGGATCGAGGGCTTCCCCGGCATGCCGGCGGTGGAGAAGCGGCTCTGGGCCCTGGCCGAGTCCCTGGTGCCGGCGCGCGACGTGGCGGCGTGGCACCAGGCCCAGATGGACCTGGGCGCCACCCTGTGCACGCGCACGCGGCCCCGCTGCGCCGACTGCCCGCTGGCGGACACCTGCGTCGCCCGGCGCGACGGACGCGTCGGCGATCTGCCGGCGCCGCGGGGCCGGCGCACCGTGCCGGAGCGGGAAACGACGGTGCTGGTGATCGTCCGGGACGACCGGGTCCTGCTGGAGCGGCGGCCCCCGGTCGGCATCTGGGGCGGGCTGCTTTCGCTGCCCGAGCTGGCGGCGGGCGAGGACGCCGGGACGCGGATGTCGGCCCTGGGCCTGGAACTGCTGGGCGCGGAGGACCTTCCGCCGCGCCGCCACGCCTTCACCCACTTCCGCCTGCTGCTGCGCCCCGTGCTCTGCCGCGCGGCGCCGCGACCGGCGGCGATGCAGGAAAACCACGCCTGGCTGGCGGCGGGGGAGCTCGCGCAGGCCGCCCTCCCGGCTCCCATCCGGCGTATCCTTGGGGCATTGCCGCCGGGTCGCGCGGCGACCTAGGGGGCCCTCGAGACCGGGAGGCGGCGGGCACGATCCGCGTGCCGCCGACCCGGCCCGCAACGAGCGATGGGGAGGTGGATGATCGGCTGGAAATGGCTCGGACGCCAGGGCGTGATCCTGGACCTGGCGATGCTGTTCGTCGTCGCCGGGACCCTCGCCCTGATCTGGTTCGCGGAGCAGAGCCGGGAGGCCCGCCATGCCAGCGAGCAGCGCCTGGCGGTGGGCGATGCGCTCAACCTGGCCCGCAGCCGGCTGGAAGGCCACCTACAGGCCAACATCCAGCTCGTCCAGGGCCTCGTCAGCCTGGTCGCCACCCACCCGGACATCGACCAGCGCATGGCGGAGCGGGCGGCGCGGCCCCTGTTCGCGGAGCACACGGTGCTGCGCAACGTGGCCCTGGCGCCGGACATGGTGATCCGCATGGTCGCACCGCTGGCGGGCAACGAGAGGGCCATCGGCCTGGACTACCGCCGCACGCCCGACCAGGCGGAGGCGGCGGAACTGGCGCGGGCGGAGAAGCGCCTGGTGCTGGCCGGGCCCGTGGCCCTGCGCCAGGGCGGGATCGGGCTGATCAGCCGGATCCCGGTCTTCGTCGAGGAAGCCGACGGCGGCGAGCGCTTCTGGGGCCTCGTTTCCGCCGTGATCGACCTGGAACGGCTTTACCGGAAGAGCGGCCTGCTGGACGAGGATGCGCCCGTCGAACTGGCCATCCGGGGCCGCGACGGCAAGGGACCCGCCGGGGAGGTGTTCTTCGGCCGGCCGGACCTGTTCGCCGGCGACGCCGTGCTGGCCACCCTGCCGCTGCCCCACGGCAGCTGGCAACTGGCGGCGGCGCCGCGCGGCGGGTGGACGGCGGCACCCGGCCGCCTGGCCTGGCGCATCGGCTTCGCCGCCGTCGGACTGGCCTTGCTGCTCGCCATCGTGGCCTACGGACGGGGCCAGCAGGCCCGGCGCATCCAGCGCATCGTCCTGGAGAGCCTGAGCGACCACGGGCTGGACGGCGTGCTGCTGGTCTCCCCGGAGCGGAAATGGCTGTACCACAACGGGCGCTTCCTCGAGATGTGGGGCCTGCCCGGGCAGGTGGCGGCGGCCGGCGACTGCCCGGCCACGGTGGCCGCCATGGCGCCGCTGACGGCCGACCCGGCGGGATTCGTGGCCGGCATGGAGGAGATCTACCGGGACCCGGACACCATCCGGCGGGACGAGGTGCCCCTGGCCGACGGGCGCTGCCTCGAACGCTACACCGCGCCGGTGCGCACCCGGGAGGGGGAACCGGTGGGACGCGGCTGGTACTACCGGGACATCACGGCGCGCAAGCTCGTGGAAACCGCGCTGCGCCAATCCCAGCAGCGCTTCGCCATCGTGTTCCGGGCGAGCCCGATCGCGGCCTCGGTGGCCCGCCTGGAGGACGGCCGCTTCCTGGACGTCAATGACAACTACGAACGCGATTTCGGCTGGCCGCGGGCGGAACTCATCGGCCGCACGCCGGTGGAGATGGGCCTTTGGCCCTCCGCCGAGGGCCGCCTCGCCTGGCGGGACGAACTCGTGGCGGCGCGCCGCCTGACCGGCTACGAGACCCGCTGGCGCCGCCGCGACGGCGAATTCCTGGACCTGCGGCTGGACGCCGAGGTCACCGAACTGGACGGCGAGGCGGTCATCCTGGCCTTCGCCTCGGACATCACCGGGCACAAGCGCCAGGAGCAGGAACTGGCGCGTTACCGGGACCACCTGGAGGAGGTGGTCCGGGCGCGGACCGCCGAACTGGAGGCGTCCCGGGCCGATGCGGAACGCCTGGCGCGGGTAAAGAGCGAGTTCCTCGCCAACATGAGCCACGAGATCCGCACGCCGCTCAACGGCATCCTGGGCATGGCGCGCATCGGCTACCGGGAGAACGCGGGCCGGCAGAACGCCCGCCACGCGTTCTCGCGTATTCTCGACTCGGGCCAGCTCCTGCTCGGCGTCATCAACGACGTGCTGGATTACTCGAAGATCGAGGCCGGCATGCTGGCCATCGACCACACGCTCACCCATCCCGCCCGGGTGCTCGACCACGCGGCCGACCTGGTGGCCGACCGGGCCCGGGAGAAGGGACTGGCATTGCGCGTGGAGAAGGATCCGGCCCTGCCCGACGCCTGCCTCAGCGACCCGCTGCGCATCGGGCAGATCCTCCTCAACCTGCTGTCCAACGCGGTCAAGTTCACCGACGCGGGCACCGTGACGGCGCGCGCGGCGGTGGCCGGGGACCGCCTCGTGTTCACCGTCAGCGACACGGGCATCGGCATCGAGGAGGCACAGGTCGGCCGCATCTTCGCGCCCTTCGAGCAGGCCGACCGGTCCACGACGCGCCGGTTCGGCGGCACCGGGCTGGGCCTCACGATCACCCGGCGGCTGGTCAGGCTGATGGAGGGTGATATCCGGGTGGAAAGCACCCCCGGCCGCGGCAGCCGCTTCGAGGTGAGCCTGCCCTGGGTACCCGCGCCGGCCGGCGCCGCGGAATCCGCTCGGGCACCTGAACTGGAGGGCCAGGAAAGCCGCCGCCGCCTCGTCGGGCTCTCCATCCTGGTGGCCGAAGACAACGAGATCAACCAGGCGGTGATCGAGGACAACCTGCGCTTCGAGGGCGCCGAGGTGGCGATGGCAGGCAACGGCCAGGAGGCCGTAGACCGGGTCGCCGCCGGGGGCCCCCGCGCCTATGACGTCGTCCTGATGGACATCCAGATGCCGGTCATGAACGGCTACGAGGCGACGCGGCGCATCGGCGAACTGGCGCCCGGCCTGCCGGTGATCGGCCAGACGGCCCACGCCTTCGGCGAGGAAAGGGAGGCCTGCCTCGCCGCCGGCATGGTCGCCCACCTGGCCAAGCCCGTCGATCCGGAAGACCTGGTGGCGACCATCCTGCGCCACGCGGGCGGCCGGGAAGCCGGCTGAGGATCCAATCGCGGCGGGGACGCCGCACGAAAACCATCGGACGCGCGGCCCCGCAGAGCGTCACCGCCGGGCCGCCCCAAGGCGACGCGGCACGCGGCGGAGCCGCATCGAATCATCGTGAAAACCTCACCACAGAGGCACAGAGACGCAGAGGAATGCAGAACATCAAGGACTTGCGCGTGGTGTTCGCGCCACCCACCGGGTGAGTGCGGCAACCCCGACAAGTAGTTGATTTTCCTCTGTGAACTCTGTGCCTCTGTGGTTCAACTGCTTTTTTTTGGATCATCGCTCCCCGTGACAGGAGGGCCGAGCGATCCGTTGAGTTCCCCCGCCCTCGGGGCGGGGGGGCCAGAGGGTACAGGGCCACCCGGCGCTCCCCGGGCACAGTCCGGGCGCCGGGCCGCCCCAAGCACGGACGGCACGCGGCGAAGCCGCAATCCGCCCCGGCGCGGATTCAACGCTCCCCGTGATGCGCGAGCGCAGCGAGCCGTTGAGTTCCCCCGCCCTGGGGCGGGGGTGAGGGGGTGGGGGGCCTACTTCAGCCCGGCCCGCGCCTTCGCCAGGCTGGCGTCGATGGCGTGCGCCTCGTCGGAACCGTCCGGCACCTGCTTGCGCAGCCGCTCCCAATGGGCGACGGCCCGCCTGTAGTCCTTGCGCTCCATGGCGGCGAGTCCGGCGAGGACCAGGGTCTGGGGCTCGTCGGGATCGACCTTGAGCGCCTTCTCGATCAGTTCGGTCGGCTTGCCCGCGAAGCGGCCGTCGGCCTTCTGGGCCAGCAGTTCGGCATAATCGGCCAGCAGGCGGGCATTCTTCTCGATCAGGGGCATGCCCCGCTCGAAGGCCCTCGCCGCCTCGTCCATGCGGCCCAGGACAGCGTAGGAGCGGCCCAGCATGACCCAGCCCTCCAGATTGTCGGGCTGCTTTTCGAGCTTTTCCGCGAGCTTGCTCACCATGCCTTCGATCTGGGCCGCCGTGGGTTCGCCACCCGCGGCGGCCGGCGGCGGGTTGAAGCCGGCGGGCGTGCCGAGCAACAGGTAGAGGGCGGCGGCGGCCACCGGCAGGACCACGGCGATGGCCAGGAAGGTGCGCCGGCCCGGGGCGGCGGCGGCATCCACGGCGTCGGCGCCGCCGTCCTCCAGGAGGCGGCGGCGGATCTCGTCCCGGGCCTGCTCCCAGTCGGCCGCAGCGAGGGCGCCGCTGTCCCGGTCCCGGTCCAGTTCGGCGAGCTGGTCCCGGTAGATGGCGGCGTTGATGGCGTCCCGGGAGGCGGTGGCGGTGGCGCGGCGGCGGGAGGCGCCCAGCCAGGCGAGCACGGCGGCGACGAGCACCGCGGCGGCGACGAGGAATCCGATCAAGGCTTGTTCTCCAGCAGGGCTTCGGCCCGTTTCCTGTCTTCGTCGGACAGGGGGTTCTCGTCGACCCGCCGGCCGCGCCTGCGCAGGTAGGCGACGAGGCCCGCGACGCCGGCCAGCCCCAGGACGAAGGGGCCGCCCCAGAGCAGCCAGGTCGTGGGCTTCACCGGCGGCCGGTAGCGGACGAAATCGCCATAGCGGCCGACCATGAAGTCCATGATCTCGGCATCGGTCTTGCCCTGCTTGATCAGGTTGCGGATCTCCCGCCGCAGGTCCTGGGCCAGGTCCGCGCGGGATCCGGCCAGGGATTCGTTCTGGCAGACCAGGCAGCGCAATTCCTCGCTGATGGCGTTCAGGCGCTTCTCGACCACGGGGTCCTCGGCCAGGGGCGCCGCCTCGCCGGCCAGGGCCGGCGTCGCGAGCAGCGCCATCACGGCGGCGACGAGCCCGATCGCGCGGCGGATCGTTCCGGCAAGCGCCTCGCGGCTTCGCGCCCCAGGCGTCGCCACGGCTTCGCGTCGGGACCGGATCATTTGTTGAGCTCCGCGATCATCGGGACGATCTTCTTCGACAGCGCCTCCTCGTTGATCGGCCCGATGTGCTTGTGGCGTATGACGCCCGCCTTGTCGATCAGGTAGGTCTCGGGCACGCCATAGACCCCGTAGTCGATGCCGACCCGGCCGTCTGCGTCGTAGGCGGATAGCATGTAGGGATTGCCGAACTGGCGGAGCCAACCCAGGCCGTCGGGCCGGGCATCCTTGTAGTCGAGGCCGACGAGGGGCGCGATGCCGCGCCTGGCGAACTCCACCAGCAGCGGGTGCTCCTGCCGGCAGGACACGCACCAGGAGGCCCAGACGTTGAGCAGCCAGACCTTGCCCTTCATGTCCTCGGGGGAAAACGTCTTCGCGGGGTCGGCGAGCTGCTCCAGCCTGAAGGCCGGTGCCGGCTTGCCGATCAGGGGCGAGGGGACCTCCCGGGGGTCGCGGTTGAGGCCGATGGCCAGGAAGACGGCGAGGACCAGGAAGAGGCCCAGGGGGACGAGGAATCGGGTCATGCGGCGACGGCTCCGGCGGGAGTGGCGGCGGCCTTGCGGGCCAGGCGGTAGCGGCGGTCCGAGGCCGCCAGCAGGCCGCCGAGGGACATCAGCAGGCAGCCGCCCCAGATCCAGTCCACCAGGGGTTTGTAATAGACGCGGACGGCCCAGGCGCCCCCGTCCAGCGGTTCGCCGAGGGACACGTAGACGTCGCGCAGCAGGCCCGCGTCGATGGCCGCCTCGGTCATGGGCATGGCGGAGGAGAAGTAGTTGCGCTTCTCGGGATAGAGGGTCCTCAGGACCTGCCCGTCGCGGGACAGCTCCACCGTGCCGCGCGCGGCCGTGTAGTTGGGGCCGGGCACCTCGCGGACCTCCACGAACCGGAAGCCGTAGCCGCCCACGGAGACCGTGTCGCCGGGGGCCATGCGGACATCCTTCTCCTCCTGGTAGCCCTGCACGACGGTGACGCCGGCCACGAAGACGGCCACGCCCAGGTGGGCGCACTGCATGCCCCAGAAGGCGCGGGGCGGCGCCCCCTTGCGGACCCGCTCCCAGGTCTGGAAGACGACGGACGCGGCGACCCAGACGGCCAGCAGCAGGCCGAGGGCCACCAGCGGGGTCCAGGCGCCCCAGGCGAAGGGCAGGCCGGCGCCGGCCGCGAGGGCGAGGGCCAGGGCGACCAGCAGCCGCCGGCCGATGTCCTTCAGGTCGGCGTGCTTCCAGCGGGCGATGGGACCGCCGGCCACGAGGACCAGTACCGGGGTCATGATGGGCACGAACACGGCATTGAAATAGGGGGGGCCGACGGAAATCTTGCCCAACCCCAGGGCGTCCAGGAACAGGGGGTAGAGCGTGCCGAGCAGCACGCTGCCGGCCGCCACCACCAGCAGCACGTTGTTGATCAGCAGCAGCGTCTCCCGGGAGACCAGTGCGAAGACGCCACCCAGGCCGACCTTGGGCGCCCGCCAGGCGAACAGGGTCAGGGAGCCGCCGATGACGGCGACCAGGAACATCAGGATGAAGATGCCCCGCCGCGGATCGGTGGCGAAGGCATGCACGGAGGTCAGCACGCCGGAGCGGACCAGGAAGGTGCCGAGGAGCGACAGGGAGAAGGCGCCGATGGCGAGCAGCACCGTCCAGTTCTTGAAGCTGCCCCGCTTCTCGGTCACCGCCAGCGAATGGACGAGGGCGGTTCCCACCAGCCAGGGCATGAAGGAGGCATTCTCCACCGGATCCCAGAACCACCAGCCGCCCCAGCCCAGTTCGTAGTAGGCCCACCAGGAACCCAGCGCGATGCCGAGGGTCAGGAAGATCCAGGCGGCCAGGGTCCAGGGCCTCGACCAGCGGGCCCACGCGGCGTCCAGGTGGCCGGAAAGCAGGGCGGCCAGCGCGAAGGCGAAGGCCACGGAGAATCCCACGTAGCCCATGTAGAGCATGGGCGGGTGGAAGACGAGGCCGGGGTCCTGGAGCAGGGGATTGAGGTCACGGCCGTCGGGGGCCGGCGGCAGCAGGCGGTCGAAGGGATTGGAGGTGAGCAGGATGAAGAGCAGGAAGCCCACGGACACCAGTCCCAGGACGCCGAGCACCCGCGCGACCATCAGTTCCGGCAACTGGCGGGACAGCAGCGAGACCGCGAAGGTCCAGGTGGACAGCATGGTGACCCAGAGCAGCAGCGAGCCTTCGTGGCCACCCCAGACGCCGGCGAAGCGGTACATGGTCGGCAGCTTGCTGTTGGAGGTCTGGGCCACGTAGGCGACGCTGAAGTCGTTCTGCAGGAAGGCGGTGGCGAGGCAGGCGAAGGCCAGGGCGACGAGGAAGAAGCCCGCCTCGGCGGTGGGCCGGGCCAGGGCGACCCAATCGTGGCGGCCCCGGTGGGCGCCGAGCAGGGGCAGGGTGCCCTGCACCAGGGACACCAGCAGCGCAAGGATGAGAGCGAAATGGCCGAGTTCGGGAATCATCCTAAGTTCCTAACCACCAATGCACAGAGGGCACGAGGTTGCACCAGGAACGGCCATTTAGGGGTCAATTGGGCTGCACCCGACGGGTGGATGGCATGGATCATCGCTTTTCCTTCGTGTCCCTTGGTGTTCCTGGTGTCTTGTTGGCGTGATCGAGGCTCGGGATCATGGCTTCAGGCTCTTCTGGGCCTTCTGTGCCTGGTCTACCGCATGCTGGGCCGCCGGGGGCATGTAGTTTTCATCGTGCTTGGCGAGGACTTCGGTGGCGGTGAAAAGGCCGTCGGACCCGAGCTTGCCCTGCACGACGGCACCCTTGCCCTCCTTGAACAGGTCTGGGAGGATGCCCGTGTAGGCGACGGGGATGTCCTTCGCCGTGTCCGTGACGACGAAATGGACCGTCAGGTTGTCGCGGCGGATGCTGCCCTCCTTCACCATCCCGCCGACGCGGAAGGCCTTCTCCTTCGGCGCCTTGCCCTCGGCCACCTCGCTGGGGGTCACGTAGAGCGCGATGTTGCTGTTCAGGGCGTTGAGGACCAGGGCGGCGGCGACCCCCAGGGTGGCCAGGCCGCCCAGGATCAGGGCAATGCGTTTCTGACGGGCTTTCATTCGGGAGTCCTCGCCGCAATGGGGCCGGGGCGGGCCGTGGACGGCCCCCGGCGGGTCGCCCCGGCATCTCCCGACGGATGAATGGCATGGGTCATCGCTCGCGTCCCCTGGTGTGCATGGTGTCCTGCCGGTGTGGCCGAGGTGCTCGGGCTCACTGCGTTTCCATTTCCTCTGCCATCCGTTCCCGGCGCAGGCTGCGCAGGATGTCGCTTCGACGCTTGCGGACCAGGATGGGTTCCATGGCCAGGGCCAGGGCGCAGACACCGAAGCTGCCCCAGACGTAGAGTCCGTAGCCGCCCATGGCGAGGAATTCGCCGGCCGATCCCCAGTTCATCGCGCGCTCCCTCCCGTGACCTCGGGGAGGCTCCTGACCCACTCGGTGTGCGCCTCCCGCTCGAGCATGATGGCCCGCGCCCGCATCAGGGCGATGGCAATGGCATACATCCAGAAGGCGAGCGCCATGACCAGCATGCCCCACAGCATGGTCTGGGCCATGGAGGGCGACTTGTTGAGCGAAACCGAGGCGCCCTGGTGGAGGGTGTTCCACCACTTGACCGAGAAATAGATGATCGGGATGTTCACGACGCCGACCAGTGCCAGGATCGCACCGGCCTTGTCGGCCCGCCGCGGATCGTCGATGGCGGCCTGCAGGGCGATGAAGCCGATGTAGAGGAAGAAGAGGATCAGTTCGGAGGTGAGCCGGGCGTCCCAGACCCACCAGGTGCCCCACATGGGCTTGCCCCACAGGGCGCCGGTCCACAGGGACAGGAAGGCCATCAGGGCGCCGGTGGGCGCCAGCGCCGTGGCCATCATCCCGGACAGGCGGGTGTTCAGGGCCAGGCCGATCGCCGCCCAGCCGGCCATCACGCAGTAGATGAACATGGACATCCAGGAGGCGGGCACGTGGATGAAGATGATCCGGTAGCCCTCGCCCTGCACCGCGTCGGTGGGCGCCACGAAGAAGCTGATCCACAGGCCGACCCCGGTGAACAGCGCGGCGAGCGCCCAGAACCAGGGGATCATCTTCCCGGCGAGCGGATAGAAGCTCTGGGGCGAGGCGTACCTGAACCAGTTGATGAGCCCGTTGCTCATTCCAATGCGATCCTCAGTGCCGCCGTGGCTGCCCACGGCGCGAAAAACACGGCCAGCGCCAGGAGGGCCGCCAGCAGCGACAGATGCCCGCCGGCCCCGAGGCCGGAGACATGGGCCTCCACGGCACCGGCGCCGAAGATCAGGGCCGGCACGTAGAGGGGCAAGACCAGGAGGCTCAGGAGGACGCCGCCGCCGCGCAGGCCCAGCGTCAGGGCGGCGCCGATGGCCCCGATCAGGGACAGGAGCGGCGTGCCGAGCAGCAGGGCCACCACGAGCACCCCCAGGGCGCCGGCGTCCAGGTCGAACTGGATGCCGAGCACGGGGGCCAGCAGCACCAGAGGCAGCCCGGACACGAGCCAGTGGGCGGCGATTTTACCCGTGACGAGCAGCCCCAGGGGCGAGGGCGACAGGGCGAGCTGCTCCAGGGTGCCGTCGGCATGGTCGGCGGCGAAGAGCCGGGCGAGGCCCAGCATGCTGGCCAAGAGGGCGGCGACCCAGAGGATGCCGGGGGCGATCTTGCGCAGCAGCGGCGTTTCCGGTCCTATGCCGAGCGGGAAGAGGCTCACCACGATCATGAAGAAGAAGAGGACGGTGAGGACCTCGCTCTTGCGTCGCATGGCGAGCAGCAGGTCGCGCCGGACGACCGCCAGGATCGCCTTCACCGGCCCTCCCCTCCCGGCAGGTACTCGGGGGAACTGAGGTCCACGATCTTCCCGGCCGGCAGCGGCAGGGCCTGGTGGCTGGTGAGGACCGCCATGCCGCCCGCCGACAGGTGCTCGCCGATCAGGCCCGACAGCATCTCCACGGCCTTCACGTCCAGGGCCGTGAACGGCTCGTCCAGGATCCACAAGGCGGCCTTGCGGGTCACCAGCCGGGCCAGGAGCACGCGCCGCTTCTGGCCCGCCGACAGGAAACGCACCGGCAGGTCCTCGCGGCCGCGCAGGCCGAGCCGGTGCAGGGCGGCCAGCGTGTCCCGCTCCGGCAGGTCGTTGCCGTCCAGGGCCGAAGAAAGCCGGAGGTTCTCGAAGGGGGTCAGGTCCTCCTTCATGGCGCCGTGGTGTCCCAGGTAGAGCAGTTCGCGGCGGTAGTCGTCGGCAGCCGCGCGCAGGGCCTGGTTCCGCCAGCGGACCTCCCCCTCCGCCGGATGGGCGAGCCCCACCAGGGTCCGCAGCAGGGTGGTCTTCCCCGAGCCATTCTCGCCCTTGACATAGAGCCACTCGCCGGCGCCGACCGACAGGTCGAGGCCGGCGAACAGGCGGCGTTCGCCGCGCTGGCAGGAAAGTCCGTGGGCGGTCAGCATGGGCGCGGATTGTGCATGATCGGCCGGAAGCATGGATTGTTCCCGGTCAAACGGCCTCCTTGGCCCTGCCCGCCGGCAGGATCACCGTGGCCAGGGCGCCGAGCACCAGAGCGAGGGCGGCGAAGTCCTGCCAGCGCGGCTGCTCCCCCAGGAAGACCATGCCGCCGAACACGCCGACCACGGGCACGATCAGCGATCCGAGGGAGGAGACGGCCACCGGCACCATCTGGACGATCTTGTTCCACGCCCAGTAGCAGAAGAGGACGGCCACGAAGACGTTGTACCAGAGGCCGAACAGGGGCCAGAAGCTGACCTGGCCCCAGGCCACGGATTCGAAAGCGAGCCCCGCGGCCCAGAGCGGCAGGCCGCCGATCAGCATCTGCCAGGCCGTCAGGCTGGTGATGGACATCGGCGGCGGGGCCCGCTTGTAGGCCACCACGCCGGCTGCCCAGGCGATGGCCGCCGCCAGCATGAAGAGGACGCCCAGGGGCGCCTCGCCCAGGCGCAGGACTTCGGCACCGGCCAATAGCGCCATGCCGCCCATGCCCAGGGCGAGGCCCAGCAGCCGGCGGGCGGTCAGCCGCTCGCCGAGCAGCCAGGCCGACAGCAGCATGGACCAGAGGGGCATGGTATAGCCGAGGATGGCCGCCCGCCCCGAGGGCAGGTGGGAAATGCCGTAGATGGACAGGAAGTTCCAGCCGACGATGTTGGTGGCGGCGAGGACCAGGACCTGCCGGCCATGGCCGGCGGGAATCCGCAGGGAGGCGCCGGTCAGGCGGGCGATGGCGAACAGGCCGCCGGCGGCCAGGACCAGGCACATGCCCCGGAAGGTCAGGCGCGGGATCTCGGTGATCACCGTCTTCATGATCGGCCAGTTGAGCCCCCAGCCGAGGGACAGCAGGGCGAGCAGCACGAGGCCGGCGCGGGGGATCGTCGAGGGGGCGGCGGACACTTGGAAACCGCGGGAGGAAACGCGCAATCCTAAAGGATTTCCCGATCCGGCCGATATCCGGGCTGCGGGGCGTCCGCCAATCGATTGATCTATAATCCGTTTATGCCCGCAGGTTCCATCGTCCCGGCGATCATCAGCACGATCGTCAATGCCGTCCAGAACGCGCCGCCGCCGGTCCAGCCGCCGGTGGCCGGTCTGGTGCGCAGCCTGCCGGCGGAAGCGGTGATGGGCGAGATGCAGCCGCCCCAGTGGGGACAGGTGCAGATCGACGGCAAGACGCTGGCCCTGGCGCCCGGCGTGCAGATCCGCAACGCGCAGAACCTGATCGTCGTGCCCACCGCCGTCCAGCAGGCGGCCACCGTCCGCTACATGACCGACCCCTACGGCAAGGTCTTCCGGGTCTGGATTCTCAGTTCCGCCGAACTCGCCGCCCGTTGATCGCATGACGAAGAAAGTGTTCATCCGCACCTTCGGGTGCCAGATGAACGAATACGACTCGGACCGGATGGCCGATGTCCTCGCCGGCACCGAGGGCGCGGTGAAGACGGACAATCCCGAGGAGGCCGACATCATCCTGTTCAACACCTGCTCGGTGCGCGAGAAGGCGCAGGAGAAGGTGTTCCACGACCTGGGCCGCGTGAAGCACCTGAAGAAGGCAAAGCCGGACCTCGTCATCGGCGTCGGTGGCTGCGTGGCCAGCCAGGAAGGCGACGCCATCGTCGCCCGGGCGCCCTACGTGGACCTGGTCTTCGGACCGCAGACCCTGCACCGGCTGCCCCAGCTCATCGCCGCCCGGCGGGCCAGCGGCCGGGCCCAGGTGGATGTCTCGTTTCCGGAAATCGAGAAATTCGACCACCTGCCGCCCGCCCGGGTCGAAGGCGCCTCGGCCTTCGTTTCCATCATGGAGGGCTGCTCCAAGTACTGCACCTTCTGCGTCGTTCCCTACACCCGCGGCGAGGAGGTCTCCCGGCCCGCCGCCGACGTGCTGGCGGAAGTGGCCGGCCTTGCGGCGCAGGGGGTCGGCGAGGTGACCCTGCTCGGCCAGAACGTGAACGCCTACCGGGGCGCCCTGGACGACGACCCGGAGGGCGCGGACCTGGCCCTCCTGATCGACGCCATCGCCGCGATTCCCGGCATCGAACGCGTCCGTTACACCACGTCCCATCCGCGGGAACTGGGCCAGCGGCTGATCGACATCTATGCGCGGGTGCCCAAGCTGGTGTCGCACCTGCACCTGCCCGTCCAGTCGGGCTCTGACCGGATTCTCGCCGCCATGAAGCGCGGCTATACGGCCCTCGAATACAAGTCCCTGGTGCGCCGGCTGCGCGCCGTGCGGCCGGACCTCTCCCTGTCGTCCGACTTCATCGTCGGCTTTCCCGGCGAGACGGACGAGGACTTCGAGCGCACCATGCGCCTCATCGAGGAAGTGGGATTCGACACGAGCTTCTCCTTCATCTACAGCCCCAGGCCGGGTACGCCGGCGGCCGACCTGCCGGACGACACGCCGGCGGCGGTGAAGACGGCGCGCCTGATGCGGCTGCAGAAACGGATCGAGCTCCAGGCCATGGCCATTTCGGAGCGCATGGTCGGCAGCGTGCAGCGGGTGCTCGTGGAAGGCCACGCCAGGAAGGACGCCTCGGAACTCTCCGGCCGCACCGACAACAACCGGGTCGTGAATTTCGCCGGGCCCGCCCGGCTGATCGGCCGTTTCGTGGACGTGCGGATCACCGCCGCCCTGCCCCACAGCCTGCGTGGCGAGGCGGCGATCCGTGAATAGCATGCCCGAGGCCGGCAGGCCGGCGCCCCGGGCGCGGCCCCTGGAGGTCGTGCTGGCGCCGCCGGACAACGAGCGCCTGGCCAACCTCTGCGGCGCCCTCGACGAGAACCTGCGGCAGATCGAGACGGCCTATGACGTTGCCATTGCGCGGCGCGGCGACCGCTGCCGGATCTCGGGCGACCCGGAGCACAGCCGGCGGGCCGGCCAGGCCCTGCAGCACTTCTACGCCCTGGCCGGCGAACCCCTGACGGTGGACGTGATCCAGCTGGGGCTGATCGAACTGGCCAACCTGAGCCAGGCCGCCCAGTCCGCGTCGGCGCTGCTCACCCGGCGCGGCGACCTGCACGGCCGCACGCCGCACCAGGTCGAGTACATCCGCAAGATCCAGGAGCACGACATCACCTTCGGCATCGGCCCGGCCGGCACCGGCAAGACCTACCTCGCGGTGGCCTGCGCGGTGGACGCCTTCGAGCGGGACCAGGTCAGCCGCATCGTGCTGACCCGCCCCGCCGTGGAGGCCGGCGAACGCCTGGGCTTCCTGCCCGGCGACCTGGCCCAGAAGGTGGACCCTTACCTGCGCCCCCTCTACGACGCCCTCTACGACCTGATGGGCTTCGACAAGGTGGGCCGCCTGTTCGAGAAGGGCAGCATCGAGGTGGCGCCGCTGGCCTACATGCGCGGCCGCACCCTCAACCAGGCCTTCGTCATCCTCGACGAAGCCCAGAACACGACGCCGGAGCAGATGAAGATGTTCCTGACGCGCATCGGCATCGGCGCCAAGGCCGTCATCACGGGCGACGTGACCCAGATGGACCTGCCCAAGGGCCAGAAGTCGGGGCTGGTGGAGGCGCGGCAGATCCTCGCCGACGTGCGGGGCCTCGCCTTCACCGACTTCGACGCCTCCGACGTGGTTCGGCATCCGCTGGTGGGGCGCATCGTGGCGGCCTACGAGAAGGCCCAGGCGAGCCGCCCGTGACCAAGGGCGGAAGACCCGGGGCGGCCGATCAGGCGCCCCTCCATCTGGCCGTGCAGTACGCCTGCGACGACCCGGGTCCGCCCTCCCGGCCGCAGGTGCGGCGCTGGGTACGCGCCGCGGCGCCGGGGGGCGGCGAATTCACCGTGCGCTTCGTCGGCGAGGCGGAAGGCAGGGCGCTCAACCGCGATTTTCGCGACAGGGATTACGCCACCAACGTGCTGTCATTCCCCTACGCGGACGATCCTCCGGCCGGGGACCTGGTGGTCTGCCTGCCCGTGGTGGACAGGGAGGCCAGGGCCCAGCGCAAGGCGCTCCGCGACCACTTCGCCCACATGATCGTGCATGGTATCCTGCACCTGCAGGGATACGACCACGAGACGGGACCGGAGGATGCAGAACGGATGGAGGCGCGGGAGCGGGAAATCCTCGCCGCCTTCCGGATCGCCGACCCCTACTGACCATGGAGCCTTCCAGTAGCCGACCGACCATCCTGGAGCGCCTGTCCGCGCTCCTGATGCGCGAACCCGAGGACCGGGAACAGCTCATCCAGCTCCTGCGCGGCGCCTTCGAGCGCAACCTGCTCGACGCCGACGCCCTCTCCATCATCGAGGGGGCCATGCAGGTCTCCGACATGCAGGTGCGGGACATCATGGTGCCGCGCGCCCAGATGGACGTGATCCACATGGACGAACCGCCCGAGCGGATCGTCGAGACCGTCATCGAGGCCGCCCATTCCCGCTTCCCCGTGGTCGGCGAGAGCAAGGACGACGTCATCGGCATCCTGCTGGCGAAGGAACTGCTGCGCTACTTCGCCGGCAAGGAATTCGACCTGCGCGACACGCTGCGCCCGGCGGTCTTCATCCCCGAGTCCAAGCGGCTGAACGTGCTGCTGCGCGAGTTTCGCGCCTCGCGAAACCACATGGCCATCGTCGTGGACGAGTATGGCGGCGTGGCGGGGCTGGTGACCATCGAGGACGTGCTGGAGCAGATCGTCGGCGACATCGAGGACGAGTACGACTTCGACGAGACCGCGGACAACATCGTCCTCGACAATGCGGGGCGCTACCGGGTCAAGGCGACCACGGAGATCGAGGACTTCAACGCCGCCTTCGGCACCGCCTTCGCGGACGGCGACTACCAGACCATCGGCGGCCTGGTGATCCACCGCCTCGGCCGGCTGCCGCGGCGCAACGAATCCCTGCAGGTGGACGGGCTGCGCATCCAGGTGTTGCGCGCGGACAGCCGGCGCGTGCACACGCTGCTCATCGATTCCCAGAAGGGCCTCGCCCTCGACCGGGCGGAATGAACCGCCGCGATGCGCTGCTGGCGGCGCTCTCCGGCGCGCTGACCGTCGGCGGTTTCGCGCCCTTCGGACTCTTCCCGCTCCCCTTCCTGACGCTGGCCTGGCTCCTGCGGGCCTGGCGGCAGTCGCCCGGTCCCGCCGCCGCGGCCGGCCTCGGCTATGCCTGGGGCATGGGTTTCTTCCTGGCCGGCGTCTCCTGGGTCCATGTCAGCATGCACGACGTGGGCGGCATGGCGGCGCCGCTGGCGGCCCTGGCGACGGTGCTCTTCTGCGCCTACCTGGCGCTCTTCCCGGCACTGGCCGGCGCGCTGTTCCGCCGCCGGGACCGGGGCGGCGTCGCGGCGCCGGCCCTGCTGGCCGCCGCCACCTGGACGCTGGCCGAGTGGCTGCGCGGCTGGCTACTGACCGGCTTTCCCTGGCTCGCGGTCGGCTACTCCCAGGCGCCGCCCAGCCCCCTGGCCGGCTACGCGCCCATCCTCGGCAGCTATGGCCTCGCCTTCCTCACGGTCCTCGCGGCGGGTCTGCTGGGTTTCGGCTGGCGGCGGCGGGGACCGGTGGTGGCGCTCGTGGCGCTGCTCGCCTGCGGCTTCGCGCTGCGCGGGATCGCCTGGACGCAACCGGCCGGCGAACCCCTGTCCGTGAGCCTGCTCCAGGGCAACATCCCCCAGACGCTCAAATGGGACCCGGAACGGCTGCCGCTGTCCCTGGAGACCTACCTTCGCCTCGCCGAGCGCCATCCGGCGCAATTGACGGTGCTGCCCGAAACCGCCCTGCCCCTCTTCTTCGACGCGGTGCCGGAGGAAGTCCGGCGACGGCTGACCCGGCACGGGGACGTCCTGGTCGGCGTCGCCGTGCGCAGCAGGGAGGGCGGATACACCAACGGCGCCGTGTCCCTGGCGCCCGACCTGCGGGCCAGCGCCTACGCCAAGGTCCACCTGGTGCCCTTCGGCGAGTACATCCCGCCGGGCTTCTCCTGGTTCTTCGACCTGGTACGCATCCCCATGTCGGACTTCAGCGCCGGCCCGCCGGACCAGCCCCCCCTGGCCGTGGCCGGGCAGCGCCTCGCCCCGACCATCTGCTACGAGGACCTCTTCGGCGAGGAACTGCTGCGCTTTCTGCCCTCGGCCACCCTGCTCGTGAACCTTTCCAACACGGCCTGGTTCGGGCGTTCCCTGGCCCAGCCCCAGCACCTGCAAATCGCCCAGCTGCGCTCGCTGGAGACCGGGCGGCCGATGCTGCGCGCCACCAACACCGGCATGACGGCGGCCATCGCCGCCGACGGCACCGTCGCGGCGGTACTGGAGCCTTTCACCGTCGGCGCCCTGAAGGTGCAGGTCCAGGGCCACCGGGGCTCCACGCCCTACATGCATGCCGGGAACCTGCCGGTTCTGCTAATCTCCTTTTCGGTCCTCGTCGGCGCCGCGCTGCGCGGCAAGAATGCGGCGCCCGGGGCCTGAGCCGGCGCACGCCGCGTTCGTCACGACCACAGAGGAGAATCCCATGATCTACCCGTTCCGGGCCCTGCTCGCGCTGTCTGCGGCGCTGCTGGCCAGCATCGCATCCGCCAACCCCATCGTGGACGCTGCCGGCGTCAAGGACGCCCAGGCGCGCGGCGCCATCGTCTGGGACGTGCGCGCCACCCCCCTGTACCGCAAGGGCCACATCCCCGGCGCCGTCAGCATCGGCGATGCCGGCGTCGTGCTGCGGGATCCGGTGAAGGAGGACTTCATCGACACCGCCCAGATCGAGCGCATCCTGGGTCAGGCCGGCATCGATCCGGCGAAGGAGGTCGTGGTCTATGCCGACCGCGGGTCGGCCTACGCCCACTTCGGCCGCTTCGCGCTGCGCTACTTCGGCGCCGGGCGCGTCTCGGTCTTCCACGAGGGCATCGAGGGGTGGGCGGCCGCCGGGCATCCGGTGGCCACCGAGGAGACGAAACTGCCGCCGGTGTCCCTGAAACTGGCGGCGCGCCCGGACCTGGCCGTGACCACCGAGGACGTTGTCGGCCGCGTCCGGCAGGGTAACGTCCAGATCATCGACGCGCGGACGCGGGGCGAGTACCAGGGCGAGGACGTGCGCGCCATCCGCGGCGGACACCTGCCGGGGGCCGTGAACATCCCCTACGAATCCAACTGGAAGGACCCGGACACGGGCGCCAAGCTGGCCCGCCGCCAGGTGCCGGACAACGCGGGGATGTCCCTGGCGCCCCAGGCGGCGCTGAAGGCCCTCTACGCGAACCTGGACCCGGACAAGGAGACGGTGGTCTATTGCCAGAGCGGCGTGCGGGCCGCGGAGACGGCGACGGTGCTGGAATCCCTGGGCTTCCGCAACGTGAAGGTCTACGATTCCTCGTGGCTCGGCTACGCGGCGCGGCTGGACGCGCCGGCCGAGCGGGAGACCTTCTTCAACGTGGGAGCGATGAACTCCCGGCTGGCCTCGATGCAGCGGCGCATGGAGGAGCTGGAACGCATGATCGGGGAACTGCACGGCAGCCACGCCGGCGGCAAGTAGGCACGCGGGACACGGGCGCCCGGCCGGCGGCGGGGGCGTCCGCCGGGCGCCGGAGGCAATCGAAACCGGCGGCCGGGCCGCCCGGAAAACCCTGTAAAATCGCGGTTTTGCGTCTTCCCGGGGTTTTTTCCGATGCTTGCCAAGCCGAGCTTCCAGGAGGTGATCCTGCGCCTGCAGGACTTCTGGGACAAACAGAACTGCGCGTTGCTGCAACCCTACGACATGGAGGTCGGTGCCGGCACCAGCCACACCGCCACCTTTCTCCGCGCCCTCGGGCCGGAACCCTGGAAGGCCGCCTACGTGCAGCCTTCCCGCCGGCCGAAGGATGGCCGCTACGGCGAGAACCCCAACCGGATGCAGCACTACTACCAGTACCAGGTGGTGCTCAAGCCCGCCCCCGGGAACATCCTGGAACTCTACCTGGCCTCGCTTGAAGCCCTGGGCTTCGACCTGAAGAAGAACGACGTGCGCTTCGTCGAGGACGACTGGGAGAACCCGACGCTGGGTGCCTGGGGCCTGGGCTGGGAAGTGTGGATGAACGGCATGGAGATCACCCAGTTCACCTACTTCCAGCAGGTCGGCGGCATCGACTGCAAGCCCATCACCGGGGAGATCACCTACGGCCTGGAACGCCTGGCCATGTACCT
>JAEUNJ010000124.1 GCA_016791145.1 Rhodocyclaceae bacterium | reverse complement strand
CGGTGCCCCGCGTCGCGCGCGAGGACGCAGTACTGGGCCCAGACGCTCAGCATGTCCGCCGGAACCTCGGGCAACTGGAGGCCCGGGACGGCACCCAGACGTTCGGCATAACCCGCGGCGACGCGCTGCCGCTCGCGGATCTCCGCCGGGAAGATGTCCAGCTTGGGCAGCAGGATGGCGGCCTGCAGGGTGTCCAGGCGGCCCGTGACGCCGAGCCGGACGTTCTCGTAGCGGTCCGCCCCCTGGCCGTGGACCCGGATGGAGCGGAGCAGGGCGTCGAGGTCCGCGTCATCGGTGAAGATCGCGCCCCCGTCCCCGTAGCCGCCCAGGGGCTTGGCGGGAAAGAAGGAGGTGCAACCGACCTCGGCCAGCGAGCAGGCCCGGCGCCCGCGGTACTCCGCGCCGAAGGACTGGGCGGCGTCCTCGAGGACCCACAACCCGTGCTGCCCGGCGATCGCGGCGATACGCTCGTAGTCACAGGGCAGCCCGAACAGGTCGACGGTGATCAGGCCCTTGAGGCGGGCGGGCACTTCCGAGGGTGCGACGCCGGGAGGCAGGCCGCGCCCCGCCCGGAGGTCCGCCAGCCGGGCTTCTAGGCATGCCGGATCCAGGTTGAAGCTGCGCGGATCCACGTCCACGAAGACGGGAACCGCCCCCAGCAGCGCGATGACCTCCGCCGTCGCGACGAACGTGAATGGCGTGGTGAGTACCAGGTCGCCGCGCCCGACTCCCTTCGCCATCAGGGCCATGAACAGGGCATCGGTGCCCGAGGCGCAGGACACGCAGTGGCGCGTCCCGGCGAAGGCGGCCAGCCGTTCCTCGAGTTCCCGCACTTCCGGGCCCATGATGAACTGGCCGTGTTCGAGGACCGCGTCGATGCGGCGGCGGACCTCGCCTTCGACATGCTTGAACTGTGTTTTCAGGTCGATGAATTGCATTGCCTCAAGCTCCGTTTCGATTCAGCGGCATGCAGGCATCGCCTTCCAGCCGGTAGGTCTCGCCCGTCGCCGGGCATTTGGCCTCGCCGCGCCCCTCGACGGGCAACGCAAGGCGTTCCCCATGGGCGCTCATCCATCCGATGCGCCGGGCGGGAACGCCGGCGACCAGCGCGTGCGGCGGCACGTCCCGGGTCACCACCGCGCCGGCGGCGACGAAGGCGTACTCGCCGATGGTGGCGCCGCAGACGACGGTGCAATTGGCGCCGAGCGTCGCCCCGCGCCGGACCAGGGTCGGGCGGTACTCGTCCTTGCGCGGCACGTGGGCGCGCGGATTGACGACATTGGTGAACACCATGCTGGGCCCGCAGAAGACGTCGTCCTCGAGGGTCACGTCGTCATAGACGGACACGTTGTTCTGCACGCGCACGCCGTCGCCCATGACCACGCGGTTGCCGACGAACACGCCCTGGCCCAGGGAACAGTTCCGTCCCATCCGCGCGCCGCCGGACACGTGTACCCAATGCCACACCTTGGTCCCGGCGCCCAGCTGCGCGCCCTCGTCGACGACGGCTGTCGGATGCACGAAGACCGCCGGTTCCGCCAACTCAATACTCCAGCGGCAGCGAGACCCGCCGCCCGTCGCGGGCCGACCGGTACATGGCGATCAGCAGTTCCAGCGAGCGCAGGCCCTCGCGGCCATCGGTGTCGGGCTCCGACTCGCCGCGCAGCACCCGGATCACGTTGTCGTAGTAGAGGGGATGGCCGAACCCGTACACCGAGGTGGTCTGGTAGCTGGCGTCGGCGACCTGCGCATCGTCCTCGTCCGGCTCGGCGAACTCCCAGTGCTCGATCGCATTGACGGCGACGCCTCCGACGCGCGCGGTTCCCGTTTCCCCGATGATCGTGATGGAGCCCTCCAGGTTCTTGGGGTAGGTCAGCATCGTGACGTTGATGCTGCCGAGGGCGCCGGAGCGCCAGCGGACGAGGGCGACCCCGCTGTCCTCCACCTCTATGTTGCGCGCCAGCGTGGCCGTGTAGGCCTGGACACTCTCGACCGGGCCGATGAGCCAGTCGAGCAGGTCCACGTAATGGCTGGCCTGGTTCATGAACGCACCGCCGTCGAATTCCCAGGTGCCGCGCCAGTCGTCGCTGTCGTAATAGCTTTGCGGTCGCGTCCAGAAGACGTTGAGCGTGGCCATGTAGATGCGTCCGAAGCGCTTCTTGTCCATCGCCCGCTTGAGCAGCTGCAGCGTCGCGTTCCGCCGGTTCTGCTTGACCACGAACAGGCGCACGCCGGCCGCGTCGCAGGCCTGCACCATGCGCTTGCCGTCCTCCCAGCGGGTCGCCATGGGCTTCTCCGTCATGACGTGGCGACCGGCCTCGGCGATCTGGATGGTCTGGTCGGGATGCAGTCCGCTCGGGGTCGCGACCACCACGAGGTCGGCATCCGTGCCGTTCAGCATGTCGGCGAGGCTCGCGAATCCCCGGGCACCCGTCTGCGCGACGGCTGCGGACAGGCGGGCGGGATCGACGTCGCAGACGCCCGCCAGGCTCAGCTGGTCGGCGTGGGCGGCGATCGCGGAAAAGTGGTTCCTGGAGATGCGGCCACAGCCCACCACGGCAACCCGGATCGGCCTCCCGGTGATCGGGGGCGGCTTCGTCCCGTGGCTCACGACGGGGTCCCTCGCACGGTCTTCCCCCGGCGCCGCGGCCTTGTCCTGTCCGCGGATTCCGCGTTGCGCTGGCTCATGGGCCGGTTCTTCGAAAAGCGTGCATTTTCGCATACTTGGTGAAGCTGTTGGCGCAGCCGATCAGGGTGTGGACGAGCCCCGGAACCCCGTCGAGGAATGCCTTGCGCAGCAGATAGAACTTCACGAAGCGCACCAGCGGGCTCGCCAGCATGCGGACGACGGACGGCTGTTCTCCCCTGTCCAGCGCCATGCGGGCCGCCAGGGTCGTGTAGCGGTTCTGCTTGTCCAGGTAGGCCTCGAGGGACTCGGCGGTATCGTGCAGGAGGTCGCCGGGCAGGGTCGCCACCGGCCCCGGGGCGACCACCTTCTCATGCACCTCGTCGTCGGACCAGCCGGCCTGGCGGCGGTCGAAGAGGCGCAGGCTCCAATCCGGGTAGCCTTCCCCGTGGCGCAGGTAGCGGCCCATGAAGCGGTTGCACCGGGCAAAGCGGTAGGCCGAGGCGGCGGGGGCCGCCAGGGCGCCCTCGATGGCGACCCGCAGCTCCGGGGTGACGCGCTCGTCCGCATCGACGCAAAGGACCCAGTCGTGGGTGGCTTGGGAGACGGCGAAACGCTTCTGGGGCCCGAACCCGCGCCAATGGCTGCGGATGACCCGGGCACCGAGGCGCTCGGCAAGTTCCGGCGTGCCGTCGGCGCTGTCCGAGTCCACGACGAGGACCTCGGCGCAGAAGGCGACGCTGGCGAGGCAATCGGCGAGCTGGGCGGCGGCGTCGCGGGTGATCAGGACCGCGGATACGGGTGGCCGGGGACGGGGCCCGGGCGGCGGGCGGGCAGGGGGCATGGGGCGGCTATAATGGCCATTCGGGCGCCATTGTACTGGGGTACAGGGGTCCGCCGTCCGGACCCATGCGCGTCCTCCTCGTCAAAACCTCCTCCCTCGGCGACGTCGTCCACAACCTCCCGGTGGCCACCGATCTGGCACGGCGGTTTCCGGGCCTGACCATCGACTGGGTGGTGGAAGAAGCCTTCGCCGACATTCCCCGGCTGCATCCGGCCGTGGACACCGTGATCCCCGTAGCCGTCCGCCGCTGGCGAAAAGCCCTGGTCCGGCGCTCCAGCTGGACCGAGATCGGCGACTTCCGGCGCCGGCTGCGGGCCCGGGACTACGATGCGGTGATCGACACCCAGGGCCTCCTGAAGAGCGCCCTGATCGCCCGCCAGTCCCGCCTCGCCCCCGGGGGAAGGCGTGGCGGGCATGACCGGACGTCGGCGCGGGAGCCGGTGGCCGCGCGTTTCTACGACCGGGGCTACCCGATCCCGCGATCCCTGCACGCGGTCGAACGCAACCGGCGCCTGGCCGCCGCCATCATGGGTTACGCCCCGGACGGGCCCTGCGACTACGGCATCGCGGCCTCCCCCCTGGACGCGTCCTGGTTGAGCCAGGCGGCAGCCGGCCGGCCCTATGCGGTCCTGCTGACGGCCACCAGCCGGCCTGCGAAGGAATGGCCGGAGGCGCACTGGCGGACCCTGCTGGACGATCTGGACCGGCGCGGCTGGACCGCCGTGCTGCCCGGCGGCAACGCCGCCGAACTGGGGCGCGCGGCGCGCCTGGCGGCGGCCGCCCCGCCGCATGTCGCCGCCCCGGCGATGGGCCTGGCCGACCTGGCCGGCCTGCTGGCCGGAGCCCGTGCGGTGGTCGGCGTGGATACCGGGCTGGTGCACCTGGCGGCAGCCCTCGGACGACCGACGGTGGCGATCTTTCGCGCGTCGGATCCGGCTTTGACGGGCGTATACGGCGGGTCCCTGGCGGTGAACCTGGGAGGACCCGGAACGCCGCCGGAGCCCGGCGTCGTGGTCGCCGCCCTGGATCGCCTGGCGGACCGGCCATGAGCACCCCGAACGGCCGCCCGGAGGGGTGCAGGACAGTATCCGGAGCCGCCCGGCGGCGAACCGCCGTCACCCCCTCCCGGGAGGGGGATGAGGGGAGGGGGTGTCCATGAGCCGCCTCGTCTACACCCTGGTGCTGTTAGCGCTGCTGCCCTGGGCCGTGCTGCACCTCCTCTGGCGCGCCCGCCGGCAACCGGAATACCGGCAGCATTGGAACGAGCGCTTCGGCCGCTTTCCCGCCCGTCCGGACACGGCTCGTCCGCTGATCTGGATCCACGCCGTATCGGTCGGCGAGACGCGGGCGGCGCAACCGCTGGTGGCGGCGCTGCGCCGGCGCTTTCCGGACCATGGGGTGCTATTGACGCACATGACGCCCACCGGCCGGCAGACCGGTGCCGCCCTGTTCGGCGATTCGGTCCGGCAGGCCTACCTCCCCTATGACACGCCGTGGGCCGTTGCCCGCTTCCTGGACCACTTCCGGCCCTGCCTCGGTCTCGTGATGGAGACGGAACTGTGGCCCAACCTGGTGGCCGCCTGCCGCCGCCGCCACCTGCCGCTGCTGCTCGTCAATGCCCGCCTGTCCGAGCGCTCGGCGGCGCGCTACCGCCGGGTGGCGCCCCTGACCCGCGGGGCCCTGGGCGGATTGACCGCCGTCGGCGCGCAGGGCCGGCGCGACGCGGAACGGCTGACGGCCCTCGGCGCCTCGGCACCGGTCGTGACGGGCAACCTGAAGTTCGACATCACTCCTCCCCCGGACCAGGCGGCCTTGGCCGAGGAGTTCCGCCGGCGCGTCGGGCCGCGGCCTGTCTTCCTGTGCGCCAGCACCCGCGAGGGCGAGGAAGCGGAAATCCTGGCGGCCTGGAAGACGCATCCCGTCACGGACACCCTCCTGGTCATCGTGCCGCGCCATCCGCAGCGCTTCGACACCGTGGCCGGGGCCGTTGCGGCCGCAGGGCTGCGCGTTCAGCGCCGCTCGGACGGAACGTCGGTGGAACCTGGCACGGATGTCTGGCTGGGCGACAGCATGGGCGAGTTGTTCGCCTACTACGGCGCCGCCGACCTGGCTTTCGTGGGCGGCAGCCTGCTGCAATTCGGCAGCCAGAACCTGATCGAGCCCTGCGCGGCCGGGGTGCCGGTCCTGATCGGGCCGTCCACCTACAACTTCGCCGAGGCCGCCCGGGAGGCGCTGGCGGCAGGGGCCGCCGTGCAGGTGGCGAATGCGGCGGCGCTGATCGTGAAAGCCCGCGAACTGCTCGCGGATCCCGCCGCCAGGGCAGCGATGGGCGAGGCCGGCCGTGCCTTCGCCGCCGGGCATCGGGGCGCGACGGAACGCACCCTGCAACTCATCGAGGCGGCTATTCGAGCAACGCGTTGACCGCCACCACGTCGTCCTCCGACAGGGTGCCGGCGGCGGCCTTCAGCTTGAGCAGCGCGGCGAGGGTGTCCAGGCGGGCCTTGACCAGCTTCTGGCGGGTGTCGTAGAGCTGGCTTTGCGCGTTCAGCACGTCGATGTTGATCCGCACGCCCACTTCGTAGCCGAGCTTGTTGGATTCCAGGGCGGATTGGGAGGAGACGACGGCAGCCTCGTAGGCCTTCACCTGGGCGAGTCCGGAGGTAACCCCCAGGTAGGCCTGGCGGGCCGCCAGCGCCGCCTGGCGCCGGGCGTTCTCCAGATCGGCCAGGGATTTTTCGCGCAGGGCCACGGCCTCCCGGTCCCTGGACATCACGGCGCCGCCGGCGAAGATCGGGATCGCGAGTTGCAGGCCGATGGTGCGCGAATTCAGGTCGCTTCCGGGTCCCGGAACGCCGAAGTTCAAGCTGGCGGTCTGCGAACTGCGGCTGCGCGCGGCGACCAGGTCCAGGGTCGGGTAATGCCCCGCCCGCTGCTTCTCGATTTCCCGGTCCGCGTTCTCCAGGGCCACCTGGCCGACCTGGACGGTCAAGGCCCCCTCTTCCGCGGACTGGACCCAGGTGACCATGCTGTCGGGCTGCGGCCGGCCCAGCTGAATGCCGGGCTTCAGGGCCTTCAGGCCGTCCGGCTCCTTGCCGGTGACGCTGCGCAGGACCTGGCGCTTTACGGTCAGGTCGTTGTCCGCGGCGATCTCCACCGCGGTCGCCAGGTCATAGCGCGACTGCGCTTCGTGGGTGTCCGTGATGGTGGCGGTGCCGACCTCGAAATTGCGCTTGGCCGACTCGAGTTGTTCGGCGATGGCGACCTTCTGGGCCCGCGCCGTGGCCAGGGCTTCCTGGGCCAGGAGCACGTCGAAGTAGGCCTGCGCGACCCGCACGATCAGGTCCTGCCGGGCGAGGCCGAATTGCAGGTCCGCCTGGGCGACGGCGAGTTCGCCCTGCTTGTACTGGACCCAGTTCTGCCAGCGGAACAACGGCTGGGAGAGCTGGATGCTCCAGGCGTGGCTGTTGTATTCGGCGGCCCGGGTGGCGGCATTCGGCGTCCTGCTCTTGCTGTCCAGGTCGTTCCAGGTCGTGCTGGCCGAGGCGCTCACCGTAGGCAGAAGGCCGGCGCGCCCCTGGGGCATCTTTTCCTGGCCGGCGATCTGGCTCGCCTGGGCCGCCGCGAATACCTGGTCGTTGGCCACCGCATCGCGGTACACCGCCAGCAGGTCAGCCGCCCCGGCAGCGCCCGAGCAAGCCAGGGCGATCAGGGCGGGTAGCAGTGCTTTCTTCATGGTGGCTCCGTGGGGCTCAGTAGGTGGGCATCGCAGGATCGACCTGCTGGGCCCAGGCGGCGACACCGCCGTAGAGGTTGAAGAGCTTGGTGAATCCCTGCTGCTCGAGGAACATGCAGACTTGGAAGCTGCGCGCCCCGTGGTGGCAGATCACCACCGTCTCCGCATTCCGGTCCAGTTCGGAAAAGCGGGCCGGGACGCTGCGCATGGGCATGGGCTTCGCGCCCGGAACGCGGCAGACGTCGAACTCCCAGGGCTCCCGTACGTCCACCAGTGCCGGCGGCTGCCGGGTGGGATCGTCGAGCCAGGCCTTGAGCTGGGGGGCCGAGATCTGCTGCACGGGAAGGGCCTGCGTCAGAACGCGAACCTGGGCTTCGCCGGCATTTCCGCCAGGGGAGCCGTGGACGTTTCGAACAGGCCCACGTCGCTGAAGGCGGCCTCGCCCGTGCGCGTGATCAGGCGGGCGGTCATCGCCGGCGCCTCGCCGACGATGGCGAACAGGCGCCCGCCGACCTTCAGTTGCGCGAGCAGTTCCTGCGGAACGGCCGGAACGGCGGCCGACACCACAATGATGTCGTAGGGCGCATGGGCCGGCCAGCCGGTGGCACCGTTGCCGGTCTCGACGACCACGTTCTCGATCCCCTGCCGCTTCAGGTTGGCGCGTGCCATTTCGGCGAGTTCGGGGCTGATTTCCACGGTCCATACCCGGTCGGCATGGGCGGCCAGCAGGGCGGCCATGTAGCCGCTGCCGGTACCGACCTCCAGCACCTTCTCGTGTTTCCGCGCCTGGACTGCCTGGAGGGCATGGGCCTCGATCTTCGGCGCCAGCATGGCGCCACCGTGGCCGAGGGGAATCTCGCAATCGCTGAAGGCGAGGCTCCGCAGGGCGAGGGGCACGAACTCCTCGCGCTTGACGACGAAAAGGAGATCGAGCACGTCCGGGTCCAGCACCTCCCAGGGACGGATTTGCTGCTCGACCATGTTGAAACGGGCTTTTTCCAGGTTCATGGCAGAAGGGTCCGACGGTTATATTAGCATACCCTTATGAAGGGTCGAAATGCGCGGGAAAAGCGTTGCATTTTACTCTTCCTTGACCCGGTACCAGGCAGCGTAGAGGGCCGGCAGGAACAGGCAGGTCAGGACGGTGGCGACGATGAGCCCCCCCATGATGGCCACGGCCATCGGACCCCAGAAGATCTGCCGGGTGAGGGGCACCATGGCGAGGATGGCCGCGGCGGCCGTGAGCATGATGGGGCGGAACCGGCGCACGGTGGAACCGACGATGGCCTCCCAGGTGCTCTTCCCGGCGGCCTCGTCCTGCTCGATCTGGTCCACCAGGATCACCGAATTCCTCAGGATCATTCCCATCAGGGCGATCACCCCCAGATTGGCCACGAATCCGAAAGGTGCCCGGAAGACCAGCAGCGCCAGGGCGACGCCGATCATGCCCAGGGGCGCCGTAAGCAGGACCATGGCGGTGCGGCGCATGCTCTGCAGCTGGATCATCAGCAGCGTGATCACGCCGACCACCATCAGGGGCATCACGGCCATGATCGATTTTTCGCCCTTGGCCGATTCCTCGATCGCGCCCCCCATCTCGATGCGGTAGCCCGGCGGCAGGCTCTCGCGGATCGCGTTCAGCTGCGGGTCGATGCGCAGGGAGAGGGTGGGGGCCTGCACCGCACCGGTGATGTCCGCCCGCACGGTGATGGTGGGGAGGCGGTCCCGGCGCCAGATGATGCCTTCCTCCAGGATGGGCCGGATGCGCGCCACCTGAGCCAGGGGCACGTAACGGCCCGACACCGTCGGCACGGCCAGGTCGGGGATGCGGTCCAGGCTCCCCCGCTCCGGCGCGCCGGCGCGCCAGACCACGTCGATGGCCTGGTCGGCCTCCCGGAACTGGGTGATGGCGACCCCCACCTGCCAGGCCTGCAGGGCTTGGGCCAGGTCCTGAGTGGACACGCCCAGGAGCCGGGCCCGGTCCTGGTCCAGTTCGACGCGCAGGCTCTTCACCTGTTCGTTCCAGTCCAGATTCACGTCCTGCAGATTGGGGTCGCGGCGCATCACCGCCGCCACCTCGCCGGCGATCCGGCGCAGGGTGCCCAGTTCCTCACCCATGACCCGGAACTGCACCGGGAAACCCACGGGCGGGCCGTTCTCCAGGCGCAGCACCCGCGCCCTCAGGTGGCTGAAGCCGCCCGCCGGATCGTCGAAGGCCGCCTCCAGGCGCTTCTTGAGGATTTCGCGGGCCTCGATGTCCCGGGTCAGGATCACCAATTCGCCGAAATTGTCCGCGAAGAGCTGCTGGTCCAGCGGAAGGTAGAAGCGCGGGGCGCCGTTGCCGACGTAGCCGGTGTGGTTGACGACGCCGGCATCGCCCGCCAGCAATGCCTCGACCCGCTGCACCTCGGCCTGCGTGGCGCGCAGCGACGCCCCCTGGGGCAACCAGAGGTCCACCAGCAGTTCCGGCCGGTTGGAGGCCGGGAAGAACTGCTTCTGCACGCCGGCATTGAAGGCGGCCATGGCGGCAACGAAGGCGAGGACGGTCCCGGCGATGACCAGCCAGCGATGGCGCAGGCACCAGGTCACCAGGGCCCTGAACCGCCGGTAGAAGGGCGTGTCGTAGATGTCCGTGCCATGGCGGCGCGCCTTCTCCTGAAGCTTCGCCGCGTCGAGGAGGCGGAAGCCGAGGTAGGGAGTGAACACGACGGCGACGATCCAGGAGGTGAGGAGTGCGATGGTCACCACGGCGAAGATGGAGAAGGTGTATTCGCCGGCGCCGGACTTGGCGAAGCCCACCGGCGTGAAGCCGGCGGCGGTGATCAGGGTGCCGGTCAGCATGGGGAAGGCCGTCGAGGTGTAGGCGAAGGTCGCTGCCTTGAAACGGTCCCAGCCCTGTTCCATCTTCACCACCATCATCTCGACGGCGATGATTGCGTCATCGACCAGCAGCCCCAGGGAGATCACCAGGGCGCCGAGTGAGATGCGCTGCAGGTCGATCCCGAAGGCCTTCATCAGGAGGAAGGTGATCGCCAGCACGAGCGGGATCGACAGGGCGACGACCGTGCCGGTGCGCCATCCCAGGGAGAGGAAGGAGACGGCCAGCACGATGACCATCGCCTCGCCCAGGGACTGGACGAACAGGCGCAGGGAGGTCTTCACCACCTTGGGCTGGTCCGCCACCACATGGACGTCGATGCCGGCGGGAAGGTCCGCGGTCATCCGCGCCATCTCCCGTTCCAGGTTCTCGCCGAGCCGGATCACGTCGCCACCGCGCGCCATCACGACGCCGACGCCGATCGCGTCCCGTCCGCCGAAGCGCATGCGGGGGGCCGGCGGCTCCGCGAAGCCGCGCCTCACCTCGGCCACGTCCCCGAGGCGGAAATGCCGTCCGCCGATGGCCAGGTCGGCATCGCGGATGCGCTCCACCGTGTCGAAGGGGCCGGTCACCCGCAGGCGCAGCCGATTGGTCTGCGTCTCGACGAAACCTGCGGGGCTCACCGCATTCTGGCGTTGCAGGGCGTCGAACAGCTGGGCCGGCTGCAGGCCCAGGGCGGCGAGGCGGGCAGGGGCCACCTCCACGTAGATCTTCTCGTCCTGGACGCCGACCAGCTCGACCTTCTTCACGTCGGGCACCCGCCTGAGCTCCCGGGCGAGCCGATCCGCCTCGCGGCGCAGGGCGGCCAGATCATGGCCGTCCCCCGTGAGGGCGTACAGGCTGACCATCACGTCGCCGAACTCGTCGTTGGGGAAAGGTCCCTGGACGCCGGCCGGCAGCGTGTGCCGGATGTCGTCGAGCTTCTTCCGCACCTGCCGCCAGGCCTCCGGCACCTCCGTCTTCGGCGTGTAGTCCTTGAGGAGCACGAAGACCAGGGATTCGCCCGGCTTCGAGGCGGAACGCAGCACGTCGACCCAGGGGGTCTCGACCAGTTTCTTCTCGATGCGCTCCGTGAGCTGTTCCTCCACCTGCTCCGCCGTGGCACCCGGCCACAGGGTCCGGACCACCATGACCTTGAAGGTGAAGTCCGGGTCCTCGGAGCGGCCCAGGTTGACGTAGGAAAGCACGCCGCCGACCAGCAGCACGACGATCAGGTAGAGCACCATCGAGGGATGCTCCAGGGCCCATTCGGAAAGGTTGATGCGTCTCACCGCCCGCCCCTCAACGGCCTGCCTCGGCCACGCGCACCTTTTCCCCGGGACTGAGCTTGTGCACGCCCGCGGCGACGATGCGCTCACCCGCTGCCAGGCCCTCGCCGACGACGGCACCCCCGTCGCCGTATCGAAGCACCCGCACCGGCCGCAGGGAAACGGTTTCGTCCTTGCCGACGATCCACACCGCCGGTTGGCCACCCGCCTTTTCCTGCTGGTGGATGGCCGTCAGCGGTATCGTCAGCACCTCCTCCGCCTTGCCCGGAAAGCGCACCGTCGCCGTCATGCCCAGGCCGAGGCCCGCATCCGGATCGAGGATGCGGACCCGCATGGCAAAGGTCCGCGTGGCCGGATCCGCCATCGGCGCGACCTCCCGAACCTCGCCCCGGTAGGCCCTGCCCTCCGCCGCCCATAGGCTCACCTCGGCGCGGGCCCCGGGGGCCAGGCCGGCGAGCCGGGCCTCCGGAACGGCAATCGCGACTTCCCGTTCCCCGTCGCGGGCCAGCCGGAACACTCCCTGGCCGGCCGCCACCACCTGGCCCGGCTCGGCGAGCACGGCGGCGATCACTCCGGAATGGTCAGCGGCCAGGGTTGCGTAAGCCGTCTGGTTGCGCGCCAGGGCGGCCTGGGCGTCCGCCGCCCTGGCGGCGGTGACCTTGGCGTCGAGGGCGGACTGGCTCACGAAATTCCGCGAACGCAGGTCCTCGAAACGCTTCAGGTCGGCTGCCGCCAGCGCCCGCTGGGCCTCCGCCTGGGCGGCCTGCAACGCCGCATCCGCAGGGTCGAGACGGGCGAGGACCTGCCCGGCCCTGACGGCGGTGCCCACGTCCGCCTGGCGGGCCACGAGCTTGCCGCCGATCCGGAATCCGAGCGTCGTCTCGTGGCGGGCCCGGACCTCGCCGCTATAGGTCCGGGCCTCCACGCTGGTGGCTTCCCCGGCCAGCAGGGTTCGGACGACCTTGGGCGCCGCCGGGGGCGGGGCCTCCCGCGCACATCCCCCCGCTGCCATGGCGGCCAGCGCGGCGGCCAGGATACGGAGTCGGAAGGAATCTTTCATGGGCGCACTCCCGCGGCGGATCCGGCCGCCAGGCCGTGGATGAGGATGTCGACGGCGTCGTCGAGGTACTGCTGCGGCGGCGGCATGTCGCCCAGGCCGCAGCAGCCGAAGCCATGCCGCCAGAGCAGCAGGGTCAGCATCGGCGCGAAGAGCACGTGCACACTGCTTTCCGGGGGCACGGCCCGAAACACTCCCTGCGCCACCCCCCGGTCCAGGATGGCGCCCATCAGGCGCATGGCCCGCAGGATCACCCGCTCGTGGTACCAGGCCGCCACCTCGGGAAAATTTCGGACTTCCGCGAGCATCAGCTTGGGCAGACCGCCCAGAGGGGTGTCGCCCAGCAGGTCCCACCAGCGGCGCATGAATTCGCGCAGCAGCACGTCGGCCGGGTGGCCGTTCTCCGCCAGCAGGGCCTCGCCCGCCTCCAGAGCGGGAATGATCCCGGCTTCGACGGCGGCCTTGAACAGGGCCTCCTTGCTGTCGAAATAGAGATAGACCGTTCCCTTCGACACGCCGGCCCGGGCCGCGATGTCCTCCAGGCGGGTGGCCGCAAATCCCTTCTCGATGAACATCTCGATGGCCGCTGCCGCCAGTTCGCCCGGGCGGGCCTCCTTGCGGCGCTGGCGGACCGGCGAATCCGGCGGCGGTTCGGTACCGGGAGATTCCGTGATGCGAGCCATGGCGAATCCAATACTGACTGACCAGTCAGTAATTTATTTCGTCGCCGGATGCCTGTCAAGGCCCGGGACCGACTGCGGATCGCCTGCGGTGGGGGATCGGTCAGCCCGCCACGAAGACGCGCGGATCTTCCCAGTGCTCGGTCAGCAGGCGCCTCACCCGGTCCTGCCAAAGTCCGGCGAAACGCTCCCGCTCCTGCCGGTCGGCCTGCCCTTGCAGGCATTTCTGCATCAGGAGCGGCATCTCCGGGTCGGCGGGCACGTGCCGCAGGTCCACGCCGCAATCGACGGCGGCCCCCGTGTCCAGGCGCGTGAAGCGGTAATCCAGCGGCAGGGTCACGCCGTAACGAAGCAGGCCGCGGCGTCCGAACCGCCCGCCCAGTCCACGGAACCCGCCCTCGCCCGCGGTCCCCGTCAGCAGGGACGCCACCGCGCCGATGACGCCGGCGACACCCTCCTCCTGGGCCTGCCTGATGTCTACCCGGACGCCCCCTCGCTCGGGCAGTTCCCGGCCATAGAGCCGCGCCAGGCCGAGCAGGGTGATCCGGTAGGCGGCGGCGACCGTGGGGCAGGAGTGCCCCGCCAGGCGCACCGCATCGGCATAGCCGTATTCCAGGATCCCGTCGTCGCTGGCGCCGAGGAACTCGGCCAGGGGATCGCGCGCCCGCAGGCGCGGAACGCGTTCGAAAAACTCCGGATGGGACATGGTGTGCTCCTGGTTCCTGTGGTGGGCGGGACCCCCGATGGGGCGGGGACGCTACTCGAGAAATGCCGTGCCGCCATTGACCACGGACAGGAAATCCCGATCGATGGGCGGCGGTGATCGTTGCATAAGCCGCCGCGACCGTGGACAATGCTCCGCGGTCGCCGTCACTCCGTCAGCCATGCCCCCGCAGGACGAGAAAGCCGCCAGGACACACCGCCTTCGCCGGCTGCTGGCGGCGTCGATGCTTGCCGCGGCGGCGGCCGGAGGGGCCCTCGCCGTGACCGGTTTCGAGCCGGGACTCGTCCTCGACGGCCAGGCCGCCGGCAACCTGTCGGCGCGCTGGGGAATGCTGGCCGGCGGACTGCTGCTGCTGGCCGGCAGCATCGGCCTCTACCTCCGCCTCCCGACCTCCGCCGCCGCACGGGTCGAGACCCCGTTCGGAACCCGGGAAACCACGGCCATCGGGCTCGGCGAGGCGATGGACCTGGCCCGGGTGGCCCACTGGGAATTCGATCCGGGCCGGAACCGCTTCCGGTTCGACGGACACTTCCTCCGGCTGCTGCGCGCCGGGCCGGAAACCCTGGCCGACGGCGAACTCCCGCCGGCGGAATACGGCCGGCGCTTCCTGCATCCGGAGGACGGCCCCCGCGTCCAGGACATGCTGGGCCGCTGCCTCGAGGACCCCGATCCCGGGCGACCCCACGAGGACCAGGTGCGCGTGCGCTGCGCCGATGGCACCGTGCGCTGGATGATGCTGCGCGTGGTCCGCACCGTCTCCCCGGAGCATGGCGAGCCGCTCGTCAGCGGGATGCTGATCGACCTGGACGACCGCCACCGGATGGAAGAGCGGTTGCGGATGTTCGGCAGCGTCATCGAGCACTCGGGCCAGGGCATCGCCATCGCCGGCATGGACGGCACGCTGGACTACATGAATCCAGCCCTGCGCCGCCTGGTTGGCGTCGGACCGCAGGAGGACTGCCGTCGCTACCGCATCCGCGACTTCTTTCACCAGGCGGACCGGGCCCGGCTGCGCAACGAGGTCAGCCAGGTGCTGGCGGGGCTGGGCATGTGGACGGGCGAGATGGACCTGGTGACGCGGCATGGGACGGTCGTCACCACCCTCAACCATCTCTTTCCCGTCCGGGATGCGACCGGCGGGTCGATCGCCGTCGCCGGCATCGTCGCCGACCTGACCGAACGCAAGCAGGCCGACACCCAGTTGCGGCTCTTCGCGAACGTGTTCGCGCACAGCGGGGAGGCCATCCTGGTCACGGATTCGGCGAACCGGATCATCGCCGTGAACGAGTCCTTCACCCGCCTCACCGGATACGGCCCGGAGGAGGCCATCGGCGAGGATCCGCGCATCCTGGCCGCCGGACGTCTTTCCGAAGATGCCTACCGGACCATGTGGCGGGCCATACAGTCCGAGGGCTACTGGGCGGGCGAGATCTGGGACCGCCGCAAGGACGGCAGCTGCTACCCGAAATGGCTGACCATCACGGTGCTCAAGGATGCCGAGGGGCGCATCACCCACCACATCGGCATATTCACGGACATCTCCGAGCGCAAGGCCACGGAGGAGCGGATCAGGCATCTCGCCCACCACGACTCCCTGACCGGACTGCCGAACCGCTTCGACCTGGATGGACGCCTGCACCAGGCCGTGGCCGCGGCCCGCCGGGATGGCAGGGCCCTGGCGGTGATGTTCCTCGACCTCGACCGCTTCAAGGCCATCAACGACAGCCTCGGGCACAAGGTCGGCGACACGCTGTTGATCGAGGTGGCGGAAAGGCTGCGCGGGTGCGTGCGGGACAGCGATGTGGTGGCGCGCCTGGGAGGCGACGAGTTCGTGATCGTCATGACGGGCATCACGGGCGATCCCGCCAAGACCGCGGCGTCCATGGCGGACAAGATCGTCCATCACCTGGGGCAGCCGTACGCGCTTGGGGAGCACACGCTGCACACCACCCCGTCGATCGGTGTGAGCCTCTTTCCGACCGACGGCGAGGACGTGGATGGGCTGATGAAGAACGCCGACACGGCCATGTACCATGCCAAGGCCCATGGGCGGAACCATTTCCGGTTCTTCGACGAGGGGATGAACCGGGCGGCCGCCGCACGGCTGGACCTCGAGACGAGCCTTCGCGAGGCCCTGCGCAACGGGAATTTCATCCTCCAGTACCAGCCCCAGGTCTCCCTGGCCGACCGTCGCGTCGTGGCCGTGGAGGCCCTGGTCCGCTGGGCCGATCCGCGAAGGGGCCTGGTGGCGCCGGGGCAGTTCATCCCGGTCGCCGAGGAGACGGGACTGATCGCCCCCCTGGGCCTTTGGGTGCTGCGCGCCGCGTGCCGGGAAATCCGCGCGTTCCGCGACGCCGGCCTCGGTGAACTGGTGGTGGCCGTCAACCTGTCGGCCCGCCAGCTGGGCGATGGCACGCTGGTGGATGCGGTGCAGGCGGCCCTGGAAGAATTCGCCCTGCCCCCTTCCTGCCTGGACCTGGAGATCACCGAAAGCGTCGCGATGCATGACCCGGAGGCGGTCATTGCCGTGTTGAAGCGCCTGCGGGCGCACGGAGTGACCCTGTCCATCGACGATTTCGGAACCGGATACTCCAGCCTCGCCTACCTGAAGCGGTTCCCGATCCACCGCCTCAAGCTGGACCGCTCCTTCGTCGCGGACATCGCCTCCGATCCGAACGATGCCGCCATCTGCGCGGCGACCACGGCCCTCGCCCACAGTCTGGGCCTGCAGGTGGTGGCCGAGGGGGTCGAGACCGCCGACCAGCTGGCGAGGGTCGCCGAACTCGGCGTCGACATCGGCCAGGGCTATTTCTTCAGCCGTCCGCTGGACCCGGCGCAGGTCGTCGCGGCGTCGCGCGGGAACCGGCCGGCGGGAGATTCCGTCCTATACTGGTGAAAATCCGCCGGCGCGGCCGGCGGCCAGGAATTCGGCAGGAATCCATCCCGTTCAGGGCGCCACGCCGGGTGGCCGCGGGAACGGATGGCATCTGATGACAATGGCAACGATGGCGACGTCTTCGGCGCAACACCTATCGACGATTCTGGTCGTGGACGACACCCCCGAGAACCTGGCGGTGCTGGGGGAGTTGCTGCAGGGGGAGTACCGGGTGCGGGTGGCGAACTCCGGGGCGAGGGCCCTGCAGATCGCCGCCACCGCGCCGCAGCCGGACCTGATCCTGCTCGACGTGATGATGCCGGGAATGGACGGCTACCAGGTGTTCGAGCGCCTGCGTGGCGAAGCCGCCACCCGGGACATCCCGGTGATCTTCGTCACCGCCATGGACGCCATGGAGGACGAGCAGCGGGGCCTGGCCTTCGGCGCGGTCGACTACATCACCAAGCCCCTGCGTCCGCCCATCGTGCTGGCCCGGGTGAGGACGCAACTGGAACTCAAGCGGGCCCGAGACTGGCTGCGCGACCAGAATGCCTTCCTGGAGGCCGAGGTGGCCCGGCGGATGGGCGAGAACCAGCTGATCCAGGAAGTGAGCATCCACGCGCTGGCCAGGCTGGCGGAAACCCGGGATCCGGAGACCGGCAACCACCTGCATCGCACCCAGGGCTACGTAAGGACCCTGGCCGGTCGGTTGCGGGATCACCCCCGCTTCGCCGGGAACCTGACGGGTCCGGCCATCGACCACCTCGCCCGCTCGGCACCGCTGCACGACATCGGGAAGGTCGGCATACCCGACCACATCCTGTTGAAGCCGGGCAAGCTGACCGTCGAGGAGTGGGCCATCATGCAGACCCACGCCGCCATCGGCGCGGAGGCCATCGCCCAGGCCGAACGGGACGCCGAGAAGCCGGTGGCCTTCCTGGGTTTCGCGAAGGAGATCGCCCGGCACCATCACGAGCGCTGGGACGGCAGCGGCTACCCGGACCGGCTGGCCGGGGACGACATACCGCTGTCGGCACGGCTGATGGCCCTGGCCGACGTCTTCGATGCGCTGATATCGCGGCGGGTGTACAAGCCGCCCTTCCCGTTCGCCGTGGCCCGGGACATGATCGCGGCCGAGCGGGGCCGGCAATTCGACCCGGACGTCACCGACGCCTTCATCAGCGCCTTCGACGAATTCCAGGCCATCGCGCGGCAGTTCGCCGACCCGGAGGAGGCGCCCGGAGAAGGGCCGGCCGCGGCCTGAGGCCGGCCCTAGGCGCCGCTCTTCGGCGCGCTCAGGGACGCCAGGATCCGGTCGAACCGCTTGTCGAACTCGAGCGCCAGGTCGAACAGGCGCAGCACCGCCTCGGCGGACTGGCGCACCGTCTGGCTCAGGGTGTCCTCCTGGCGGTCGGTGAGCCCGAGGAACACGTAGGTCTTCTCCACGCCCTCGATCAGTTCCTGCATCAGCACGCGGGTCTGCGCCTGCTGCGTGCGGTAGAGTTCCCGCAACTCCGCGATCGCATGGTAACTGTCCCGCGAGGCGGTCTGCAGGGCCTCGGCCTGGGCGGCGGCGGACTTCCTTATGCCAATGGTCTCGGCGATGGCCTCGGCGCTCTCGGCCAGGATGGCCACGTTGTCCCGGATGCGCCCCACCTCTTCCGCATCGTCTGGAAGATTCAGGATCAGGATCGACACCAGGTCGTAATTGATGATCATGCGCCGGCTGAACTGGAAGATGCGGCCCAGGTCGGCGCACTTGTCCACGATCGACGCCTCCAGCGGCGTCGCCTCGCCATGGGGCGTGAAGGTGTGGCTCGTGCCGTCGTGGCGAACCTGCACGTGGCAGGGAAGGCCGTATTCGGCCATGGATTGCACGAGCTTCCGGGCCAGTTCCTCGTACTCGAGGCAGGCGATCCCCTTGCGGATGAAATCGAGCAGGACGCCGGTCTCGCCCATGTTCTTGAGGAAACCCATGGCCATCTGATGCAGCGAGGACTTCTCCTGGGCGAGCCGCGTCCGCTCGGCGTGGATCGCGACGACCCGCTTCGCCTTGCGCAACAGCAGATCACCGTCGAAGGGCTTGCTGACGAAATCGTCGCCCCCCGCGTCGTAGGCCTTCAGGCGCTCCTCCAGGGTGTCATGGGAGGACACGAAGAGCACCGGCATGACGTGATCCGCGCGCAACCGTCGGCAGGTCTCGTAGCCGTCGATCCCGGGCATTTCGATGTCCATCAGGACGAGGTCCGGCGGCGATGCTGACACGGCGGCGAGGCACGCTTCCCCGGAATCCGCGACGCTCACGTCGAAGTCGCCCTCGAGGACGATCCGCAAGGTCTCCTGGACCACCGCGTCGTCATCCACCACCAGGATCCGCCCCACCGGGCCCGACGGCTCCTCCGCCTCGGGACCGCTCGCCGGCGCGTCGAAATCATCGAAGAATTCGGCCATTCAGGTCATCTCCTCAACTGCCCACCGACGCCCACACCTCGTTTCCGCGTCCGCGGTATTCAACGGTGTCGAAACTGATCATCCGTGCCATGGCGATGCCCCGGCCATGGGTATGGAATGCCCGCCGCGGCTGCATCTCCAGGTAATCCGCCCAGTCGAAACCGCTGCCCTCGTCCGCGATGCCGAACCATATGGCGCTGGCCGTGCGTTCGACGGTCAGCACCGCCTGGCGGGACCCCGTCTCCGGCGCGGCCAGGCGCCGCTCGATCTCCTCCAGCAGCCCGTCCTCCGCAATCAGGCGGGTCTTCTCCTCGTAGGATATCCCCAGGTTTCCGTGCTCGATGGCATTGAGCATCAGTTCGATGAGGCCGAGCACGACCCGGTCCGGCTCCGGCGCCGCGTGGGCCACCAGCGTCGCGATGTCCCGGGCCTCCCCGGGCGTCCTGAACGCGAATTCCGCCCTGCGCAGCCAGGCGAGGGTGCGCGTCGTCTGGCGGGCCTGGCGCTGGAGGTCCCGGTGCAGCCGGTGATCCTTGGCGGCGGCCGCCACGATGGCGAGCATGGTTTCCGCGGCAAAGGGCTTCGTCAGGTAATAGAAGGCGCCGGCGCGCAGGCCCTCGGCGACGTCGGCGTCGGCGGACAGGGCGGTCTGCATGATCACCGGCGTGAACGCCATGGCCGGATGGGCCTTGACCCGGCGCAGGACCTCGATGCCGTCCATGTCCGGCATGACCCGGTCGAGCAGGATCGCATCGAAACTCTCGGGGGCTGCCTCGATCAGGTCCCACGCCGCCTGGCCATTCTGGGCGCTGGCGGTCCGGTAGCCCTCGGTCTCCAGGTTTTCCACCAGGGTCGCCAGATTGACCGGTTCGTCTTCCACCACCAGCACCAGCGGCACCGCATCCATCTCGATCAAGGCGCTTCCTCCCGGAGGGGAAGATACCATTGCGGCGGCCTCCACTGCCCCCGGCCGGGCCAATTCGGCGCTCGGGTCCGCCCTGGGTCAGGGAAACCCTACACGACGGATCCTCGGGGCCCCGCGCCCCCCCCGGGAAGTCTCCCGCTAGCGCGATTCCTTGACCAGCCGCCCCTGGGCGGGCTGGACCGGGCGGGCGTTGTTGCGGTACAGGCGCGAGAAGACGGCGATCTGGTCCGCGGAGATCTGGACCGGCTGCTTGAACACCATCCAGAGCACGTTCTCCGAGCAGGGCGGCGTGGTCAGCGACCCCATGTAGGTGTAGTAGGCGCGGCTCTCCGGCAGCAGCCTGTTCAGGTCCAGGGCGACGTTGGGCGGCGACACGTCGAGGCCCTTTTCCAGCGGCAGGTAGTTCCAGACCGTCTGGATCAGCGGATGCTCGCTGCCCTTTTCCAGAAGCACTGCGACAACGGCCAGGTTGCCGTCATAGTCCTTGTGCACCAGATGGGCCACCATGTCGAAGGCGCGGCCGCTGATACGCTCCTCCGAGGGACGGTGGAAGTGGAACTGGAGGAGAGCGTATTCTTTTCCGAGCACGGTGATGGAACTGCCTTCCCCCACCGTTACCTGGATCGTGTGCCCGTTGTCGGTCACCCGGAACTGGGTCGGCTTGTAGTCGAAGCGGATGGGCTCCAGGTCCACCCTGATGCCTTCGCGGATGTCGATCGGCGACTGCCGCTTCCCGGCGGCGCACAACGCGAAATCGGGCCGCAAACGGCCCCAGTTGGCCGGCGCCCCCGGGCCTTCGTAATCCCAATGGATGTGGGCGTGCTCGACCGCCGCGTCCGCGGCGGCATCGGCGGGCGCAGGCTTGCGCGGCGTGGCGCGGCGCGGGCCGGAGGTGGCGTACTGGCGCTCCAGGTCCTGGCGTGCCGCCGCGGGTTTCGCCTTTTCCGGCCGTTCCGACGGTTTCCCGGCTTCGGCGGCCTTGGCGGCGCCCTTGGCGACATCCTTCGCGGACTCCGCCGCCTTCTCGTCGCGTGGATGCTCGACCTGCGACTTGTCGATCTTCGGCAATTCGATGAAGCGCTTGGGGCCGGCGCCCTCGGCCGGCCTGGCCTCCGCCTTGCCTTCGGGCTTCGCGTCGGCTTTCGGCTCCGCCTTGGCCTCGGCCTTGGCCTCGGGCTTCGCCGGCGCCTTCGCCTCGGGCTTCGCCTCCGCCTTCGGATCGGCCACCTGGACGGGACCCGGCTTGCGCGGGGCGCCCTCGCTGCGCACGTCGGCATGCATGGGACCCGGACGTGCCGCCTCGGCTACCCGCTGCGCCGCCGCGTCGGCCACCTGGCGCCCCTCGCCGACGGTCCGCAGGCGGCAGGCCTCCGTCAACAGCCGCTCGTCCACGCTGCCGGGCTCCGCCGGGAGTTCCCTCGCCTCGGCCAGGCTTTCCTCGCGCCCCTTGCGGCCGTCGCGCAGATAGACCCGCTTCAGCACGGCGGCCGTTCGCCGCTCGCAGTCGTAGCTGTGCTGGACTTCCAGGGCGGTATAGCGCTGTCCCTGGTCGTCCACCATCTCCTTGTTCAGGAGGAGGCGGCTCCAGGCGGTGGTACGGCCCTCGGCCGTGCGGGCGATGCGTGCCTTGTCGATCTCGACGCCGGCGCCACCCGCGACGGGTTCCCAGCGGGCCGCGAGGACGGGCGATGCGGCGGCGGCCGCCGCCAGGGCCGCGACGAATGCCTGTCGTGGTCTGCGCATGGTGCTCCCCTATTGATATCGGTGTCCGGGAACGCGCCCCGGCCTTTACGGAGGTTCCCCCTGTTACGGCCCGGGCGCCGAATACTTTAGGCGGCGATCGGGTTGCATTCAGGGGGGGTTTCCAGTAGTTTCGGCCAATTCGCAGGAGCCCTCCCATGAACGCCAACGACCAATTCATTGCCTCCCGGGCCCACGTGGACGCCGCGGCGGTGCAGCCGCTTCCCGCCTCCCGGAAGGTTTACGCAGTCGGCTCCCGGCCGGACATCCGGGTGCCCATGCGGGAAATCGCCCAGAGCGACACGGCGGGCGAGACCAATCCGCCCATTTGTGTCTACGACTGTTCCGGGCCCTATACGGACCCGGCCGCCCGGATCGACGTGCGCCAGGGCCTGCCGGCCCTCCGGCAGGGCTGGATCGAGGAGCGCGGCGACACCGAGGTCCTGCCCGATCTGTCCTCCGCCTATGGCCAGGCCAGGGCCGCGGACCCGGCCCTGGCGGCCCTGCGCTTCCCCGGCCTGCATCGCCATCCCCGCAGGGCCAGGGCCGGCGCCAACGTCACCCAGATGCACTACGCGCGCCAGGGAATCGTCACCCCCGAGATGGAGTTCGTGGCCCTGCGCGAGAACCTGCGCCGCCGGGAATACCTGGAATCCCTCAGGGCCAGCGGCCCCAAGGGGGAGCAGATGGCGCGCCTCCTCGGGCGTCAGCATCCCGGCCAGGCCTTCGGCGCCACCATCCCCGAGGAGATCACCCCCGAGTTCGTCCGCCAGGAAGTGGCCCGCGGCCGGGCCATCATCCCGGCCAATGTGAACCACCCGGAGAGCGAGCCGATGATCATCGGGCGCAATTTCCTGGTCAAGATCAACGCCAACATCGGCAACTCGGCGGTGTCCTCCTCCATCGGCGAGGAGGTGGACAAGATGACCTGGTCAATCCGCTGGGGCGGCGACACGGTCATGGACCTGTCGACGGGGAAGCACATCCACGAGACCCGGGAGTGGATCCTGCGCAACGCCCCCGTGCCGATCGGTACCGTGCCCATCTACCAGGCGCTGGAGAAGGTGGACGGGAAGGCCGAGGAACTGACCTGGGAGATCGTCCGCGACACGCTGATCGAGCAGGCGGAGCAGGGCGTGGACTACTTCACCATCCATGCCGGCGTCCTGCTGCGCTACATTCCCATGACCGCGGGGCGGATGACCGGCATCGTGAGCCGCGGCGGCTCCATCCTCGCCAAGTGGTGCCTGGCCCACCACAAGGAGAACTTCCTCTATACGCATTTCGAGGAGATCTGCGAAATCATGAAGGCCTACGACGTGGCCTTCAGCCTGGGCGACGGCCTGCGCCCCGGATCCATCTACGACGCCAATGACGACGCCCAGCTCGGCGAGCTGAAGACCCTGGGCGAACTGACCCAGGTGGCCTGGGAGCACGACGTGCAGGTCATGATCGAGGGGCCGGGGCACGTGCCCATGCACCTGATCAAGGAGAACATGGACCTCCAGCTCGACTGGTGCGACGAGGCGCCCTTCTACACCCTGGGTCCGCTGACCACCGACATCGCTCCCGGCTACGACCACATCACCAGCGGCATCGGTGCCGCCATGATCGGCTGGTACGGCACCGCGATGCTCTGCTACGTCACCCCGAAGGAGCACCTGGGCCTGCCCAACAAGCAGGACGTCAAGGAAGGGATCATCACCTACAAGCTGGCCGCCCACGCGGCCGATCTCGCCAAGGGCCACCCCGGTGCACAGATCCGCGACAACGCACTGTCCAAGGCGCGGTTCGAGTTTCGCTGGGAGGACCAGTTCAACCTGGGCCTCGATCCCGACAAGGCCCGCGAATTCCACGACGAGACCCTGCCGCAGCAGGGCGCCAAGCTGGCCCACTTCTGCTCCATGTGCGGCCCCCACTTCTGCTCCATGAAGATCACCCAGGACGTACGGGACTTCGCCGCCGCCCAGGGCCTTAGCGAAACCGAGGCCCTCGAAAAGGGAATGGAGACGAAGGCCGTCGAGTTCGTGAAGACTGGGGCGGAGATCTACCGGGGGTAGGTCCCGCCCTCCGGCTCGCCGGCCCGGCCCGGCCGCCCCGCGCATTCCAGGTTCGCCGCCACCCGGGCGAGCACGTCGTCATCGGACAGTTCGGCGACCGTCCGGACCGCCTCCAGGTAGCCGGAACAGGGGGCATAGGGCCGCCAGTTGTCCGGATGGGGCGAAACGTCCGTCTCGGCGAACAGGGCGAGCACGCCGCCGGGACTCACGGACGCCAGGTGCGCGATGCCGCCGTCCGGAAAGACCGACGTGGCCGCCTGCCAGATGATGCCCAGGGCCGGGAAGACGCTGTCCTCGTGGCGGAAGGGGTGCAGCCAGGCGGGGGCCTCGGCGAGCAAGGGCTTCACCATCTCGTCATCCCCCGGATAGACCCGGTCGTCCCATTCGCCCGGTTGCCACATCAGGACCGTGTCCAGGCCCCAACGCTCCCGGAAGGCCTGCGACCAGCGACGGATCTGGTCCGGCGTCGGCTTGCGCTTGACCCGCCGTGCGTTGAGCCCCAGCACCACGAAACCGCCCGGGCGCAGGCCCTGCCCGGCGACCCAGCGGCGCCCGAAGTCGAGCCAGTCCGCGGGCGGCGTGTATTCGGGATGGATGACCCCGGCCGGCGGGGGCACTCCCAGCGGCGTCAGGAGATTGAGGTTCGCCTCCACCTCGTGCAGCCGGGGCGGCAGGGTGAGGGGATCGCTCAGGCCGGCGTCCTCGCCGTCCCGGCAATAGGCGACGGTGCGGGCCGCGCCGACGCGCAGGGCACGGCGGACCGCCCGGGGCGACACCACGCCGCCGGCCGCAATGGCAAAGTCATAGCGCTCGCGGCGCAGCTGAAGCAATTGCCTCAGCTGGGCGATCACCGCGGAAGGGCGGAACTGCGCCCCATGGCGCGCCCTCGGGTAGACCCACAGGCGATCTATGTTCGGGTTCCCCTCCACGACCCAGGCGTTGTAGTCGTTGGCGAGCACATGGATCCGGGCGTCGGGGAGGGCCGCCCGGAGATGGCGCAGCATCGGCGTCATCAGCAGCATGTCGCCGATCTTGTCACGCTTGAGGACGAGGATTTTCATGGCGGATCAGCCGGTCGAGGACATCGGGTTCGCAGGCGCGCAAGGGGCAGGCCGGGGGGACGGCCTCCGGCAGGCCGCCGCCGGCCTCCGGCAGGCCGGCGAGGAGCGCGGCGGCCCGGTGAATGCAGTGGGGATGGGCGCAGGATTTCTCCATGCAGTCCGTGTCGCCGAGGGCGGCCACGCGCAGCCAGACGGTCTCCGGCTGGCCCGGCATCACGATCTTCAGCGGACGCGTCGGTCCGAACAGCACCGTGGCGGGGAGGCCCATGCCGGCCGCCATGTGATAGAGCCCCGTATCCACGCCATACCACCCCGCCGCATCCGCATAGGCCGCCACCACCTCCTCCAGGCTGGTGAAGCGGACCACCCGCGTGTGCGCCGGCAGGTCCGCCGCCGCCACCGCCGCGGCCCCCCGGTCGCGGGGATTGACCATCAGCCGCAGCTCCGCGCCGGGATGCCGGGCGGCGAGATGGCGCAACAGTGCGCGACAGCTTTCCGCGTCCAGGCACTTGCGGGGTTCGTCGGCGAAGGGGACCACGCAGATCGCGTCCCCGGGACTGCGACGGGCCGCCAGGGCCGGCAGCGACAGGAAATCCGGGCGGGGCAGGCCGGGATCGAGGAGCCGCAACACCCGCCAGGCCGGGTCCACGATCTGGATGTCCTCGGCGGGATCCGGCCATTCGGGGAAGAAAGCCGGCCGGCGGCCGTCGATGTAGAGGCGGCGCGGAGCGCCGCAGAGGCGCGCGGCGTTCTCGACGACGGGCCCGAACCCCCACAGGACGGCGAAGACGTCGAATCGCCGGCCCACCCGGGCCGCGAGGATCCGCGCCAACAGTTCGGCCCGGCTCCCGAAGGGCATCAGGCGTACCGGGGCGCCGCCCTGCACCAGGAATGCATAGTCCTTGCGGATCGCGAGGGTCGCCTCGACGTCCGGATTCCTTTGCAGGAAGCGCTGGAGGGCGGCGAAGAAGACCAGGCTGTCGCCGAGCTTGCCGCGGATGAGGAAGAGGATGCGCCGTGCCATCTCAAGGGGGACGCCGGGCGGGACGGCACCGGGTGGCCCCTATAATAACCCACCCCTTCGCAGGCCCTCTTCATGTCGCCCACCCCGCCGGCCGTGGCCGGATCCATCCGCCATCCCGTCGAGTTCCTGCTGCTCCTCGGCCTCGCCTTCTTCCTGCCCCTTTACGAGGCGCCAAAGAACATCCTGTGGCTGGCCTGGGCCGCGACCTGGATCGTCAATCGCCGACGGGACCGGGATTGGGGCGGCCCCCTGGACGCCTGGGACGGCTTGATCGTCGCGTGGATCACCTCCGCCTACCTGGTGGCCGCCTTCTCGGGGGTCAAGGCGAACGAGTGGCTGGGTGCCAACGACGTCCTGCGCTACGCCAGCGTCGCCCTGCTGTTGCGGCGGTCCCGGCCTACCGGGCGCGAACTGGGGCTGCTGGCCACGGCGCTGCTTGCCGGCTGCCTGGTCGGGCTCGCCTGGGGATCCTGGCGGCTGTGGGTGAGCCACTCGCGCCCCTTCCTCGAGTTGCATTCCGTCGGCCACGTGAACCACAGCGCGCCCTACATCGCCATCTGCTGCGGTCTCGCGGCGAGCATCGCGGTGTTCGCGTGGAAGGAGCTGCCGGTGGGCCTGCGCATGGCGGCGGCCGCGACGGCGGCCGTGATCGGCGCGGCGCTGGTGGCCACCTCGAGCCGCGCCTCCCTGGTGGCCCTGCTGGTGGTGCCCCCGGTCCTTGCCGCCGGATCCTGGCGGCGGTCCAGGTGGCCGGCCCTGGTGCTGGTGGGGGCGATGGCCGTGGCCGTGGCGGCGGCGGTGGGGTTCGACGCCGACGTGGTGCGCAAGCAGCAGAGGCTCCTGGAAAAGGGCGACGTGACGAATGCGCGGATCGCCATCTGGAGGCGCGCCATCGTGGCCTGGGAACTCCATCCCTGGTTCGGTGTGGGCATGGACAACTACGGCAAGGTCGGCGACGAGGCGATCCGCCGCCAGGTGGAGGCAAAGGGCAAGCCCTGGCGGCCGGAGGACTACGTGGGTCCGAACCATGCCCACAGCCTGTACTTCAATACCCTGGCCGAGCGCGGCATCGTCGGCGGCGGGGTCTTCCTGGCCGCCTTGCTCGCCTGGGCGGGCGCCCTCTGGAAGCACCGCCCCGACCGCTCCATGGACGGGGTGGAGGCGGCCGCCTGGGGGGCGGCGGCCTCGGCCTGGGTGGTGACCGTGGTGGCCGGCATCGGCAACACCAGCTTCCACCACGAGATCGCCCTGCTGGGGACGCTGGTCCTGGGCGGCTGGCTGGCCCTGCGCAGGAAAGCCCGCGCCTGACCGCGGGCCGCGCCGGCGGATCAGCCGGAGTCGGAAAGCGAGGTCAGCAGGCGGGCCACCCGGTCCCGGAAGGCCGGGTAGGCGAAGCGCGCCAGGTGCTCCGTCGCCCGTTGCGGATCCGGCCGCCGGCCTTCCCGCGCCTGCGCCACCGCCGTCGCCAGCACCCGCCGGAAATCCCGCCCGCCGTCCCGGCGCGGATCGTCGTAGAGGTGGCCGCTGGCGCCGTCGGCTACGGTCTCGGTGAAGGGCGGCGCCCGCACCGCCAGCACCGGGGTCCCGCAGGCCTGGGATTCGAGCAGGTTGAGGCCCAGGGCCTCCTTTTCCGGAAGCCCGGAGAGCAGCCAGTGCAGTCTCGGGTAGATCGCCTCGGGCCGCGTCTGCGCGCCCCAGAACCGGACACGGGTCCCTAGGGGCGCCAGGGTCCGCCGCATGTCGCGGACATAGGCATAGCCGCCGAAGCCGAAGACTTCCAGGTGCAGGTCCGGCACCTCGGCGAGGATCGGTGCGACGATCCGGAAGAGTTCGGGAAACTGCTTGATCGGCGACAGGAGGGACACGATCCCGAGGGTGACGCCGGGTCGCGGGACGTACTCGCGGGGCGGCCGCAGCCGGTGGACCACCGGCTGGACGAGCCCGATCAGGCGGTCACGGAACTTGCGCCGGTCCACCACGTAGATGGGTCGCGCGATGATCCGCGAATCTCCGTGCGGATCCACGATCCGCCGGAACTCCGCGATGCCGTACATGGGTTCCGGATGCACCTGGCGGCAACCCGCGGCCGCCAGGCTCTGCAACACATGACCGGAAACCGCGAAGACCCTGTGGTAACGGTCGAAGACGCGCGGGTTCCTGCCCCACAGGGGCATGTGGGCAAAACCGGTCAGCCTGTGGCGGCTCGCCAGCGCCTCCTCGCAATCCGGGAACAGGGCCGTCTGGGTGACGATCAAGGCATCGGAGGGCGGCAGGCCGTCGAGGAGTTCCCGGCCCGACGCCACGGGAACGAGGCGCACGCCGGGAAGCTCCGCGCGATGCCAGAACTCGGCCTCCCGGTGCACATGGAGGGTGACCTCGCACCCGAGTTCGACAAGGGCGCGCGTGAAGAACAGCGTGTAGACCTCGCCGCCGCCCAGTCCCCTGGACAGATTGATCTGGTGGATCGCCGGTGGCCGCGGCATCGGAACCGTCAGTGGGCTTCGTCCCAGTTGCGACCGATGCCGATTTCCACGGGCAGGGGCACGCGCAGGCTCGCCACGCCGGCCATCAGCCGCGGCAGTTGCTCCCGGACCGGCACCAGCTCGCCGTCGGGGACCTCGAGAACGAGTTCGTCGTGGACCTGCATGATCAGCCGGCTCCCCATGCTCCCGGCATCGAGCCAGTCCTGCACCGCGATCATGGCCTTCTTGATCAGGTCCGCCGCCGTGCCCTGCATGGGGGCGTTGATGGCCGAGCGCTCCGCCCCCTGGCGGCGCGCCGGATTGGAGGAGCGGATCTCCGGCAGCCAGAGCCGGCGGCCGAAGACGGTTTCCACGTAGCCCTTCGCCTTGGCCGCGGCCCGGGTCTCCTCCATGTAACGGGCCACGCCGGGATAGCGGGCGAAGTAGCGGTCCATGTATGCCTGGGCGGCCCCCCGTTCCAGACTCAGTTCCCGGGCCAGGCCGAAGGCGCTCATGCCGTAGATCAGGCCGAAGTTGATGACCTTCGCCGCGCGGCGCTGTTCCGGCGCCACCTCCAGCGGCGTGATGCCGAAGATCTCGGCAGCGGTGGCCCGATGCACGTCCTCGCCGCCGGCGAAGGCGGCGAGCAGGCGCTCGTCCCCGGACAGGTGGGCCATGATGCGCAATTCGATCTGGGAGTAGTCCGCCGAGACGAGGGCATGGCCCGGCGGGGCGACGAAGGCCGAACGGATGCGGCGCCCCTCGGCGTTGCGGATCGGGATGTTCTGGAGGTTCGGGTCCGCCGAGGCCAGGCGCCCGGTGACGGCGACGGCCTGGGAATAGCTGGTATGCACCCGCCCCGTGGCCGGATTGATCATCCGCGGCAGCTTGTCCGTGTAGGTCCCCTTGAGCTTGGCCAGGCTCCGGTGCTCCAGGATCTTCTTGGGCAGCGGATAGTCGAGGGCCAGCTGCTCCAGGACCTCCTCGTCCGTGGAAGGAGCTTTCGTGGCCGTGCGCTTGATGACGGGCAGTCCCTGGCGCTCGAAGAGGATCTCGCCGAGTTGCTTGGGCGAGGCCAGGTTGAAAGGCTGGCCGGCCAGTTCATGGGCCTCCGCCTCCAGGACCAGCATCCGCCGGCCCAGTTCATCGCTCTGCCGGGCCAGGGCCGCCGCATCCACCAGGACGCCGTGCCGCTCCATCCGAAAGAGTATCTCCGCCACGGGGAGCTCCATTTCCCGGTAGATCGCCTCCAGGCGGGGCTCCTCCGCGAGGCGGGGCGCCAGTTCGCGGCAGACGCGCAGCGTCAGGTCGGCGTCTTCGGCGGCGTATTCCGCGGCCCGCTCCACGGTCACCTGGGAAAAGGAGATGCGGGATGCCCCCTTCCCCGTCACTTCGTCGTAACCGATGCCGGTGATGCCGACATGGCGCTCGCCCAGGGATTCCAGGTCATGGGGCTTGTCGCTTTCGAGGACGTAGGACTGGAGCAGGGTGTCCTCGGCGATGCCGCGCAGGTGGAGGCCGTGGTTGGCGAGCACGTGCCGGTCGTACTTCAGGTGCTGGCCGGCCTTGCGGGCCGACGGGGACTCGAGCCACGGCCGCAACCGCCCGAGGACCTCCGCCAGGGGCAACTGCTCCGGCGCGCCGGCATAGGCGTGGCCCAGCGGCAGATAGGCGGCGCGGCCCTCGCCGGTGGCAAAGGACATCCCCACCAGGCGGGCCTGCATCGGGTCCAGGGCCGTGGTCTCCGTATCGAAGGCGGTCAGTTCCGCCTGCGCCACCCGGTGCAGCCATTCATCGAACTCGGGCCAGGTGGCGATGGTCTCGTAGGCGGCCCGGTGGGTCCCGTCGGCCGGCGCCGGGTGCGGCGCGGCCGCCGGAACGCCGCCATCCTCCGGTCCGGCGGGGGTCGGCGCCGCGACCTCCTTCAACCAGGTCCGGAACTCCAGGCGCCGGTACAAATCGGCCAGACGCTCCCGGTCGGCCGGCGCCGGAAGGAGGCCGTCCGGGCCCTCCGGCAGCGCCAGATCGCAGGCGACCGTCAGCAGCCTGCGGCCCAGGGGCAGGAAATCCAGGTGCTTGCGCAGGTTCTCGCCCACCGCGCCGCCGATCTCGCCGGCATGCGCCACGATGCGGTCCAGGGATCCGTACTGGCCCAGCCACTTTACCGCCGTCTTCGGCCCCACCTTGTCCACGCCGGGCACGTTGTCCACCGCGTCGCCGACCAGGGCCAGGTAATCCACGATGCGCTGCGGGGGCACGCCGAACTTCGCGAGAACCCCTGCCTCGTCCAGCACCTCGGGCGGCTCGCTGCCCTTCGTCATCGTATTGACCAGGCGGATGCGCGGACTCACCAGCTGGGCCAGGTCCTTGTCGCCGGTCACGATGACGCTGTCCATGCCCCGGGCCTCGGCCGCCCGGGCCAGGGTGCCGATCACGTCGTCGGCCTCGACGCCATCCACCATCAGCAGCGGCCAGCCCAGGGCCCGCACGCAGTCGTGGATCAGGGGGATCTGGGCAGCCAGGTCCTCGGGCATCGGCGGCCGGTGCGCCTTGTATTCCGGATACCAGTCGTCACGGAACGTCTTGCCTTTGGCATCGAAGACCACGGCCCGGTGTTCGGCGCCGCCGTGCAGCTTGTTGTCACCGGCCAGCTTGCGTAGCATGGCGACCACGCCGTAGACGGCGCCGGTGGGCTCCCCCGCCTTGTTGCGCAGGTCGGGCAGGGCATGGAAGGCCCGGTACAGATAGCTGGATCCGTCGACCAGCAGCAGGGTGGCCATGGAAAGGAAACGATGAAGGCGAAGGACAAGTTGCCGAGGATCACGGACCCGTGGATGGCCGCGCCGGCCTACACCGCCCGCGAGAGCTGGCGGATCTTCGGCATTATGGCAGAGTTCGTCGAGGCGACCGAAAGGCTGGCCACGGTGCGGCCGGCGGTTTCCTTCTTCGGCAGCGCCCGCGCGCGGGCCGACTCGGCCCACTATGCGCTGGCCGAGCGGCTCGCCCGCCTGCTCTCCGACGCGGGTTTCTCGGTGGTCTCGGGCGGCGGCCCCGGGATCATGGAGGCGGCCAACAAGGGTGCCTTCCACGGGCGCAGCCCGAGCATCGGCCTCAACATCCAGTTGCCCCTGGAACAGCAGGCGAATCCCTACCAGGACATCTCCCAGAGCTTCCGGCATTTCTTCGCGCGCAAGTTCATGTTCGTCAAGGTGGCCGCCGCCTACGTGGTGCTGCCGGGCGGCTTCGGCACCCTGGACGAACTGCTCGAGGCCCTCACCCTGATCCAGACCCGCAAGACGCCGCGCATCCCCCTCATCCTGGTGGATTCGGGATTCTGGGCCGGCCTGCTCGACTGGTTCCGGGGCCGGCTGGTGGCGGAAGGCATGATCAATGCCGAAGACATGGACCTGCTGCTGGTCATCGACGATCCGGAGAAGGTCGTGGAGGCGATCTTCAAGCATTACGAGACGCGGGCCTTCGACCGGCTTCCGGAGGAACACGAGTTGCTCCTGAACCTTTGATAGAATTGGAATTCTTCCCACCAAGGCTCCGTCATGCCGCGTCTCGCCGCCCTTGTCCTCCTCGCCGCCCTGGCCCTGCCAGCGGCCGCCCAGCAGGGATTGCCCAAGCTGGAACCGCTGCCGGAAGCGCCGCCACCGCCACCGGGGCTCAAGGATGCCGACCTGGAACCGGCCGTGACCATCATCCGGCGCGGCGAGGACAAGGTCGAGGAATACCGGGTCAACGGCAAGCTCTACATGATCAAGGTGACGCCGCCCCATGGCGTTCCCTACTACCTTGTGGACGATCAGGGCAACGGCGTCCTGTCACGCCGGGACTCGGTGGACTCGGCGACGCGGCCTCCCATGTGGGTGATCGGCACCTTCTGAAGGCAGCCGCCGGCCCAGCCCGCGACGCCGAAGACCGATCCGCTGCTTCCGCTGTCGCCCACGGCCCCGAACACCCGAGCCGCTGAATTCCCATGCATGCCCGCCGCGTCCCCGCCCGCCATGGCGCCCTCTGGGTGATCGCGGGATTCCGCCTGTTCCGTGCCAACCCGCCGTTGCTGACCGCCCTGACGATGGGGTTCATGTTCGTCGCCCTGGTCATCAACCTGCTGCCGCTGATCGGGCCCTTCCTGCTGCCGCTGGCGCTGCCCGCCCTGAACCTGATCGTGGCCAACGGATGCCGGGCCGTCGAGCGGCGCACGCCGATCGGGCAGGCGGCCCTGAAATCGGGACTGGAGAGGAACGGCCACCACCTGCTGCGGCTGGGGGGCATGCACCTGCTCGGCTCCCTGCTGGTGCTCCTTGCCAGTTACGGACTGGACGCGGGCCTGGACCTGGCGGAAACGGACCGGGCCAACCCCGCCGAGATGGTGATGATGATGACGCGGCTGCTCGCCCTGGCGATTCCCGTGATCATGGCCCTCTGGTTCTCGCCGCTGCTGACCGGCTGGGATGGGATCCCGGCCGCGAAAGCCGTCTTCTTCAGCGCCTATGGCGCCTACACGAACTGGCGGGCCTTCCTGGCCTACGGCGCGACGGTCGGCGTGATCGGAGTGATGCTCCCCGGGCTGCTCCTGCTGCTGGCCGGTCTGATCTCGCAATCCCTGCTCAACATCCTGTTCCTCGCCCTGCGGCTGATCCTGCTCTTCGTGTTCGCGCCCGCCCTGATGGCGAGCGTCTATCTGAGCTACCGGGACGTCTTCGGCGGCGATGACGCCGATTGAAGCCGGGCCCGTCGGAATCATGGGCGGGACCTTCGATCCCGTCCATCTGGGCCACCTGCGCCTCGCCGAGGAGGCCCGGCGGATCCTGGGCCTGGTGCGGGTGCTCTGGATTCCCGCCGGCCGGCCGCCCCACCGGGAAACCCCCGCCGCCCCGGCGGAAGACCGCCTGGCCATGACGGCCTTGGCCATCGAAGGCAATCCGGCCTTCCTGCTCGACGACACCGAGGTGCGCGCGCAGGCGCCCAGCTACACCGTGGCGACGCTGGAACGACTGCGCGGCATCCTGGGCCCGGACCGACCGCTCGTCCTGCTCATGGGAGCCGACGCCTTCCGCGGCCTGCCCACCTGGCACCGCTGGATGGAGGTCTTCCGGCTCGCCCATCTCGGGGTCGCCACCCGCCCCGGCCACCCGATCGCCGACATCGGGATGTCGCCCGAACTGGCTGGAGAGTGGCGGGCGCGGCGCGTGGCGGAACTTCCGGCCGCGCCCTCGGGCAGCATCGCCGATTTCCCCATGACGGCCCTGGACATCTCGGGCACCGCCTTGCGCCGCCTCCTGGCGGACGGTGCCAGCCCCCGTTATTTGATGCCCGACGGGGTTCTCGACTATATTCGTTCGCACTCCCTCTATCGCTGATCCATGGACGTCCGCAAGCTCCAGAAAATCGCCGTCGCCGCTCTCGAGGACATCAAGGCCAAGGACATCGAGGTCATCAACACGCGCAAGCTGACGTCCCTCTTCGACCGGATCGTCATCGCCAGCGCCGATTCGACGCGCCAGGTGAAGGCCCTGGCGCGCCACGTGGAGGAAAAGGTCCGCGAAGCGGGCGGGCAGGTCCTCGGCGTCGAGGGCGAGGAAACCGGGGAATGGGTCCTGGTGGACCTGGGTGACGTGGTCGTCCACGTCATGCAGCCGGCGATCCGCGCCTATTACAACCTGGAGGAACTCTGGCAGGGCAAGCCGCGCCGGGCCTCCGCGGCTGCCGATGCCGAACCGGAGTGAAGCTGGTCGTGGTCGCCGTCGGCACCCGCGTGCCGGCCTGGGTCGAGGAAGGCTGGCGGGATTTCGCCCGCCGCATGCCGCGGGAACTGGCCCTGGACCTGGTCGAGGTGAAGGCCGAACCGAGGACGTCCGGCAAGCCGGTTGCGGCCTTGCTGGCCGCCGAGGAGGGCCGCCTGCGCCAGGCCATGCCCGGGGGTTCGCGGCGCATCGTCCTGGACGAGCGGGGCCGCGATCTGACCACTCGCGCCCTATCCGAGCGCCTCGGCGCCTGGATGGCCGAGGGCCGGGACGCCACCTTGCTGATCGGCGGCCCCGACGGCCTCTCCCCGGCCCTCAAGGAGGAGGCCGAGGAGTCCTGGCGCCTTTCCAGCCTCACCCTGCCCCACGCCCTGGTCCGCGTGGTGCTCGCCGAGGCCCTCTACCGGGCGGCCAGCCTGCTGAGGGGCCACCCCTACCATCGGGAATGAGGGCGGCCCGGTGACATCATCCAGGGATCCTTCGCCATGAGCCAGCTCGAACCGCGCATCTACCTTGCCTCCCGCAGCCCGCGCCGCCGGGAACTCCTGAACCAGATCGGCGTCCGCTTCGACCTGATGCTCTTCCGGACCCCGCCCCGGGACGATCCCGAGACGTCGGAAGAAGCCCATCCCGGCGAGCGACCCGACGACTACGTGGTGCGGGTCGCCCGGGCAAAGGCGGCCCACGGGGCCCGCCTGGTCGGGCTGCGCCACCTGCTGGCCCACCCGGTCATGGCCGCCGACACCACCCTGGACATCGGCGGAGAAATCGTCGGCAAGCCGGAATCGGAAGCCCACGCCGCGGAGATCCTGGTCCGCCTCTCGGGCCGCAGCCACCGTGTCCTCACGGCGGTGGCGATGGCGGAGGGTGGCCGACTGGAACATGCCCTGTCGGTCAGCGAGGTGCGATTCCGGGAGCTCACCGAACGGGAAATCCGCCGTTACGTGGCCTCCGGCGAGCCCATGGACAAGGCCGGGGCCTACGGCATACAGGGTCGGGCGGCCATGTTCGTCGAGGAAATTCGCGGCTCCCATTCCGGGATCGTCGGCCTGCCCCTGTACGAGACCGCACAATTGCTGAGTGCTTTCGGCTACCCTTTCTGACCCCCCGATACCGCCTGCGCCCACCCGGGCCCCGCCATGGAATTCCTGATCAACTTCACCCCCCAGGAGACCCGCGTCGCGCTGATGCAGTTGGGCGTCGTCCAGGAACTGCACATCGAGCGGACCAACAGCCGGGGCATCGTCGGCAACATCTATCTCGGACGGGTTGTGCGGGTGCTTCCGGGCATGCAATCCGCATTCATCGACATCGGCCTGGAACGCACCGCTTTCCTGCACGTGGCCGACATCTGGGAGGAACGCCAGGGCGGCCAGCAGGCGCGGCCCATCGAACGGGTCCTCAGCGAGGGGCAGGAACTGCTCGTGCAGGTCCTGAAGGACCCCATCGGCACGAAGGGTGCGCGCCTGTCCACCCAGATCTCCATCGCCGGGCGCCTGCTGGTCTACCTGCCCCAGGAAAGGCACATCGGCATCTCCCAGCGCATCGAGGGGGAGGCGGAGCGGGAGCAGTTGCGCAACACCATCCAGTCGCTGCTTCCCGCCGAGGAACCCGGCGGCTACATCGTGCGAACCATGGCCGAAGCGGCCGGACGCGATGAACTGGCGGCGGACGTCGCCTACCTGCGGCGCCTGTGGGCGGAAATCCGCCACCGGGCCCAGGCGGCCCGCCCCCCTTCCCTCCTGCACCACGACCTGACCCTCGCCCAGCGCGTGCTGCGCGACCTGGTCACCGGGGAAACCACGCGCATCGTCGCGGACTCCCGGGAGAACTTCCAGAAACTGACCGCCTTCGCGCAGGAATACGTGCCGCAGGTGGCCCAGTTGCTGGAGCATTACACCGGCGAACGGCCCCTGTTCGACCTGCACGGCGTCGAGGACGAGATCCAGAAGGCCCTGGCCCGGCGGGTGGACCTCAAGTCCGGCGGCTACCTGATCATCGACCAGACCGAGGCGATGACCACCATCGACGTGAATACGGGCGGCTTCGTCGGCTCGCGCAACTTCGACGACACCATCTTCAAGACCAACCTGGAGGCGGCGCAGACCATCGCCCGCCAGCTGCGCCTGCGCAACCTGGGCGGCATCATCATCGTCGATTTCATCGACATGGAAACCGAGGACCACAAGCGGGAGGTCCTCGCCGAGTTCAACAAGGCCCTGTCCCGGGACCATACCCGCATCTCGGTGAACGGCTTCACCCAGCTGGGCCTGGTGGAGATGACCCGCAAGCGCACCCGGGAATCCCTGGCCCACGTGCTGTGCGAGCCCTGCCCCACCTGCGGTGGCCGCGGCGAGGTGAAGACCGCCCAGACGGTGGCCTACGAAATCCTTCGGGAACTGCTCCGGGAGGCGCGCCAGTTCAATGCCCGGGAGTTCCGCATCCTCGCCTCGCCGGCCGTCATCGACCTCTTCGTGGAGGAGGAATCCCAGGCGCTCGCCATGCTGTCCGACTTCATCGGGAAGCCGGTGTCCCTGCAGGCGGAGTCCAGCTACACCCAGGAGCAGTACGACATCGTCCTGATGTAAGGCAGGGCGGGGGTCACTTCTGCTTGGGAATCCGCCCCATCAGGTAGAACTCGTCGTTGGCGCGCATGCCGGTCATGTTGGCCATGCGGTTAGAGAGGCCGAAGAAGGCCGAGATCGCCCCGATGTCCCAGATGTCCTCGTCGTCGAAGCCGTGGGCGCGCAGCGTCGCGAAGTCCTCCTCGCCGATGGCGTAGGCCTCGAAGGCCACCTTCATCGCGAAGTCCAGCATGGCCCGCTGGCGTGGCGTGATGTCGGCCTTGCGGTAGTTGATCGCCACCTGGTCGGCCACCAGCGGCGCCTTTGCCCGGATGCGCAGGATCGCCCCGTGGGCGACGACGCAGTACTGGCACTGGTTGGCGTTGGATGTGGCGACGACGATCATCTCCCGGTCGGCCTTGCTGAGGCCGCCTTCCTTTTCCATGATTGCGTCATGGTAGGCGAAGAAGGCCCGCCATTCGGCTGGCCGGTGGGCCAGGGCCAGGAAGACGTTGGGCACGAAGCCGGATTTCTCCTGGACTTCCAGGATGCGGTTCCGGATGTCCTCCGGCAGGTCCTCGAGCCTGGGAACGGGATAGCGGCTGATGGGATGGGCGGACATGGGATTCTCCTCGGATCGTCATTGGCGCGGCGGCGGTTGAGTCGCGGCCGGTTTGGGCGTAATTTTGCCCGAACCCCAAACCTGGAGAATGGACCATGCCGGAAAAAGATCCCCATTTCGACAGCCTTTTCCCGCGGCGGGCCCTCGACCGGCGGGCCTTCGTGGTGACGGCGCTGGGCGCCGGCTTCGCGGTCGCCGTGCAACCCATCGCGGCGCAGACCGTCGTGACGACGGATTCCGTCGGGCTCGACGTCGGAGAGATCCGGGTTCCGACCCCGGACGGGCCGTTGCCGGCCTTCCAGGCCCGTCCGGCCGGTGTCGGCGGCAAGCTTCCGACGGTGCTGGTGGTCCACGAGATCTTCGGCGTGCACGAATACATCAGGGACGTCTGCCGGCGCCTGGCCAAGGCCGGCTACCTCGCCATCGCGGCGGAAATGTATGCGCGTCACGGCGACGTCGGGAAGATGAAGAACGTGCAGGACATCATCGACGGCCCGGTGGCCCAGGCCTCCGACGCCGAACACATGGCTGACCTGGACGCCTGCGCGGCCTGGGCCGCCGCCCACGGCGGGGACCCGGAACGGCTGGCCATCACGGGCTTCTGCCGCGGCGGCCGCACTACCTGGCTCTATGCGGCCCACAACCCGCGGCTGAGGGCAGCAGTGGCCTGGTACGGAACCCTGGAGGGTCCGCCGACGGCAAAGCAGCCCAAGCACCCGCTGGATATCGCGGCCGACCTGAAGGCGCCGGTGCTGGGGCTTTACGGAGGCGCCGACCAGGGCATCGACAACGACCAGGTGGCCGACATGCAGGAACAGTTGAAGAAGGCGGGGGGACGATCGGTCATCCATGTCTATCCTGGCGCCCCCCACGCCTTTCACGCCGATCACCGGGGCACCTATCGCAAGGCGGAGGCGGAGGACGGCTGGCGGCGCATGCTGGAATGGTTCCGCGCCAGGGGCGCCTGAGGAGCATTCGAGCCAGGGGCGCGCCATTCCCGGCAGTCCCGCCCCACGCAGGGGAGGGCCCATGCCGGACGGCATTCCCCTTTTCCATCAACGGACGCTTCGGCTATAGTTTGAGTGGGCATTTCTGCGCGTTGACGCCATGGCTTCCTTGGGAATCTCCCTTCGCACCGTCGGCATCTCCCAGGCGACCGGAGTCCAGATTCCGGCCACCCGGGATCAGTTGGAGGGCACGCTGCCCAAGGGGGAAGGCACCCAGGCGACCGCCACCCGGCAACTGACTGCGGAGCAACTGCGTATCGTCCGCGAGCTGCAGGCCATCGACCGCCGGGTTCGCGAGCATGAGGCGGCCCACCTGCGGGCCGGTCGCGGGGTGGTCACCAGTGGCGCCAACTTCAATTACGTCTATGGGCCCGATGGCCGCCAGTACGCCGTTTCCGGCGAAGTGGGCATTGACACTTCACCGGAACGCAAACCCGAAGCCAACATCGACAAGGGCGAACGCATCCAGGCCGCCGCACTGGCGCCGCGGGATCCCAGCGAACAGGATTACCGGGTCGCCGCCGTCGGGGCCCAACTGGAGTCCCGCGGGCGTGCCGACTTGGCCGTCCAGCAGGCCGAGCAACGGGCCGTCGAGGCCGAACAGGGGCGCGCGGAACGGGAAAGACTGCGGGAGGAGGCATCGAGCGCCGTCCGGGCGGCTGCGGTGCGCGCCTACGCGAGTCCGGTCACCGTTTCCAACAGCTTTTCCGTCTTCGCCTGACCCCGGGTCTGGCAACCGCCTCCTCCCAAGCATCGCCTGAGCGGCGACAACCGTTGCCTCGGACGCCCTCCGTCGGTTAAGCTACCAAGCAATTGCTTGGTTTGTAAAACCCCCGCTTCCGGGGATCAGGAGGACAGGGAAAGCATGGCGTACCGTTCCGTATTCCGACCGGACCTCTTCCGGGGCCAGGTCGTCCTCGTGACGGGTGGCGGCTCCGGGATAGGCCGCTGCACGGCCCACGAACTCGCCAGCCTGGGGGCCGGCGTCGCCCTGGCCGGCCGCAGCCTGGACAAGCTGGCGGCGGTCCGGGACGAGATCGTCGCCGCCTGCCCGGATGCAAAAGTAAGCATCCACTCCTGCGACATCCGCGAGGAGATCGCGGTATCGGAAACAGTGACCCACGTGCTGGCCGAACATGGGCGCATCGACGGATTGTTCAACAACGCCGGCGGCCAATACCCGGCACCGCTGAAGGACATCTCCTTCAAGGGCTGGGAGACGGTGGTCCGGAACAACCTGACCGGCGGTTTCCTGGTGGCCCGCGAGTGCTACCGCCAATGGATGGAGCCGCACGGCGGCGCCATCGTGAACATCATTGCCGACATCTGGGGAGGCATGCCCGGCATGGGCCACTCGGGCGCGGCCCGGGCCGGCATGCTCAACTTCACCGAGACGGCCGCCTGCGAGTGGGCCCATTCCGGGGTCCGGGTCAATGCCGTGGCACCGGGCTGGATCGCCTCCAGCGGCTTCGAGCACTACCCCGAGCCGGTCAAGGCCATGGCCAGGACCCTGAAGCGCAAGGTACCCCTCCAACGGATGGGCACCGAGGCGGAGGTGTCGGCGGCGGTCGTCTTCCTGCTGAGCGAGGCCGCCGCCTTCGTCACCGGCGCCTGCCTGCGGGTGGACGGGGGCGTGCCCAATGCGCGGCACACCTGGCCGCTGGTGCCCCACGACCGGTCCGCACCCTACAACGGCTTTCCGCTCTACAAGCCCCCCGGGTTCCTGGAGGACTGATGCCCCGCCTGCAATCCAGCTTCGACCCGGGAACCGAAACGGCCCGGGCCAACCGGGAGGCCTGGCTGCGCCTGATCGCCGGCTTCCGCGCCGTCGAGGCCCGGACCCGGGCCGCCTCGGAGCGGGCCCGTCCTATCTTCGACAAGCGGGGCCAGCTCCTGCCCCGGGAACGGGTGGCGCGGGTCCTGGACCCGGGCTCTCCCTTCCTGGAACTCTCGACCCTGGCCGGCTGGTGCCAGGACAACCCGGACCCGGAGAAGACCCTGCCCGGCGGGGGGCTCGTGGCCGGCATCGGCTACGTGTCGGGAGTGCGGGTCATGGTCATGGCTTCCGATTCGGGCATCGAGGCCGGCGCGATCCAGCCCAAGGGACTCGACAAGGTCCTGCGCATGCTGCGCATCGCGCTCGAGAACAAGCTCCCGTTGCTGTATCTGGTGGAGAGCGCCGGCGCCAACCTGCT